>JBJKRB010000110.1:0-2727 GCA_046704885.1 Thermoanaerobaculia bacterium | reverse complement strand
TCTGCACGTGGCGGCGTGCTTGTCTCTTCGGCCAGATTCGAGAAGGGCGCGTACGCTTGAACACCGCGGGGAGGGTGGTGGAGTCCTGCTGGCGCCAGGTCCCCACCCATTTCGCGAACGTCGCACTCGACGCCTTCATCGTCATGCCAAACCACTTGCACGCGGTCGTTCGCATCCTCAGGGCGACCCGTGGGTTGCCCCTACACATAGATCTGGGTCCCATTCGTAGAAACGGATCTTAAACCCGCCCGCCGGTCCACCTCGCAGGCGGCACGCTACACTGGAAGAGCGAAGCAGAGCACGGAACCCAAGCGAATCACCGAAGGGAGAATCCCCATGGCGACCAGAAAGACGGCGAAAAAGGCGACGATCAAGAACCAGGGCGACAAGCTCAAGGCCGAGCGCATCCAGCGCGAGCTCAAGCGCCTGCCCGGCTGGGAGCCGGCGGCACGCGGCAAGGCGATCCGCCGCACCTACGAGCTTCCGAGTTTCCGTGCCGCCCTCGCCTTCGTCGCCTACGTCGGCGAGCTCGCCGAGGCCAAGCAGCACCATCCCGACATCGACATCCGCTACAACAAGGTCACCCTCACCCTCTCGACCCACGATGCCGGCGGCGTCACCGCCAAGGACGTCGAGATGGCGGCGATGATCAATCAGCGGGATTGACGGCCGCGCCCGCCCACGGCGATGGATAGCGGCGAACGGCTGATCGCTCTACGCCCTGAAAGGGCGGGGGATATTAGCCGGTGGTGCGCCCGGAGGGCGCGACCACCGGTTGGCGAGGTAAGACATATCGGCGCCCTGGAGGGGCGCAGGAATGTGTCCGATTGGAAGGTGGATTACATAAGGTTCCCGCACCCCTCCGGGGTGCTGGTTCTTCTCGGGCCTATCCCGGTGGCTGCGCTTCGCTTGCCACCGGCTAATTTCCAGCGCCCCTCCGGGGCGCCTTCGGAACATCGTAAGGTCACCCGGCGACCAGGGCTGTCACCGTGAGGCGGCCGTCACCCGCGGACAGCCGCATTGGACGCCCAGCGCCATCACTCCCGGCCGGCGCCGACCGCCTTCAAGAGCTTCTTGGCGCGTTCCTCGATCGCGTCGTAGCGGCAGCGCTCGATGTCCTCGGCGACGAAGAGCGGCCCCACGAAGCCGATCGCGAAGGCGCCGGCATCGAGGTAGTCGCGGGCGTTGTCGAGATCGACGCCACTCGTCGGCACGATCTTCAGGAAAGGCATCGGCCCCAAGCAGGCCTTGACGTAGGCCGGGCCCATGCTCGGCACCGGAAAGAGCTTCTGGAGCGCCGCTCCGGCGCGGTAGGCCTTGAGCATCTCGGCGGGCGTGTAGGTCCCCGCCATCATCGCGACGCCCAGACGCGCCGCCTCCGCGATCACCGCCTCGTCGGCGACCGGGGAAACGAGGAACTGGGCGCCCGCCTCGACCGCGCGCCGCGCATTCTCGACCGAGAGGACGGTGCCGGCCCCAACCACGATCCCCTCCTTCTTCGCGAACTCTTGGATCCGGTCGAAGACGCCGGGGATGGTGAGGGTGAACTCGCAGATCCGGAACCCGCCGCGGATCGCCGCTTCCATCGCGGGGCCGGCAGCCTCCTCGCTCGGCGTCCGAAGGATGGCCGAGGCACGTTGCATCTCGAAGAACTGGACGAACTCGTCAGGTTGCATGGGGAGCTCCTATGCGGGTGGATGTTCGTTCATGGGAAAACGAGTCTAGCGCGTCCGGCCTCACGTCGGTCGGACGCGCCGGGACCCCGCAATTGATCTATTGCCCCTCGCCTACATCTGTGCCTATGATCGCTTCCTAGTTTCGAATCGACAACCGAGACCCGCCGTGCCTTTGGCTCGGGTCTCTTCGATCGTTGGAGGTAGACCTCATGACCGTTTCCCGAAAGATCGTTCTTGCGCTGACGCTCGCCGCCTTGTCGCTCCTCGCCACCGCGGCCGGGGCCCGCACCACCTCCTGGGTCTTCTCCATCGCTTTCAACCCCGCGACCATCGGCCCCGGGAGCTCGAGCCAGCTGGTCTTCACGATCCAGAACACTTCCAGCACCACGGGGATGGGCGTCGCCTTCAGCGACCCGTTGCCTTCCGGGGTCACGATCGCCGCGGTTCCAGGAGCGACTTCGGAGTGCGGCGGCACGCTCGCCGCCCCTGCAAACGGCACCTGGATCGACTTCTCCGGGGGAGTGGTGCCCGGCAACAGCACCTGCCACCTGGCCGTCAACGTCACCAGCTCCGTCTCTGGGCCCCACACGAACAACTGCGGATACCTCACGTCCACCAACCTCGGAACCTCGCTCGACCCTACTGCCGTTCTCACCGTGGCCACCGACCACCCGGGAATCACGAAGAGCTTCTCTCCTCCGCAGGTCCCGGCCGGGCAGCGCTCGACCCTCACCCTGGTCATCGACAACTCCGCCAACGCGAATCCGGTCTCGAGCTTCACCGTCACCGACGAATTTCCACCGGGAATGGTCGTCGCTACACCGTCGAACGCGAGCAACGACTGTGGCGCCTCGCTGACCAATGCCGGTATCGGATTCGTCTTCTTCGCTAGCGCTACCGACACGATCGCCGCGGGCGGAACGTGTACCCTGTCGATCGACGTGGTGGCGACCAAGACTGGAGAGCTCGACAACGTCACCGACGATCTCCTCTCGGCGCCGACGGTCGCGGTCATTGGCGGTTTTCCCCACGACGGCTTCGCCACCGCGGC
>JBJKRB010000109.1:0-5958 GCA_046704885.1 Thermoanaerobaculia bacterium | reverse complement strand
GCCCGCGAGCGCCAGACGCGCAAGCGCACCGAGACGCGAGCCTCGAAGCTCTGCTCTACCAGCACGACCTCGGGCGGGTGGATCAGGCGCTCGAGCGCGCCAAAGCGCTCGTAAGGCAGGTCTGCCGTGATCTCGATCTGCGGCACTCTTCGCTCGACCACGAGATTCTCGAGCGCCCGGGAGGCGGCGCCAGAGTAGGCGCGTGCCAGGCCACCCTTGCCGAGCTTGACGCCGCCAAACCAGCGCGTGACCACCGCCACGACGTCTGAGAGCCCGGCGCCGGCGAGGACGGCGAGAATGGGACGCCCGGCGGTGCCGCGCGGCTCGCCGTCGTCCGAGCTCCGCTCGCGCGGAGGATCTCCGAGGCGCCAGGCGAAGCAGTGGTGGGTGGCGTCGGGGAAGCGCTGCCGTGCGCGCTCGACTGAGGCTCGAGCTCCGGCCTCGCTGGCCGCGGGTTGAATCCAGGCGAGGAAGCGCGAGCCCCGGTCGCGCAGCTCGCCCCAACTCTCCTTGGCGGGTGCGCCGTAACTCTTCGCCGGGCTCATTCGCCGCCGGCCAGAACGCGCTCGTAGAGATCGCGATAGCGCGCCACGATCATGTCCTGATTGAAGTTCTCCAGGGCCCAGCGCTCGCCGGCTTTGCCCATCGCCCGCCGCCGTTCGTCGTCGGTGAGCAGCTCCACGGCGGCGGCGCTCATTCCCGCGATGTCGCCGACGGCGAAGAGCAGGCCGTTCTCGCCGTCGCGCACGACCTCTGGTACGCCCCCGACCCGGGTGGCGATCACCGGAACCTCGGCGGCCAGAGCTTCGAGAGCGGAAAGCCCGAAGGACTCGCTCTCCGAGGGCAGGAGAAAGAGATCGGCGCCAACCAGGACCTCCTCGATCGTCGGCAGGTTTCCGAGGAAGGTGATCTCTTCGCAAGCGTCGCACCCGCGGCACTCCTGCTCGACCTTGGCGCGGTCCGGTCCATCCCCGACAAGAAGCAGGCGGGCGGGGACTTCGCGCCTGACGCGCAAGAAGACCTCGAGAACATCCAGGACCCGTTTCACCGGTCGGAAGTTCGAGACGTGCACGAGCAAGCGCTCCCCTGGCTTGGCCCAGCGCCGGGCTCCGGGTCCGGTGAAGGCGCGCTGATAGCGCTCAGGATCGATGAAGTTGGGAACGACCTCGATCCGGTTGCTGATTCCCAGTTGGGTCTGCGTATCGCGCCTGAGGAAATCGGAAACCGTGGTGACCGCGTCGCTCTGCTGGATTCCGTAGCGCGTGGTCTCGAGATAGTTCGGGTCGTTGCCGACGAGGGTGATGTCGGTTCCGTGCAGGGTGGTCACCACCATGAGCGGTTGCGGCGCGAGGATCTGGCGGGCGAGGATCGCCGATACGGCGTTGGGCACCGCGTAGTGGACGTGCATCAGGTCGAGTTGATGATGCCGGGTCACCTCGACCATTTTGGTGGCGAGAGCGAGCGAGTACGGCGGGTATTCAAAGAGAGGATAGCGAGGTACGACCACCTCGTGGAAGGTCAAGTTGGGATTGATGAGGTCGAGGCGCGAGGGCAGGGCGTAGCTGATCACGTGGACTTCGTCGCCACTCGCCGCCAACGCCATCGCGAGCTCGGTCGCCACCACCCCGGAGCCGCCGAAGGTGGGGTAGCAGCTGATGCCGATCTTCACCGGATCCCTCCCGGAATCAGGCTGTAGGGGTCGGGCACGGCGAGCGGCATGGCGCTCCAGAAGGGCTCGCCAAAGGTCGCGTTGATCATCTGGCCGAAGTGGCGGCCGCGACCCTCCATGGCCAGGCGAAAGTCGCGCGACGCCACTTTCGTGAGCGGCTCGGAGGAGCGGCTCTCTTCTCCGCCGCGGGAGATCTGGCTCTCGTAAGCGTCGAGGGCCGCGAGCTTGCGCTCCCAGGTGTCGCTGACGTCGACGATGAAGGTCGGCGGAAACGGATTGTGCTGCATGTAGCAGAAGACTGCGGCGGGTCGGAACGGCGGGCCGAGCGCGGGAGCCCTCTTGGCGAGGCCGGAATAGAAGGCGGCGTCGACGACCAGGCGATGGGCGCGCCCGTGATCGGGGTGACGGTCCTCGGGGGTCGGGCCGAGGATCAGATCCGGACGGTACTTGCGCAGATAGGAGATGAGGGCATCTTCGCTCTCCCGGTCGTGGAGGAGGCCGCCGTCGCCGCAGTCGAGAAAGTCGAGCCGTTCGGCCCCGAGCGCGAGGGCCGCGCGCTTGGCTTCTTGCTCACGCTCGGGGGCGCTCCCCCGCGTGCCCATCTCGCCGCGAGTCAGGTGGAGGATCCCCACCCGGCGCCCGGCGAGGGACAGCTTGGCCAGGGTGGCGCCGCAGCCGAGCTCGACGTCGTCGGGATGAGCCCCAATGGCGACGACATCCAGCGTGTCGCTCACTCGTCCTCCTCACCGGGCGAGAAGACCTGGAGAAAGCGGGGGTCGAGCTCCATTGCGTCCACCAGCCCGGGGACGAAATCATCTCCGTACTGGGCGGGGAAGTGGGCGCTGGCGATGACCCGCTCCTGCAAGGAGCCGAGCGGCAGGCAGACCGCGAGGAGGTTTTCGAGGCGGCGTCGGCGTACCTCATCCTGGCGGGCGAGCGCGGCGGTGAGCTTGCCCTCGAAGGTCTCGAGGGAGCGCGAGATCGAATCGCGGGTCTTCTCCCACGGGCGCTCCAGATTGGCATCGATATCGAGCGCCGGTTGGCGAATCTCGGCGATCAGCTCGTCGATCCGGGCTCGGCGGGGAGCGATGATGCGCTCCCCCCGGTCGCGGCCGAGGGCCCGGTCGAGGTCGAAATCCGGGTGGAGGAGATCCACGAGCTCGACGCCGCTAGCCTGCTGCCTTTCGAGCTGGCGCTCTTCGAGGACGAGGACCTGCGGCCGCAAGTTGATCGCCGGAGCGGCGATCTCCAGGAGCTCGTAGAGGGGCGCGGCCTGCGGGTAGTAGGAGACCTCACCCGGTCCGAGGAGGGTCAGCGACGTGCCGAGGACCGCATCCTGGATCAGGGGCCGGGCGAGAACTCCGGGGCTGACCGTCGCGGGGTTCTCGGCGATGGCGGCGGAGAGCTCTCCGATCGGTCGAGCCGCCTCTTCCAGGCCGCGGAGCGAAAACCCGTCTTCCTCCCACGCGATCCGCCGTCGCTCGCCTCCATGAATCAGGAATAGGGGACTGGTGCCCGGCTGCGGCGCCACTTGAAGCGAGTGGCCGCGCGTCTCGATGCGCGTTTCCTGGGTGCTCAGGGCGGTCTCGACCGCTTCGCGCTGGTCGACGAAACGCTCGAGCCAGGGGCTCTGCGCTTGCTTGAGCGCCGGCAGCATGGAGTCGACGAGAAGGGGGCAGGCGTCGCCGAGCAGTCCGACCATCAAGCGGCAAAACGCCTCGCCGAAACGAGCGTCGGGGCGATACCAGGTGGCGATCCGGTCGATCCAGGCGCCATAACGCTCTCCCGGCATGACCTCCCGAATCCGTTCCAGTAAGGGGGTGATTTCGGGCCCGAGCGAGCGCATCCCGACCGGCGCCAAAGGCGAGGGGTCCTCGCCAAGATCGAAGTCGCGCGGTCCGTCGCTGGTGAGAATCGCGGCGTGGGCGACCTCGGCGAAGTCGTGGTCTTCCGTCGCCACCCAGAAGAGGGCGACGGCGGGCTCCCCCGCGGACTCGAGCTGGCGCGCCCAACGATAAGCGGCGATGGCCTTGGTCAAGGTGTAGAGGGGGCCGCCGAGGATCCCGGGCTGCTGCCCGGCGATCACGACCCTCGTGGCCGGGTCGGCGAGCTTGCTCCCGAGGTCGCGAGCGCGTGGATGGCCGTAGGCGTCATTGGCGCGCTCGAGCGCGGCGGCGAGCTCGCGCCGATCGACGCGCGGAGCTTCTCCTCCGATGCTCGCGCCGGAGCCCAGGAAGCCAACGGGACCCAGCAGGTCGAGATCCTTCCCGTTCAAGAACGCGGTGGGAAGTGAGGGCAAACGGCCGGTGCGCAGAAGATCGATCTTCGTCTTCCCGGGTTGGAGATGGCTCGTCGGCAACGGATCCTCCTCCTCTGCGCTCGATCGTTTCGCCATGATGCCCTCCCGGGCGGGATCATAACGCGAGGGCGGGTGGGGTCAGGCCGATTGTGGGCGGGACTGTTAGGATCGTCCGGATGCTCCGCCTCGGCAATGTGACGATCGATCCTCCCCTTGTTCTGGCCCCCATGGCGGGGGTGACGGATCGCGACTTCCGCTTGATCGTCCGCCGGATCGGAGGGGTGGGTCTGGTCTCGATGGAGTTCATCTCGGCGCGCGCCCTGGTTCGCGGCGAGCGTCAGACGACGCGCCTCCTTCCTTTCAGCGAGGAAGAGCGGCCGCTCTCGATCCAGATCTACGGCTCGGACGTCGCCACCATGGTCGAGGCGGCGCGCCAGGTCGAGGAGCTGGCGCCCGACGTCTGCGATATCAACATGGGCTGCCCCGCCAACAAGGTGCTCAAGGGGTGTGCGGGAGCGGCGTTGATGGGCGACCTCAACCTTGCCGAGAGGATGATCGCGGGCGTGCGCGAGGCGCTCACCATCCCGCTGACCGTGAAGTTCCGCCTCGGCCTGGACGAAGGGCGTCACACCTACCTCGAGCTCGGGCGAATCTGCGAGGCGAACGGGGTCGCCGCCGTTGCCATGCACGCCCGAACCGCCAAGCAGAAGTTCACCGGCGCAGCGGACTGGAGCCACATCGCGCGGCTCAAGGAGGCGCTGTCGATTCCGGTCCTGGGAAACGGTGACGTGAGAGGAGCGGACGACGCCGTGAGGCGCCTCGCCGAAACCGGTTGCGACGGCCTTTTGATCGGCCGCGGGGCGACTCGCAATCCGTGGATCTTTCGCGAGATCGCCGCGCGTCTATCAGGTGGGAGGGTCGCTCCCGCGACGCTCGAGGATCGGCGCGCGCTCATCCTCGATCACTTCTCCACGGTGGTCGAGCGCGAAGACCCGCGCTTCGCCCTCCACAAGCTACGTACGTTTACCGGGCTCTATAGCCATGGCCTTCCGAACGGCCAGGAGCTCCGCCGCCAGATCTCCAGTCTCCCCGACATTCCCGCCTTCTTCCGGGCGATCGAGACCTTCTTCGACAAGGCGCTCGAGCGCGCCGCCTGACATTACGGTTTTCCTTTGCTGGGCCGTCCGCGGGGCCCCCGGCTGCGCGGCCGCATCCCAGGGTCCTCGCTCAGCCTTTGACCCGGGTTCTCGGGGTCAGTAGACTCATCCGCAAATCCACGCGCACGCAAGCGCCACCGATCGCGTGCGGCACAAGAGACGACGGGAAGGAGGCAACTGATGAAGTACGTGACCGTACCGACAGTCCTCGCATGCCTGGTCCTGCTCCCGGTCGTAGCCGCCGCCGAGATCCAGAAGGCCATGCACAACGCGATGCTCACCGATCCCGCCAACGACGTCCGGCAAGGGGAGGATCCGGGCAAGGACGTGGTCAAGGTGCTCATCGACTCCGACGGCACGAATCTGACCATTACCGCGGTTCTGGCCAAGGAAGCGGCGTACTATCTCAAGGGCCACATGGCCGGCGATGTCATCCATCTGAGCCTGGACACGGACAACGACGCCACCACCGGCGGCAAGCCCTTCTTCTACGACAAACCTGGATTCGAGTACCTGATCGAGGTGGGGGCGTGTATCGAGTATGAAGGCGGTGGATTGTCCTGTGCCGGCGCGCTGCGTGGGGCGAAGGAGATCAACTACTTCTCCACCTACTCCCTCAAGAGGTACACCAAGGGCAGCGACACGAAACAGATCAGTGAGGTGTTCCACTGGAAGGACCGGGGCATGAACATCGAAGGCAAGAACGTGGTGGTGAAGTTGCCTTACGCCCTGATGAACCTGAAGCCGGGACAGAAGGTCCGCTTCGCCGTCGAGGAGAGCGACGACGCCTCGTTCAAGGAGAAGTACATGCCCGAGGTGCTCCTGACCCTGAA
>JBJKRB010000108.1:0-41410 GCA_046704885.1 Thermoanaerobaculia bacterium | reverse complement strand
CGAATCTGGTACGTGGAGGTCGCGGTGGCCGGCGCTGTGTCTACGTAGGAGATGGGCAGGAATTCGTCATATGTTCCCGCCGAGGACATCGCGCTCGTTCTTTTACCGCTGTAAATCAAGGTAGCGTCCCGGTACAGCCGAGCTTCGAGCGTGTAGTTCATGTTCGCGGTTGCGACGACTTCATAGTTGACGACTCCGCCCACCTTGATCTTGTTGCCCGCCTGCACGGCTGTCGAGAACGACGCGACCGTGACCTCGGTGGCAAGCGGAGGGAAGACGGCGATCGTGCTTGAGCTCTGAAAGAAGGCGAGGGTCGGGCCGGACGCCGCCGGGGCGGTGCAGGTGATGATCTTGTTCACGGAGTCGATGCATAGATTGTGCACCGCGCTGCCCGTGCCGACGCCCGGTAACACGACTCCGCCGCTCTCCACGGAGAGCTGGGGTGTGCCGGATGAATCTTCGAGGACGACGCTTCCCCCGGTTCCCGGAGACACCGTCACGTCCGCTGCGGCGGCGAAAGCGGGATGGCTCGCGAGAGGCTGGAGAGCGAGCGCTAAAAGGGCGATAAAGACGAATCGGACGAGCGGCTGTCGCATGTCAACCTCCTTGCGTCGAGCATCTGATTGGTCGCTGGCCGGGGTCGAAGCGGGCCTGACCTGAAGGCATCACCACCTCCAAATCAGAGCGGTTGCACCGGGGCCGCGCGTCCCGTTCAATCCACGGCGAAGGCGAGACCATCGTACCCGAACTCGACACTTTCGGGGAGCGGGAAGCGCGGCGCCGTGTGGTCGATCTCGTGCGCGATGTGGGTCAGGATCGTCCGCCGCGCCCCGATTCGCGCCGCGACCTCCAACGCCTGCTCGACGTTGAAATGGGTGGAGTGCGGGCGGTAGCGCAGGGCGTCGAGAACGAGGACCTCGAGCCCCTCGAGCAACGGCCAGCTCTCCTCGGGAATGCGATTGCAGTCGGTCAGGTACGCGAAGTCTCCCAGCCGATAGCCGAGGACGGAGAGCGAGCCGTGGAACAGATTGACCGGCGTGACTTTCCTCCCCACGACCTCGAAAGGGCCCTCGATCGGCAGCAGGTCGATGCTCGGCACTCCTCCGCCTTCGGTCACCTCTTCGAAGGCGTAGCGAAAGGTTCGCTTGAGCGCTGCCAGCGTCTCCTCCGACCCGAAGCAGGGGATCGAAGCCTGCTGGCGGAAGTTAAAGGCGCGCAGATCGTCGAGGCCGAGGATGTGGTCGGCGTGCAGATGAGTGAAGAGGACCGCATCGACGCGGGGAATCGCGTAGCGCAGCGCCTGCTGGCGAAAGTCGCTCGAGGTGTCGATCACGACCACCGCTCCGTCGATCTCGAGCATCATGCTGGGACGAAGGCGCTGATTGCGCGGATCGTCTGAGGTGCACACAGAGCACCGGCAGCCGATGAGGGGCACCCCGGTCGAGGTCCCGGTGCCGAGGAAGGTCGCCCGCATCAGCTCTCGCCTTCCTCGCCCAGCCACACTAGGCGGCGCGAGCGGAACCAGGCCTCGATCAGGCGCACCTCACCGTCCGCCACGCGCCAGCTTCGCGCCTCGTGAAAGTGGCCCAAGAGCAAGACGTCGTAGCCTTCGGCGAAGCGCCGTTCGGCGTAGCGGCTGATCTCCTCCTCCGGAATCCGTTGCCGGTGCTTGAAGTTCGTCTTCGCCAGCTCCCGCTCGGTCTTCATCATGATGCGGTGCGCCAAGCGCGAAGGAAGATGCGTCATGAAGAAGCGGCTGGGAGGACTCTTGGACAGCCAGCGCCAGAAGCGATAGAGGTGATCGTGCCGATCGAGGCCGTCGCCGTGCACCGCCAGATAGCGCTTGCCGGCGAGCTCCACCGGGATCTCGTTGGCGACCCGATCAAAGCTCGACTGATAGGGGCTTCCCGCCAGGAAGAAGTCGCGATTGCCCTCGATGTAGTCGACGTGAACGCCCCCCTTTCGCAGAGCGGCGAGCGCGGCGGCGAGAGCGGAGACTTCCGGGGTCTCGAAGCGCCGAGCCCCGACCCAGACATGACAGAGGTCTCCGAGCAGGATGAGCCGAGAGAGCCCCTCGCGGGCCGCGGACTCGAGCTGAGCGATGAGCTCCCCGGCCGCCCCTCCCGGGCCGCCGAGGTGAGCGTCCGCGACCAGTGCGACTCGCTCGTCCGCCATGGGCTCCTAGAAGATCGAGAGCTTACGCTCTTGGCGCTCGCTGATCTGCTTGGTCACCGCCTGCGCGATGTTGGAAAACGCCTCGGCGTGCGGACCGTCTTTCTCTTCGACGACGATGGGGACCCCCGCGTCTCCGCCCTCCACGATCGCGGGATCGAGGGGAATTCGCCCCAGGAAGGGGCAGCCGAGGATCTCGGCCGTGCGTTCGCCGCCGCCGCGCTTGAAGATCGGCGTCTCTTCGCCGCAGTGCGGGCAGATGAAGACCGACATGTTCTCGACGATGCCCAGCACCGGCACGTTCACCTTGCGAAACATCGCCAGCCCCTTGCGGGCGTCGATCAGCGCGATGTCCTGCGGGGTGGTGACGATCACCGCTCCGGCCAGCGGCACCCTCTGAGCGAGGGTCAGCTGCGCGTCGCCCGTTCCCGGTGGAAGATCCACGATCATGATGTCGAGCTCGCCCCATTCGACGTCGCCGAGCATCTGCTCGATCGCTTTCATCACCATGGGCCCGCGCCAGATCACCGGCGTATCGACGTCCAGGATGAAGCCCAGGGACATGAGCTTGAGCCCGTACTTTTCGAAGGGGATCAGCCGGTTCCCCTCGACCTTGGGCTGCTTCTGAATGCCGAACATCAGCGGAAGAGAGGGTCCGTAGATGTCGCAATCGAGCAAGCCGACCTTGTGGCCGAGCTGCGCCAATCGCACGGCGAGGTTGGCGGCCACCGTCGACTTCCCGACTCCGCCCTTGCCGCTCGCCACCGCCACCACGCTCTTGACTCCCGGAATGAGATTCGGGCTCTGCGCCACGCTCTGTTGAGCGCGTTGCGCCTGCGGAGGAGCGGTGATCTCGAGCTCAATGCTCACCCGCTCCACGCCGGCAACGCGTTCCACGGCCTCCCGCGCCGCCTCTTTGACCGCCTCGGCCGCCTCGGGCTGCTGCGTCGCGATCGCCAGCTTGACAGTGGCGCTGCCGCGTTCCACCTCGACTCCATCGACAAAGCCGAAGGAGACGATGTCCCTGCTCATGCCCGGGAACTTGACCTCCTTGAGGGCCTGCCAGATCTCGCTTTCTATCGTCTCGCTCATCGCGCTCGCCTCTCTCTCGTCAGCCTATCAACTCGCCCTCAAACCTCCGGGCCCCTCAGCTCGGCGATACGCTCTCGAATCTCGCCGAGAAATTGACGCTTGGCGCCAGGCGCCGCCCCCATCGCGTCGATGGGGCGGCCATATCTCACTCTGATCGTGCCGGGATGGATGATCCAGCTTCCGGGGCTTTCCACCTCGCCCGCGCCACGGATTCCCACCGGAACGACGGACAAGCCGCTCGCCTGCGCAAGGCGGAATCCACCGCTCTTGAAGGGCAGCATCTTGCCATCGAGAGAGCGGGTCTCCTCGGGGAAGATCAAGAGCGACGCTCCGGCGCGCAGGCGCCTCGCCGCGACCGCCAGCGTCTCGCGCGCCCGGGTTCGATTTCCGCGGTCGACGGGGATGAATCCCCCGATCGCCAGAGCCCAGCCGAAGATGGGGATCTTGAACAGGCTGCTCTTGGCCAGGAATCGGGTCTGACCCGGGAGGGTCGCGAGAAGCGCCGGGATGTCGAAGGTGCTGCGGTGGTTGGCCATGAAGATGAAGGGTCGAGGGGGAAGGCGCTCGACAAACTCGTGCTCGACGCGAACTCCGCTCGCCCACAGAAGACCACGGCTCCAGGCGCGCGCACACCAAAAGGTGAAGTTACCCCGGGGCGGCAACCAGCCGAACAAGGTCGCCAGCGATCCGAAAAAGAGCGATCCGAGAACGAGAAACAGATTCCCGCCCAGGCTGGCGAGGATGGTACCGAAACCCGCGGCTCTCGATCTCATCTGTCGCGATCCACTTGCTAGAATCGACACCTCATGCCCCGCTCCGCTTCGCTCGCGCGGCGATCCACCCTCTGGCGCTGGCTCCGAGCCAGCCTGGTCTTGGGAGCGCTTTACGATCTAGTTTTGTCCGCCGCGCTGATCGTAGCGCCCGGACAGGTTTGCGCATGGCTCGCGGTACCGCCGCCGACCGAGACATTCTACCTTGCTCTGCTCGGCGTGTTCCTGGCCACCTTTGCCGCCTTCTCCCTGCTCGCCGCCAGCGATATGCGCCGCTACTTCGACCTGGTGGCCATCTTTGTCGCCGGGCGGGTGGCGGCGAGCGCCGCCTTCTCTTGGTTCGCGTGGCGGGAAGCGAGACTCTCCGATCTCTTCCTCTTGGCCGCGGGGGAGGCCCTGCTCGCCATCCTGCACGCCGGACCGTGGTGGATCTTGCGCCAATGACCCTCGGCTCCCACCTGCGCCACGCGGTCGAGGAAAGCGGCGAGCTGGCCCTGCTCACCGGAGCTGCCTTCGTCGCTCTCTTGCGCCGGCCTTTCGAGATCAGAACGTGGATTCTTGAAATGGAGCAGATCGGAGTGCGCTCCTTCGGGGTGGCGAGCATCACGACCATCTTCACCGGGATGGTGCTCGCCTTGCAGACCGCTTACAGCCTCCCTTCGCTCGGCGTCAAGTACTACATCGGCTCGGTGGTCGCCAAGTCGCTGGTGCGGGAGCTCGGACCCGTCCTCGTGGCGCTCATCGTCGGCGGACGGATCGGCTCGGGGATGACAGCCGAGCTCGGCACCATGAAGGTCACCGAACAGATCGACGCGCTGCGCTCGATGGCGGCCGATCCGGTCAAGAAGCTGGTGGTGCCCAAGCTGGTGGCGAGCCTCACGATGTTGCCCGTGCTGACGGCGATCGGCGGCGCGCTGGGGATTCTCGGTGGGTTGTTGATCGCGGTGACTCAGCTGCACCTGACCGCGGCCTTCTACATCAACGACGTCATCAAGTCTCTGACCCTCTCGGACGTGGCAAGCGGCCTCGGCAAGTCCGTCTTCTTCGCCTACTTCATCGCCATTATCGGGTGCTACAATGGACTTACGACCCAACGGGGAGCGGAAGGCGTCGGCCGTTCTACTACCAATACGGTGGTGCTCGCTTCGATCATGGTGTTGGTGTCGGACTTCTTCTTGACCAAGATCTTCCACCTCCTGTTCTAGGCATCGGGCGCGCTAACGCCATGGCCGAAGCCCTCTTCATCGTTCGCGACCTCACCAAGAGCTATGGCGACAGAGTCGTCATCAACGGCCTCGATTTCGACATCGAACGAGGAGAGTGCTTCGTCATCCTCGGGCGCTCGGGAAGCGGCAAGAGTGTCACCTTGCGCCAGCTCAATGGGCTCGAGAAGCCAGACAGCGGCAGCGTCTTTTTCGCCGGCCTCGAGGTCAGCGCCCTGAACGAGCGCGAGCTCTACCCGGTTCGACGGCGAATCGCCATGCTCTTCCAGGGCGGAGCGCTTTTCGACTCGATGACCGTCTTTGATAACGTCGCCTTCCCCATGCGCGAGCACACATCCTGGGACCGCGAGGAGATTGTGGAGCGAGTCCACGACAAGCTCGCCATGGTCGGGCTTGCCAAAGTCGACGAGGTCATGCCATCGGACCTGTCCGGCGGCATGAGAAAGCGCGTCGCGCTGGCCCGCTCGCTGGCGCTCGACCCAGAAGTCGTACTCTTCGACGAGCCGACCAGCGGTCTCGACCCCGTGACCGCGGCGACGATCGGCCACCTCATCAGCAGCACCCATCGCGATCTCGCGGTCACCTCGGTCGTCGTCACCCACGACCTCGATCTGGCGCGCCGAGTGGCGAGCCGGGTCGCCTTCCTGAGCGATGGCGTCTTCCGCTTTCTCGGCACCTGGGAGCAGGCGCAGGAGACCGAGGATCCGCTCTTCGCCGATTTCCTGGCGGCGCGGGAGGAGGCCGTTGATGTCGCGTGAGATCCGCGTCGGCGTCCTCGTCCTGGCGGCGATCGTCACGATCGGCATGGCGGTCTTCTTCATCGGGCAGAGCCGCCACCTCTTTACCCGCTCAAACCGGTACTTCGTCCACTTCGTCAACGTCTCGGGACTGAGTCGCGGAAGCCCAGTCCAGCTCAACGGCGTCAACGTCGGCCAGGTGCAGAGCATCGTCCTGCCCGAGGATATCCACCAGGAGCGCTTGACCGTCTGGGTCAAGGTGGAGAGGCGCTACGCCAATCGGATCCGCACCGATTCCCTGGCCCGCATCAAGACTCTGGGGCTGCTCGGCGACAAGTACGTGCAAGTCAGCTCGGGTTCGTCTTCGGCTTCCGTGATTCCGGCGGGGGGCGAGATTCCCGCGGCCTCCGAGACGTCGGTCGACAAGCTCCTGGCATCCGGCGAGGACGTCGTCGACAACGTGGTCGAGATCTCTCACTCCTTGCGCAATATTCTTTCCCGACTCGATCGCGGCGAAGGATTGCTCGGTCAGCTCACCGTCAACTCCAAGATCGGGGATCGGGTACGCGCCTCGACCGTGACGACGCTGGACAACCTCGCGGCGATCACGACCAAGATCAACAAGGGGCAGGGAAGCCTGGGAGAGCTGCTCAACAACCAGGAGCTGGCCGATCACTTGACGAGCGCCAGCGAGCACCTGGATCGCGTGGTCACCAAGCTCGATCAGGGCGACGGTGCTTTCGGCACGCTGCTCAACGATCCGCAGGCGAAGAGCCAGCTCGCCTCCACTCTCAAGAACCTCGAGCAGGCAAGCGTGAGCCTGGCGGCCGTGGTGCGGAATCTCGACAACGGCAAGGGGCTTCTCCCCCGTCTTCTCAACGACAAAGCCTACGGCGACGAGCTCTCTCGCGAGCTCCAGGAAACCCTGGCCAACTTGTCGAGCGTGGCGGAAAAGCTCAACCAGGGCAACGGGACGTTAGGGGCCCTGATCAACGATCCCGACGTGTATGAAGCGATTAACGATATTATTATTGGCGTCAATCAGTCGCGTCTGTTGCGGTGGCTGATACGCAATCGAGAGAAGGCGGGAATCAACAAGCGCTACAAGGAACGCCAGGAACAGCTGCACTCGTCATCGCCCCCCAACAACTAGCCGGCTCCGCCGGCCTTCCTCGCGCGCTCGGCGGACAACCGCCGTCCCAGCCTCTCGCGATCGTTCAAAGTCCCTAGATTCCCGGAAAGGTAGTCGGAAACCGATGAGCTCACATCTGTTGATTACCGGCGGAGCCGGCTTCATCGGCTCCAATCTCGCCCGCCGGCGCCTCGATCGCGGTGATCGAGTGACCATATTGGACAACTTCAACGATTTCTACGATCCGGCGATCAAGAGAAGGAACATCGCTTCTTTTCTCGAGCAACCGGAATTTCGCTTGGTCGAAGGCGACATCCGCGACCAAGACCTGGTCGACCGAGTCTTTGCCGAGGGCGAATTTGACGGAGTAATCCATCTCGCGGCGCGGGCGGGCGTGCGGCCAAGCCTCCAAGAACCCGTGCTCTACGAGGAGGTCAACTGCATCGGGACCCTGCACCTGCTGGAGGCCGCGCGCCGGCATGGGCCGAAGATCTTTCTCTTCGGCTCTTCCTCGTCCGTTTATGGGATCAACCGCAAGGTGCCATTCGCCGAGGACGACGAGGTCAATCAACCCATCAGCCCCTACGCGACCACCAAGCGGACCGGTGAGCTGCTCTGCTTCAACTACCACCATCTCTACGGCTTGCGGACGGCCTGCCTGCGCTTCTTCACCGTCTACGGCCCGAGG
Source organism: Thermoanaerobaculia bacterium (assembly GCA_046704885.1). Lineage (GTDB taxonomy): Bacteria > Acidobacteriota > Thermoanaerobaculia > Multivoradales > JBJKRB01 > JBJKRB01. The sequence continues at coordinate 33,596 of JBJKRB010000108.1, read as the reverse complement.
CAGCGTCCCGAGATGGCGATCCACAAGTTCACCCGCCTGCTGAGCCGCGGCGAGACCATTCCGCTCTTCGGCGACGGCGGATCGCGGCGCGACTACACCTACATCGACGATATCGTCGACGGGGTCGAGGCCACTCTGGCGCTTGCTCCCGAGTTCGAGATCATCAACCTCGGCGGCGCCGAGACCACCTCCCTCCTCGATCTCGTTCGGGGCCTGGCCCAGGAGCTTGCCGTTGAGCCCAAGATCGAGTATCTTCCGATGCAGCCCGGGGACGTGCCGATCACATTCGCCGATGTGTCCAAGGCGCAAAGCCTCCTCGGCTACGAGCCCAAGGTGCCGATCCAAGAAGGTCTGCGGCGATTCGTGGCCTGGTACCGGGACCAAAATCCTGATGCTTCCTAGGCTTCACGGTTTCTTAGTGCCTTCACCCTTCACCCTCATCGCCCTCGGTTCTTGGTCGCCTGATCGAGGCAAGAACGTTCGGAGCGCTCAGTCATGAAGATCTGTGTCGTCGGCAGCGGCTATGTGGGCCTGGTCACCGGAGCCTGTCTAGCCGACTTCGGAATCAATGTCGTTGGCGTCGACAAGGACGCCGGGAAGGTGGAGGCCCTCTCGCGGGGCGAGATCCCCATCTTCGAACCCGGCCTCGACGTGCTGGTAAACAAGAACATGCGCGAGGGGCGTCTGGAGTTCACCACCGATCTGGGCCCCGCCATCGAGGCGGCGAGCGGCATCTTCATCGCGGTAGGCACGCCGTCGGCCGCCGACGGCTCCGCCGACCTGACCTTCGTTCGCGAAGTGGCGCGAGCGATCGGCCAGCACCTCAACGGCTACAAGGTGGTCATCACCAAGAGCACGGTCCCCACCGGCACCGGCCAGATGGTCGAACAGATCATTCGCGAGGTGGCGGGAGACCACCAAGACTTCGCCGTGGTCAGCAATCCCGAGTTTCTGCGCGAGGGCTCCGCCATCGATGACTTCATGCATCCGGACCGAGTGGTCGTCGGTACTCGTGACCAACGAGCCATCGACCTCATGCTCGACATCTACTCGCCCCTTCGCGTCGCTGACGTTCCCTTCGTGATCACCGATGTCGAGAGCGCCGAGCTCATCAAGTACGCCTCCAACGGGTTCCTCGCCACCAAGATCTCCTTCATCAACGAGGTGGCCGCTCTGTGCGAGGCGCTCGGGGCGGACGTCGAAGTGGTGGCCCGCGGCATGGGGCTGGACAACCGCATCGGACCCAAGTTCCTCTCCGCGGGTCCGGGCTTCGGCGGCTCCTGCTTCCCCAAGGACACCCGGGCCGTGGCCCACATCGGGCGCCAGCAGGGTATTCCATTCCAGATCATCGAGGCTGTGCTGGCCGCCAATGTGGCCACCCAGGAACGCATGATCCGGCGAATCGAGATGGCCATGGGCGGGCTCGAGGGCCGGCGTCTCGGCGTCCTCGGTCTGACGTTCAAGCCGGATACCGACGACACCCGCGAGTCCCCGGCCATCGCCGTGGTGGAGGGCCTGCTCGAACGAGGGGCCACAATCCAGGCCTTCGACCCCGCGGCGATGCCCGCCTGTCGCGAGATGTGGCCGCAGGTCACCTTCGCGGACAATGCTTACGACGCGGTAGAGGGCACCGAGGCGGCAATCATCCTCACCGAGTGGAATCAGTTCCGCAAGCTCGAGCTCGACCGCCTGCGCAAGATCCTCGCTCGCCCCCTGGTCATTGACTTGCGCAACATCTACGAGCCCGCCGACATGGTAGCCGCCGGCCTGGATTACATCTCCGTCGGACGGCCCGACGCGTTGACCTCCGGGTCTGGGAGCCACTAATGCCGACTTCGATCGTCACCGGAGGTGCCGGATTTCTCGGATCGCATCTATGCGAGCGCCTGCTCAATGATGGGCACCGAGTCCTATGCATCGACAACTTCATCACTGGAAACCGGCAGAACGTCGCTCATCTGCTCCCGAGCTCCAACTTTCGGCTGATCGAGCACGACGTATCGCTCCCCTTCTCGATCGAGGAGCCAGTGGACAACGTGCTCCACTTCGCGTCGCCGGCAAGCCCCATCGACTACCTCGAGCTGCCCATTCAGACGCTCAAAGTCGGCTCGCTCGGGACCCACAACACGCTAGGTCTGGCCAAAGCGAAGGGAGCACGCTATCTGCTCGCCTCGACCTCCGAGGTCTACGGCGATCCACTGATTCACCCTCAGCCGGAGACCTACTGGGGAAACGTGAACCCGGTGGGCCCCCGCGGCGTCTACGACGAGGCCAAACGGTTCTCCGAGGCGATGGTGATGGCGTATCACCGCTACCATCACCTCGAGACCAGGATCGTTCGGATCTTCAACACCTACGGCCCGCGCATGCGGCCCCGCGATGGACGAGTGGTCCCGGCCTTTATCCAGCAGGCCTTGGCCGGCGAACCCATGACGGTTTTCGGCGACGGTAGCCAGACTCGTTCCTTCTGCTACGTCGCGGACCTGGTCGAAGGGATCGTGCGCCTGCTCGCTAGCGATACCAGCGACCCGGTCAACATCGGCAACCCCCAGGAGATGACCATCCTCGAGTTCGCTCGCACGATCCGCGAGCTCACCGAAAGCAGCAGTGAGATCGAGTTTCGCGAGCTCCCGGTCGACGATCCCAAGATCCGGCAGCCGGATATCGCGAGAGCGCGGAAAATCCTGGGCTGGGAGCCAACGGTGGAGCTCGAGGTCGGGTTGCGCGACACGATCGCCTACTTTCGCGATCTGCGCAGCAGCGGCCCGGCGGCGACCGATGAATGAGCCACGCCGACATAGTGACCTGGGACGAGCATGACTCCAACGCTGACCTGTTGCCGCTGCCAGCGCCAACAAGCTTCTCTCGACCGGGCCCCCTTCCCCGGCGCTCTCGGCCAGCAAATCCTTGCCAATGTGTGCGCCGAGTGCTGGGATGAGTGGCGACAGACCGAAGTCATGGTAATCAACGAGCTACGGCTCAACTTCATGGATCCGGCGGCGCAGGAAACGCTCAATGAGCAGATGCGCGAGTTTCTCAGGCTGCCGGCTAGCGAAAGCGACGACGAGCACACCTGACCGACCTGCCCGCTACCCTGACGTCTCGTCAGCTGCGCGGCCGTAAAGACTTGCCGATCGATCGACGCCTCACCCCCGGCCTCCAGGCCTATCGCCAGCGGGACTTCCCACGGGCATCGGATTCCTGGGCTGCCGCCGCCGCCACCAAGCAAGGTGAGGTGGCTGAGATCTGCACCAGCCTGGCACTCTTGGCGGACGCTCTCGCCAGGACGCGAACCCGCAAAGAAGACGCCGCGCTCTACGAGGGAGCCTTGAACCAGCTGGCGGAGGCGCCGAGCAACCTGGCCGGGGTCGACGTGGAGCGCCTTCGCGAAGACCTCGCCGCGCGCGAGCTCGAGGAGGCGGTCACCGACCCTCCCACGATCACGGCCTACCGACGCATTCCTCGCCGAGCCTGGCTGCGCTTTGCCGCTTTCGTCGCCATCCTCTTGGCCGGAGTGGTCATCCTGCACATTCTTCGCATCAACGGCTACCTGTCCGAGCAGCGGCTGACGCAACTGCTCGGGCGATTGCGAGCCAGCTGGTGGTCGCCGCTGGCACTGATCGGACTGTTCCTCGTGATCTCACCGCTCGGGCTACCGGTGAGTCCCGTGATGCTTGCTGGCGGGGTCGTCTTCGGGACCCTGTGGGGCTCGATCTACAATCTCACCGGCACCGTCGGAGGCGCCGCCATCAGCTACCTGATGGCCCGTACCCTGGGGCGGGACCTGATCGTTCAACTCGCGGGCGATCGCTTGCGCTGGGTCGAACGCCTGGTCAAACGGCACGGTTTCTGGACCTTGGCGCGGATTCGCCTGATCCCGATTCCATTTCCGATCGTCAACTTCGGCTCGGCGCTGGCCGGGGTCCCGTTCGGCCTCTTCATTCTCTCTTCCGCCCTCGGTCTCCTGCCCGCCATGGTGATCTACACCTACTTCGCCTCGGTGCTCGCCAAGGCTGCCTCGAACGAGCGCTCCGGGGTGGTCCAACACCTGATCTTGGCCGTGATCCTGGTTCTCGCGATCACCTTCCTGCCCAATGTGTGGCGCAGGTGGCAACGCGGACGGCGGCTGCGCCGGCTTCTGGAGCTTCGCCGCCGGCGCTCCTCGGGCTCGAGCCTCTAGGATTCATCCCATTCGCGAACGCAAGGCGTCCTCGACCTCGGGCTCGTCGAGCATCAGGACGCCGTTCTCGGCGTAGCGCTGTGGGTCGAGCTCCATGTCGCGCACGACCCGCCGGAATACCTCCTTCAAGGCGCGCGCCCCGAGGCGGGGCTGGCGCGCCGCCTCGTCAGCGATCCGGCGCACCGCCGCCGGCGAGATCGCCAGATCGATCCCCTGAGAGCGGAAGAATTCGCGCTCGGCATGGTAACCGGAATCAGGGGACTCGAGAAAGATGCGAACGAGCTCGTCCACCCCGAGGCGTTCGAGCAGGACGAGAGCGTCGAATCGCGAGAGGAATTGCGGGCTCATGCCGTAGTCGAAGAGGTCCTGAAGGCGCAGCCAGTCGCGCAGGTGAAAATCGAGCTCCTCGCGCACTCCGCCCTCCTCGAAGTGAGTCACCGTCTTGAGAGCACCCCGGTCTTCCCCCACCGTGACCCGGTCGTAGACCGCGTCGTACAACCCCTCGAAGGCGCCGGCGCAAACAAAGAGAAGATCGCGCGAGTCGATGCTCACCGAACCGCCACCGAGAGCCGGCGGCAGCTCATAGGGAACCGATTCGTTCTCGATCAAGGTGAGGAGGGCCTCCTGAGCGCGAATGCCCGCGGTATTGGGTTGCGCACCCACCCGCGCACGGATCTTGTCGACCTCGTCCACGAAGACGACGCCGCTACCAAGCTCGGCGATCACTTCCTCGCTCGTCGCGGCGGGCCGACGACGCTCACGAATACGAGCGAGCAGACGATCCAAGACCGCTGAGCCCGCGCGTCCGCGCTGCGCCTCCTCGGCCAGAATGTTGGCGTGAATCCGGATCACGGTCGAACCCGCGGCGAGCTCGGCGTCGCTCGCAAGGTACTCTTCGACGGCGCGCATGAGAGTCGTCTTACCGCTCCCGGAGGCGCCGATGAGAAGGATGTTTCCCGCCGTGAGCCCGCCCAGCTTCTTGGCCAAAGCCACGGCCATCTCCTGAACCGCTAGAGGTTGTCCGATGACGCGACGGGCGAGAGCCTCGACGATCTCCGCCGGCGTTGGCAGGCGCTCTGGCATCGCGCTATTCTAGCCCCCATGTCGCGATCTCAGTCTCCCACCGGCCGAAAGCCCACTCTCAGCGGTCTCTCGACATTGCTTCCCGCCCTGGTGGTGGTGCTGCTCTCCCAGCTCAGCGTTCCGCTGGCGGCCTCCGCCAAGCCGGTCGGTGACGCCCTGAGCCAGGCTCAGGAGCTGATCGACGAGGGGCGCGCCGACGCCGCTCTTCCACTCCTTGATCGCTTGATCAAGGCCGCGCCGAACAATGCTCGAGCCTGGCTCGCGCGCAGCACCGCGCACTTCATGCTCGACCAGACTCTGGAAGGGCGAAAGGACCTCGACCGGGCGCTCAAGATCGATCCATCCCTCCGTCAGGGATGGCTCAACCGCGCCGCTCTAGCGATCGCGGACCACCGTCTCAACGACGCATACCAGGCCTTCTTGACGGCCGAGAAGCTCGATCCCAAAGCGCCCGACAACGATCTGAACATCGGGACAGTGCTCCTCCTCGAGGGAAAAGTCGAGCAGGCGACCACGAGGTTCAATGCGTATCTGGCGAAGAACCCGGGCTCGGCACAGTCAGAGTACCTGGTGGCGAGCAACTATGCCATGGCGGGCTATGCGGCGCTCTCGATTGCCCATCTCAAACAGGCTATCGGGCTCGACGAGAAGATCCGCGTGCGCGCACGCACCGATCCGAACTTCAGCGACCTGGCGGACAATCCCGGGTTCCAGCGCCTTCTATCGCAGGACAATTACGTCCCGCCTCCAGGTGCGCACATGGCGAGCCAGGCCTACGGGACGGCATACCAGGGAGGGCAGGGTCAACTTCTGCGCGCCGTTTTGGATGCTGTCCAGCTGTCGGGCGCGGCCCTCGATCGCCGGGTCGAGGTCACCAAGAAGTGGGCCTTGTTGTGGAGCGACGTGAGGATCAAAGTCACGAACAGCAGTGACGGGCACGGACTGGTCCAGGTCTCCGCGCCGGCCAACGCGTTCACGCCGGAGGAGTGGAGCTCGAAGACGGGGGCGCTGTTTCGCCAGATCGCGCTCTATCTGGCCACGACCGGTCCCCGTCGAGAGGCCCCGGCTCCCCCTTCTCGATAACTAACGCAGTTGAAGCGGGTCGCGGAATCTCATCCGCCGTGCTGCCAGCAGCGGTCTGACCCCGGTTCAGCCGGTCGGCTGCACCGCTTTCCCTCGTGAGTGAGAGCGGCACACCGACTCTCGTCCCAGTCCGCGGCGCGCTGGGGGTCACCGGTCGGGGCGTAGGCGGCGTTCTCCGCCCGGAACAAGACGGAGACGGCACCCACCACGCAGGCGCCGAGCAACAAGCCGAGAAGTTGATCTCCTTGCATCGTTCTAGCTCGACTCTACACCCTCATCAGCACCGAGCCCCAGTGCAGCCCCGCGCCGAGAGCGGTAAAAGCGACCAGGCTCCCATCGGGAGCCCTGCCCTGTTCGCGCGCTTCGTGAAAGCACAGAGGCAGAGTGGCGGAAGTCGTATTCCCGTAGGTCTGGATGTTGTTGAAGACCTTCTCGGACGGCAGCTTCATGGCCCGTTGCGCCGCCTCGTTGATGCGTAAGTTCGCTTGATGCATGATCAGCAGATCAAGGTCATCGAGATCGTAACCCTGCTGTTCGAGGACTGCCTTGGTCACCTCCGGCATCCTGGTTACGGCGAGCTTGAATACCGAGCGGCCGTCCATCAGGGGCACGGTGTCACCCCGAGCGATCATCTCGCCGTCGACCCATGGCCGTTTCGCCGAACCCCCACCAGGAACGTAGAGGATCTCCTTGTGGCTGCCGTCGCCATAGAGCAGGCTTCCCAGGATTCCGCGCTCCGCCCCCTCTTCCTGCTCTTCGCCGCGGAAAACCATGGCGCCCGCACCGTCCCCAAAAAGAACCAAGAGGTGGCGGAAACGGCAATTCCATTCCCACTCGTCGGCATCGAGAGCGGGCGAGTCTGGATCGAACAAGACTTCCCAGGTCCTCTCGGAGAAAGGCATCAGGGAGGTGTGCACGTCCGATCCGACGAGCAGCACGGTCGCCGCGGTATCGCTTCGAATCAGCGCATCGACCATTTGCAGTCCGTAGGCAAAGCCCGCGCACTGCTGCCGGATGTCGAGGGTCGGCAGGGGATCGAGACCGAGCAAGTCTTGGATCAGGGTGCCATTACCCGGAAAGTAGTGGTTCGGAGTCATCGACGCGCATACGATGTAGTCGATCTCCGCCCCATCGATTCCCGCGTCGTCGATCGCGGCGCGCGCCGCCTCGGCTCCGAGCTCCGCCGAGCCGGTTCCGGGCTCGACGAAGTACCGGGTTTGGATGCCGCTTCGCTCCCGAATCCACTCGTCACTGGTTTCCATGATCCGCGCCAGCATCTGGTTGTCGACACGGATCGGTGGCACCGCGATGCCACTACCCCGGAGGACCGCGCGGCGGGTCATTGCCCTGCCCCCGAAGGCGCTAGCGAAAGCTGCGGCAACGGCCCACCCTCGGTGGGTGCCAGAGGGGTCTGGAGCCTGCCATGGTAGAGTACGGTAAGGTCGCTGGGCTTCCAGAAACGGTAGACGCGGTCGGGTCTGCGGCCATCGAGACCCGGACCGACCTTGACGGAATATCTCCACACGTCCAGGGAGGGGCCACCTTCGCTTTGCGGTCCGACCTCGAAGCCCGTACTTGTCGGGGGGCCGTACAGAATGAAGATCGTCCCGCGGTCGGTGTGGCTACCCGGCACCCCTCCCTCGCCGAAGAGCCGATCCGCCCGGCGGGCACGCCGCTCAAAGAGCTGTCGCAGGGCGTTTCCAGGATTCTGCGGATAGGGGTTCCGCGTCTGCCAGAAGTGATCGATAAACCGTTTCGCCTCTGAGTCCGTCGACAAGGAGAGGTACTCACGGATCTCCTGGTCCTTGGCCATCTGGGCGATCGGCCCTACCAACCATTGTGAGTACTCCGGACTGAGGGCAGGGTTGGTGAGGGTCGCCGGGTCACTGCGCCGGATACCGCTCTCGGCACAGGCCGCCAAGAGGAGAAGCCCAACGAGGGCGAGTGGCCTAACGGCGCATGAGATCGAGGAACTCTTCACGGACCGGTCGCTGATGAAAGACGCCCCGAAGGGCGGAGGTTACCGTCACCGAGCCCGGCTTTTTCACTCCCCGCATCTCGACGCACAGGTGGCGCGCCTCAATGACGACCATCGCCCCCAAGGGACGCAGCCGCTCCTCGAGGAAAGTGACGACTTGCTCGGTAAGGCGCTCCTGGAGCTGCGGACGCTTCGCGTAGAACTCGAGGATTCTCGCCAGCTTCGACAGCCCGAGGATGCGCTCCTGCGGGATATAAGCGATATGGGCGTGCCCATAGAATGGCACGAGGTGGTGGGCGCACATGGAATAGAACGGGATGTCCTTTTCCATCACCATGTGACTGTAGCCCTCCTCGTTGGGGAAGGTCGTCACCCTTGGTTCCGCGCCTTCCCGCAACCCATGGAACATCTCCTCGTACATGCGAGCGACGCGGAGATCGGTTTCACGCAGATTCGGGTCGTTCAGGTCGAGACCGAGCTCGGTCAAGATTCCCCGGACGTGAGTCGCGATTTTCTTGACCCGCCCCCGCGCCCCGGTGGCAGCGGCCGCTTCCTGGATGGCCGGCTCCACGGCGGTATGGTTGCTCGTTTGTGTCATTTTCCCCTTTCTCGCCGAGATCAGAATCTTACCTTACAATGTGCACGGCCATGGTGCAGCAGCCCCTCATAGAATCCCCTAGCCGAGAGCTCGAGCCCTACTTGGTCGGGTTTCCCGCCGCCCTGTTCAACCATACTTTCTACATGAGCTGTGAGCTCATCGATCGCTATGCGACCGCTTGGGCGAGGGACCTGGCGGAGCAGTTGCGGCTGACCGCAGACATTCGCTCCGGACGCACCGCGAGTGAAATCCAGGTCGAGCGCGGTTTCGCCCCTGCCTTCACCCCGGCTTTGAGCTGGATCCTCGAACGCCTGAGGGAGCGTCTTGACGAGCCTCCCGACGAGGCCGACCGGGAGGCGCTTCAGAGGGCGCTAACCGAGCTCGATCCAGAGAATCGCCGCTCGACCGATCTCTTGGACGCGGCCGGCAACTCCTACCGCGAGGTGGCGGCCGGCGAGCTGCGCGGCGAGGAGGCGCTCTTCGGGGCTGCCCGTGCCGGTCTCTGGTGGCGCTACTTCGACAACGCCAATGCGTTCTACGCGATCAACAATCGCATTGCGGCGCTGGTGGCGGCGCGCCATCTGCCCGCCAGCGGTCCAATCCGGATTCTCGAGGTCGGCGCCGGTACCGGAAGCGGCACCCGTGCCCTGCTCGAGCAGTTGGCCACAAAGGGTCTCGAGCGGCGCATCACGACTTATTTCGCCAGCGAGCCAGCCACATTTTTCCGGCGGCGATTGGAGCGGTCTCTGGCGGCCGACTACTCCGATCTCGCCCTCACCTTCCGAGCCCTCGATATCGACCGCCCTTGGAGCGAGCAGGGCGTCGAGCCCGGAACCTTCGACCTGGTCTACGCGGTCAATGTCTTCCACGTCGCCCGAGACCTCTCGTTCGCGCTGGGCGAGAGCCGGAGGGCCCTTGCCCCGGGGGGTTGGTTGGTGGCCGGCGAGTGCGTCCGTCCCTACGCCGGCGCCAGCGTCGGAATCGAGATGATCTTTCGCCTGTTGAGCGACTTCAATGAGGTCAAAGTCGATCCTTCGCTCCGGCCCGAGCCGGGCTTCCTCTCTCCCGAGAGTTGGCTCGCGGCGCTGGGCTCGGCGGATTTCGAGGCGACCGAGATTGCGCCCGATCTGACCAAGATCCGAGAGATCTACCCGCGCTTCTATACCGGCGCTCTGTGCGCCCGCCGCGAGCCGTAGCTCGGGCGCCGACTATAATGAGCTCGTGATGTCTGATCCGCGGGCCGAAATCCAATACTGCATCGTTTGAAACTATCGCCCTCGCGCCGCCAGGTTGGCGGACTCACTGCGTGAGCGATTCGGGATCGAGACCGATCTCGTGAAGGGCCGGGATGGGGTCTTCGAGGTGAGCCTGGATGGAGAGCTCCTCTTCTCCAAGGCAGAAGAGTACCGGTTCCCTGATCCGGGAGAGATCGAAAGCATGATCGCCGGGCGCTTGGAAGAGCGGAAGCCCTGACTCCAAGAGACGGCAACCAAAATCGCTGCCGTCCTCCCCTAGCCCGGGAGGGAGGCCTCGAAAAAGCAGCTCTGCCCCCGCGTCTCTTCGACTCCGACTCCCAGAGTCTCGCAGTTGCCGGGGATCTCCGTTTCGACGATGCGACGCCAGAAGTACTGCGCCAAGAGCTCGATCGAAGTGTTGGCGATGGGGATCTTGGCTACTTCTTCGCTCGGGAAGCGGTAGCGGCGGGCGTTCCAGGACAGCTCGATCTCGCCGCCCGTCTCGCGCAGCGCGAGCTCCTCGGCATCGGCGGGCAACAAGACCTTTCCATCGAGCTCGGCACATAGCGCCCGCACGGCCCGCTTGATCGGATCGAAAGCGAGCAGCAATCCATGCGGCCCCAGCCGCCTCCCCGCGAGCTCGAGCCAGACCCGATAGTTGTGCCCATGGAGCAGCTCCGCGTCCTGCCCAGAGAACAGGGTGAAGTGGGCCGAGGAGAACTTGAAATCTTCCTTGGCGAAGCGGATGCGAAACGTTCCCCGTGGGGTAGGGGCTTCGCTCATCGACTTGCCTCACGCTCGTCGTCGGAATCGGGTGCTCGGAGCTGCGCGACCACCTCGAGGTGTCCGCTCTGGGGAAAGAGATCGAGCAAGACCAAGCGCTCCAAGCGATAGACCGTAAGGAGCTTGCGCAGGTCCCGCGCCAACGAAGCCGCATGGCAGGAGACATAGGTGAGCATGGTTGGGCGCCGCGCCAGAAGGACCTCTACCACGCTCTTGTCGAGACCGGCGCGAGGGGGATCGACCACCACCCTTTGCGCCCCATCCGGCAGCAGACCGATCCAGGTCTCCACCGCCCGCGAAACCACTTCGATGCCGCTACGGTGATTGCGCCGTGCGTTGAGGCGGCAGAAGCGCGCCGCCACCCGATCCACTTCCACGGCCACCACCTTCTCGTAATTGCTTGCCAGCGCCAGGCTGAAGAGCCCGACGCCAGCATAGAGGTCGTAGGCCTCGCGCCCGCGCTCAGGGCCCACCACGGCATCCACCAGCTCCGGCAGCAAACCGCGATGACCTTGGAAAAAGCATCGCGCATCGAAGAAGAGCGTGTCCTCGCCGAGGACGATGGAGAGCTCACCTTCACCCAGGTCCCCCAGGGGGGGTGCCGATCCGATGCGCCCGTCGTCCGAGACCGCAATATCCAAGCGCCGCGGCGGATCGTCCGGCAAGAGCGCGGGAAGCCGGGGCAGCATGGCTTCGAGCGGAGGCGCCAGTATGGGGCAACGGTCGACCGCGACGAGCTCGTGGCTGCCGCGCGCGAAGTAGCCAACGACGTTTCCCGTCTCGCGGTGCTCGCAGTGGAGCTGGGTACGCAGCCGGTACCCCCAGGGCCGGCCCTCGACCACCTTCAGGTCGGATGGAAGGCGAACGCCCCCCAACCGGACCAGCGTCTCGCAGGCCGCCTCCGCCTTGACTGCCACCTGCCTGTCGTCGTCGAGATGCTGCAGGGCGCAGCCACCGCAGCGTCCAAAGTAGGGACAGGGCGCGGTCCGCCTAGCCGGCCCGGGTACGAGGATCTGCGCGATCTCCCCGCGACCGTAATCCGGGTGGCGAGAGACAAGCCGCACCTTCAATCGATCGCCCGGAGCCGCGAACGGAACGAAGATAGGAATGCCCTCGAACCTGCCGAATCCGTCTCCGCCGGCAACGATCTTGTCGATAGTGAGCTCTACCTCTTCGAGCTCCGATAAACGCAGAGCCGCCGGCCGCCGCTCGGTCTGGTCCACGCTCTCGGAGGTCACAATCGGTCCTGATCTTGGTCGGCGATGATGAAGATGCGCGGCGCAAGCTCGGGAAGCCGCTCCCGGATCGCTATTTCCAGTTCCGCGCGGCGGTGTCGTCGACTGAGATGGTAGAGGATCAGGGCCTGGTTGCGAAAGCGCCCAGCGCGAGCCACCAGGTCGTCGAGATGAAGGTGGCCGTACTTCGCGCTGCGCTCGGCCATCTCCCTTCCGAGAAAGGTGCACTCCATCATGAGGATAGGAACCTCGAAGAGCTCCGGCGCCCGGTCGAGAAGCCCAGGTCCCGTATCTCCGCAATAGCTCAGCCGTCGTTCCTCCACCAGCTCATCGACAGTCTCCCCCCGGTGTCTCAACTCCGCGATCTGCGAGCCCGGTAGACCTTCGAGGTCCGCTCGCAAACGAGTCTTCTCCCGGATCAGATGGTAACCGAGACTGGGGATGACGTGATCCGCGGCAAAGGCCTCCACCCAGTACCCCTTCCCCACCTTGACGCGCGCGCCGGGCGCCAACGGGACGACGGAATACAGATAACGTCCCGTCTCCAACCGCTCCGCGGCGCGAATGAACTCGTCGAGCGCACCCGCCGCGGATTCCGGACAATAGACCGTGGCGGCGGCACCGGGTTGTTGCACGGATCGCTGGGAAATCAGGAAGGGCACGCCGAGCGCGTGATCGAGGTGACCGTGACTGATGAAAAGCTGATCCGTTCCCACCAGTTCCATCGCGCCCGTTCCGACATCGAACCCCAGGCCTGGCGGACGGACCCGGAACCACGTGGAGTAGCCCGCCGCCGAGGCACCCTCGATCGTCAGGTCGCCGAACCGCAAGGTCGTCGTCATCGCGGTCCCTTCCCGCCCCTCCCGAGTCGCGATCAGATCTCGCGATAGAGCCACCGCTGGAGCGGTTTGAGATGATCCGCGACCGAATCCCAATCGCGGTCCATCATCCACAACGCCCCCGCCACGGAAGAGAGCAACGAGTTGCCGTCCTGTGGCGTGAAGCAGAAGCCCACGATTTGCCGGCGCCGCCGCACCATCAGGGTCGGAAGCACCACCACCGTCTGCGAGAGAATTCGTCCGTAGTAGCCATGATCTCGCCCGAAGCTGAAGATCAGATTGGCCTGACGCTTGTCGGTTACCGCCACGCGCGGGTTGGCGTGGAGACGAGCGATGACCTCGTCGAGATCGGTGTCCCGATTGATGTTGACCTCGAACCAGATCGAGTGCATGTACTGCGTGTTGAGCTTGACGGCGCTCGAGAACAGGTCGAGATCCTTACCTTGGGTCTTGAACAAGTGGTAAGCGTCGCGCGCGTGGTGGGTCCCGAACTCGTCGTCGTCGTGCTTTCCCACGCTCGGCGCCGGGATGAACTTATCGGGTTGGGAGACGTCGTTCGCCCGACGCATGCAAACGAACTGCGCCTTCTCCAGGCTGTAGTCTCCGTTCTCCTCCTCCCCCAGGGTCTTGACCAACGTCGTGATGTTGTGAGTGTTGCAGGAAACGATCTGCACGAAACGGCCCTCGGGGCTCAAGGCATCATCGTTGACGCCCCGTGCGTATGGGGTTCCGAAACCGAATTCGCTCCCTTGTGCGAGGAACCCCTTGGGCCCGTTCAGCTCGGCGTAGTACTTCTCCTTGTTTTCGTTGCCGGCCGGCGTGCAATCGACTACGACCGTAGCGCGCTCTAATGCTTCCGTGGCCTCGAAGCTGACCGTGTGTCCGAGCTTCTCGAAGGCGTCCTTCTGCTCGACGTCGACCGCCAGCTTGGCGCCTCGGGACATGAGGTGCTCGAGCCGCGGACGATCCTTCGGCAGCGGCGTTCGTTTGTGGAAGGTGACTTCATCGATACCCATCTTGTCGCGAAAATCGGTGAACAGACCGATCAGAGGTTCGCCGATCGTACCGGTTCCGACGATGTGGACAATTTTCTTCATGTTTCCCCTCGAGCGTGGGTTTAGGTGGGACTTCCTGTGGAGCCGTAACAGCGACAGAACGAGACGCTTTTAGCCTAACATAGACGGGCTCTTCGCTCCGCGTCCCGAGACCTTCGGCGCCTGTTCCCGGCTCCCCTCCAATACGCTACGATTCACGGTCGTGAGAGCCGTTTCCGTCGCCGTGGCTCCAGCTCGGATCCCGGCGGGCGAACTCGTCGAGCTCGCGCGGCACCTCGAGAAGGGTCCGCGTCGCCGCCGGGTCGCAGAGACCGTTGTCGCATTCATAGGTATAGACGTTCCAGTCGTCCCGTCGGGCAAAGGCGACGAGAGTCTGATACTCGCCACATTGCCCACACTTGATCGACAAGTTCCGAATATTGATGCTAGGCGTCATTCTTTGGCTCTCCCGAGGTGAAATTTTCGGCAACCAGCCTGCCGAAAGCTCATTATAGGGGCCCCGGCGTGATTCTTGCTGGTATTGCTCTGCGAGAATAAGGCATCGAGCCGGCCTTCATGGACGAGGCGAAAAACGTCATGATCAGACTCCCCAGCCCCACCCTCTCCTTCCCTTCACGCTCGCGACTCAGCCTCCAGCGCCGCCTCTTCGTAGGGTGCGCTCTCGTCGCCTCGATTGCTCTCGCTACGGCAGTCAGTGCCCGAGGGCAACAGGCGCCTGCCGCTCAGTTCCAGGGCGAGGTCGACGTGCACTGGGTGCTCGTTCCGGTGGTCGTGCGCTCGCCCAAGGGCTACGTCAAGGATCTCAAGCGCTCGGACTTCTCCCTCGCCGTGGACGGGCGGCCCGTGGCGATCGCCAGCTTCGACGAGGGGGAGGAAGCGCCGGTAAGCCTGGTCTTCATGCAGGACCTCTCGGGCAGCATGGGAATCGGCAATGAGCTGGCGCTGAGCCGCAACGCTCTCAACTGCCTCCTCGACGCGCATCGGCCGGGTGACCGCTGGGCGGTCGCGAGCTTCGCCAACGGGCAGGTATTCATCGACGTGCCCTTCACCTCCAATCTCAACGCGGTTCGCGAGGCCATCGGCGGCTTTCAGGCCTATGGCAAGACCGCGCTCTACGACGCGGTTTCGTGGCTGCCCGAGATCGCCCTGAGCTCGGAGAGCAACAAACGCGCCGCGATCCTGATCACGGATGGCGTCGACAACGCCAGCGCGATCGACGCGGCGACGGCCCGCGACCGGGTTCGTGCGGCGCAGCTTCCGGTCTATGTCCTGGGATTCTCAACGGGAACTCCGTATGCGGTCGACGCCAAGGGGCACAAGGTCTACCGCTACGCCGACCTACTCAACCTCCTCGCAAGCCTCACCGGCGGCAGCTACTATCCGGTAACCGATGAGGACCAGATCGACAAGGCCTGTCATTCGATTCTCGAAGAGCTCAGATTCCAATATGTCCTAGGGTTCAAGGCGGGCGGCGACGAACCGGCTCGCTATCGCCACATCACGGTCGACATCGATCGCAAGCACCGTGACTGGAGGATCAGCTCCCGAAAGGGATATCAGGGTCCACCGCCTCTGACCGGCCCCTGAGACCGTCGCTCGAACGAGCGTGGATGCGTGGTACGGATCGGAAATGTAATAATCGAATCAATCGAACGGCCGTTCTGGCCGAAAGGAGGAGTGATATGAGACTTGGAAAGAAGCAGATCCCCTGGATCGGGATCGCCCTGGCGGTCGCCCTCGTAGCCAGCGGCTGCGCCACCAAGAAGTACGTGGCCAGCCAGGTCGGATCGGCCTCGGCGCAGACGAATCAGAAGATCGGCGACATCGAGGGCCAGGTCGAGACCAACCAGCAGACCCTAAAGCAGCACGGCCAGCAGATCCAAGAGGCGTCGAAGACCGCTCAGGAAGCGCTCGAGCGAGCGATGAAGGCGGGCAAGCTGGCGGAAGGGAAACTGCTCTATGAGACCGTCCTTACCGACAACGACGTTCACTTCGGACTCGAGAGCTCGAAACTGAGCGACACCGCGAAGCAGGCTCTGGACAAGTTCGCGGACAACCTCAAGCAGCAGAACAAGAACGTCTACATCGAAATCCAGGGACACACCGACTCGACCGGCAGTGCCGCGTACAACATGAAGCTGGGAGAGGAGCGCGCCAATGCGGTTCGCCGCTACCTAAACAGCGTCGGCATCCCGCTGCATCGTATGTCGGTGATCTCCTACGGCGAGACCGCGCCAATCGCTAGCAACAAGACGCGCGAAGGACGGTCGCAAAACCGTCGCGTCACCCTCGTCGTCTTAGAGTAGTTTCACGGACTCTAGCGTCGGCGCTTGCGGCGCGGGGGGGCTGCCTCCCGCGCTGCTCGCCGGTCTTCCCCCAGCAGCTCCAGCGAACCCCCACAAGTCCCACACCGGTAACGATGCGCGGCGCGATTCTTGCGCACGTAGATCTCACCGCAGCGGCGACAGCGCCATCGCCAACTCCGCCGGGCGGCCAAGAACTCGGAGACATCCAATTCGTGGAAGGTCTCCGGTGGAAAGCCACAGCGCCACATCAGCTCTTGCCATTCGGGACCATGTCCCGCCTTGTAGCCGGCAACCAGGTGACAGAGCTCGTGGACCAGAGTCGGGATCAATTCCTCGGGGTGGCGATCGATGAGACGTGGATTCAGGTAGATACGATTGCGCGAAGGCTCGCTCCGGCCGATCGCGGTGCGCATGCGCCAGTTGAAAATGACGCGTACCCTTTCGGTCCTCTCTTCGTGGTCGATGCGCCGTAGGTAGGAGCGCACGATCAGTCGAATCGCCCCCTCCGGCCACTGTGAAGGAGGACGCTTACCCTTCACCGGCCGCATTCCTCTGGCCCCTGCAATCCGCTATTCCCAAAGCGAAGAGGCGTTGCTGGCACGTTCATCGCCAATTTCTCCAAATGGTCAACTGTGCTCCGCCCGGCGCAGAAGCTTTTCCAGAGTGGGACCGTCGACAACGCCGGGAGCAAAGTAGACCAAGCTCCCACTCTTGCCAAAGATCATCAGCGTGGGGAAGGCGTCGATCTGCAGCCGGTCTGAGACCCTGCTATCGCTGTCGAGTAGGACAGGATAGAGAAACGGGCGCTGGCGAACGAACTGGCGCACCACTTCCGCCTGCTCCCCCGAATCGACCGCGAGAAACTGCACTCCTTCGGAATGGAGCTCCCGGTAGAGAGGCTCCAGGATTTCGGCTTGAAGACGACAAGGTCCACACCAGGTGGCCCAGAAATCCACCAGGATGACCTTGCCCTGGTAATCCGCGGGACCGACGCTCTTACCGCCGAGGGTGGGAAGCTGGAAATCGGCCAGAGCCGAGGGGGGTCCGACATGGGTGGAGTCACGACCGCCGAAGACCCACGCCGCAGCGATTACCAGGAAGATTACGGCGGCTCCCGCACCGATCATCAGGCCACGGGAGAAACCGGATTGCCGAGCCAGAGGCGTCGCGTTCTTCATGGGCCCAGCATACGCGATCCGTAGCCCTCTCGGAACCCCAGAACTGGGCCCGGAGCTCGATTCGATCCTCTCGGAGTCAAGCCGGCTCCGGGCCCATGAGTTCCCGGAAGCGAGAGATGCGCTCTCTTGCCCGCGGGTTACTTCTTCTTTGCGGCTCTTTTGGCCGGCTTCTTCGCCGCCCGCTTGGCCACCTTCTTCTTCGCAGTCTTCTTGGCAGCCTTCTTCGCCGGCTTCTTGGCAGCCTTCTTCGCCGGCTTCTTGGCGACCTTCTTCTTGGCGGCCTTCTTAGCCGGCTTCTTGGCCTTGGCAGTCGTCTTCTTGGCCATGCGCTTCGCCGGCTTCTTGGCGGCCTTCTTCTTGGCGGTCTTCTTGGCCGGCTTCTTGGCCTTGGCCGCCGTCTTCTTAGCGGCCTTCTTCGCCGGCTTCTTCGCTGCCTTCTTGGTTACCTTCTTCGCCGGCTTCTTGGCGGCCTTCTTCTTGGCGGCCTTCTTAGCCGGCTTCTTCGCTGCTTTCTTTACTGCCATGACGATATCCTCCCGCCCCGGGGTGGGGCCATCGGACCCGCAGGTCCGACCACTTGCAAGCGGGCGACATTGCCCCTTGCCGGTAACTGCGAAGGCCGGAGGGAAGCCTCTCCCCTCCGGCCTCGACCTGCGCTCTCGGCCATTCGGTGCACCATCCGTGGTTCGGGTGGGTGCATCATCATCGTCAACGACGTTTCCGTCCGGTTGCCTCTCCAGCTCCCCTATCGCTCAGCTGCACCCGCTCGTCGAGCCGCAATTGAGACACTTGTAACAGGTCCCGTTGCGAACCATGATGGCTCCACAGTCCGAACAGCTGGGCGCATCCTGTTGATAGAGAAACGTGACCTTGGACGCTTCCGTGTTTGCCGCGAAGCTAGCGACGGGCGTGTCCTGCCCCTCCTCTGACGTGTCGCTAGCGGGCTCGTCACGAAGCACGACGCCTGCGGCCTCTTTGCTCTCGCGGCTCATGAACTTCGAAGCGAGCCAGCGGAAGATATAGTCGGTGATCGACTTGGCGATAGGTATTTCCGGATTCTTGGTGAAGCCCGATGGCTCGAAGCGCGTATGACTGAACTTGTTCACCAGGGTTTCGAGCGGAACGCCATACTGCAGGGCAATCGAGATCGCGGTGGCGAAGGCGTCCATCAATCCCGAGATGGTCGAGCCCTCCTTCGCGATCGTCAGGAAGATCTCCCCGGGCTGACCATTCTCGTACAAGCCCACGGTGATGTAGCCTTCGTGGCCGCCAACGGAAAACTTGTGAGTGATCGCGCGCCGCTCGTCCGGGAGCTTGTGGCGCATGGCTCTCTCCGCGGCGGGATCCATAGTCTTACCCTTGACGTCTTGGAGCTTGGTCGACAACGGTTGACTCTTCTTGCAGCCGTCCCGATAGATCGCGACCGCCTTCAGGCCGAGCTTCCAACCTTCGACGTACGCGGCCTGGATCTCCTCGGGGGTCGACTCCTCAGGCATGTTGATCGTCTTGGAGATTGCGCCCGAGATAAATGGCTGCACCGCCGCCAACATCTTGAGATGTCCGGAATAGTGGATCGACCGCGCGCCATTCGCGGGCTTGAAAGCACAATCGAACACCGGAAGATGCTCATCCTTGAGCTCGGGAGCCCCTTCGATCGTGTCGTGCTCGTCGATGTACTCGACCACCGATTGGATCTCGGTGGTTTCATAACCGAGGCGCTTGAGGGCGGTCGGGACCGTTTGGTTGACGATCTTGATCATGCCGCCACCGACGAGCTTCTTGTACTTCACGAGCGCGATGTCCGGCTCGACCCCGGTGGTGTCGCAATCCATCATGAAGGCGATGGTACCGGTTGGAGCCAGCACCGAAATCTGGCTGTTGCGCAGACCCGTGCTGGCACAACGCTCAACCGTCTCGTCCCAGGATTGCTTGGCCGCTTGTAGCAGGTCGAGGGGCACGTGCGCCGCGTCGATTCTCTTGATCGCGTCCCGGTGCTTGCGCATGACCCTGAGCATCGGTTGGCGGTTTTCCTCGAACCCCGCGAACGGACCCTTGGCCTCGGCGATGCGACCGGACTGCGCGTATGCGGCACCTGACATCAGCGCCGTGATCGCCGCCGCGTAATCGCGACCGGCGTCCGAGTCATAGGGCAGACCCCGGGCCATCAACAGGGCGCCGAGGTTGGCGTAGCCGAGACCTAATGGACGGAAGAGATGCGAATTCTTTTCGATCGCCGGAGTGGGATAGCCGGCGAAATCGACGATGATCTCCTGGGCGCTGATGATCACCTCGCTCGTGTGCCGGAAGGCGTCGACGTCGAAGCCGCTGTCCGCGGAGAAGAACTTCAGCAGGTTGAGCGATGCCAGGTTGCACGCGGTGTCATCGAGGAACATGTACTCGCTGCACGGGTTGCTAGCGTTGATTCGTGCAGTGTTGGCGCAGGTGTGCCATTCGTTGATCGTGGTGTCGAACTGCATTCCCGGATCGCCGCACACCCAGGTCGAGCTCGCGATCATCTCCATCAGGTCGCGCGCTTGATAGGTGTCCATGGGCTCGTCCGTGGTCACCGCGCGCGTATTCCAGGAGCCGTCGTCCACCACCGCCTTCATGAACTCGTCGGTAGCGCGCACGGAATGGTTCGCGTTCTGATAGAAGACCGAGTCATAAGCGCCGCCGGGAACGTTGAAGCCACCGTCGTATCCCGCCTCGATCAGCGCCCATGCCTTGCGCTCTTCACTCTCCTTGCAGGTGATGAACTCCGCGATGTCGGGGTGATCGACGTCGAGGATCACCATCTTTGCCGCCCGCCGGGTCTTGCCGCCGCTCTTGATGACGCCGGCGAACGCATCGAACCCCTTCATGAAGGAGACCGGACCCGAGGCGGTTCCGCCTCCGGCCAGCCCCTCGCGCGAGGAGCGGATCGCGGAGAGGTTCGACCCCGCCCCCGATCCATACTTGAACAACATCCCTTCGGTCTTGGCGAGATCAAGAATGGACTGCATGGTGTCCTCGACCGAGTTAATGAAGCAGGCGGAGCATTGCGGCTGCTCCTCGATTCCCACGTTGAACCAGACCGGCGAATTGAAGCAGGCGTACTGATGGAGCAGAATGTGAGTCAGCTCGTCGGAAAACGTGTCGGCATCTTCCTCGCGCGCGAAGTAACCACCCTTCTTTCCCCAACCCGTCATCGAGCCCACGACCCGGCCGATCAGCTGGCGAACGCTGGTCTCTCGCTCATCGCTGTCGAGCGCGCCGCGAAAATACTTGCTCACCACCACGTTGGTCGCGGTCTGTGACCAGAACTTTGGGACCTCGACGCCGCGTTGCTCGAACACGGTCTCGCCGCGCTCGTTCATGATCAGTGCGTCGCGGACTTCCCAATCGACCAGCTCAAAGGGATCTTCTCCCTCCCGCGTGAATCGGCGCTCAAATCGGATTCCCTTGGGTCGCTCGTCCTTGGCCACCATGCGCTCCGCACCCGAGCTCAAGCCGGGCTCGACGCGTGGCTGCGAATCGTTCGACTGCATTGTGGTCTGGGGCGCCATGCTTTCTCCTCTGCTCATCAGTTCCCTTCCTCGTCTATCCTGACTCGCCCACCGCACCGATACGCGGTGCGCTCAACCTTGCTCGTCGCCTGGCGAAATCAACGACGAACGATCCCGACGCTTCAATGGATCGATCGATCGCTAGGTTTCGCTGGCGTTCGCTGCATCGTCTTCCACCGTCGGCAACTTTTTCGTAGCATGCACGAGATCTCGCGTGCTGTCAAGTGGTGACCACTAGATGTTGTGGTTCGTCTCGGTCGGGAATGCAGCTTCGAAGGCCCGATGCAGGTCCCTCGACGAGGCCTCCTATAATCAACCTTGCGATGACCCGCACTTCCAGTGAAACACCGCCAGCCTCAGCCCGAGACGACGAGAACCGAGAGACGAGCTCCGGCATCCCTCTGCGGCCGTTCTATCGTCCCGAGGACGTTCCCATCGACTACGACCGCGAGCTCGGGGACCCCGGATCGCCCCCCTTCACCCGCGGTCTGCACTCCGAGATGTATCGGCGACGGCGCTGGACGATGCGCCAATATGCGGGCTTCGCCGATGCCTCCGAGTCCAACCGCCGCTATCACTATCTTCTCGAACAAGGCATCACCGGACTCTCGGTCGCCTTCGATCTGCCGACGCAGATCGGATACGACTCCGACCATCCGATGGCCCGGGGTGAAGTCGGCCGCGTCGGCGTGGCGATCGACTCTCTCGAAGACATGCGTCGGCTCTTCGACCGCATTCCGCTCGATCGCGTCACCACCTCGATGACCATCAATTCCACTGCCGCGATTCTACTCGCCTTCTACCTCGTCGTCGCTGAAGAGCAAGGCGTGCCCTGGGATCGAGTCGGCGGCACGGTGCAGAACGACATCCTCAAAGAATACGCGGCGCGCGGCACGTACATCTATCCGCCACAGCCCTCCTTGCGGTTGGTGACGGATCTCATTGCCTACTGCTCGCGCGAGGTGCCCCGCTGGAACACGATCTCGATCTCCGGCTATCACATGCGCGAGGCCGGATCGACGGCGGTGCAAGAGGTCGCCTTCACGCTCGCCAACGCCCTCGTCTACGTCGACGCGGCCCTGGCGCGCGGCCTCTCCGTCGACGAGTTCGCGCCCCGGCTCTCTTTCTTCTTCGCTTCCCACAACAACTTCTTCGAAGAGGTCGCCAAGTTCCGCGCGGCACGCCGTCTCTGGGCCGAGCTCATGACGGAGCGCTTCCACCCCGCCGATCCGCGCTCGTTGCGTCTTCGCTTCCACACCCAGACCGCGGGCTCGACGCTCACGGCTCAGCAACCCGATAACAACGTCGTACGGGTGACTCTGCAGGCTCTGGCGGCGGTATGCGGCGGTACGCAATCCCTCCACACCAATTCTCGCGACGAAGCACTCGGCTTACCGACGGAGGAATCGGCAACGCTCGCGCTCAGGACGCAGCAGATCATCTCCGAGGAGAGCGGCGTCGCCGACGTCGCCGATCCGCTCGGCGGCTCATGGCTCATCGAGGCGCTCACCGACGAGATCGTATCTCGGTCGCGCGCTTACCTCGACAAGATCGAAGGGATGGGAGGTGCCCTCGGGGCGCTGGCTGCCGGCTTCCAGCAACGCGAGATCGGCGAGGCGGCCTACCGCTATCAACGCCAGGTCGAGAACGGCGAGAGCAAGGTGCTCGGCGTCAACGAATTCCGCGAAGACGAACCGGCGGCGACCGACATCCTGACCATCGATCCCGAGCTCGAGGCCGCGCAAATCGAACGACTCAAGGCTCTGCGGGAACGTCGTGATCGGGACCAGGTCGCCGCGAAGCGAAGGGACTTGCGGGCGGCCGCCGAAGGCGACGCCAATCTCTTGCCGCCGATCATTGCCTGCGCTCGCGCCGAGGTGACTCTGGGCGAGATCGCGGACGACCTTCGTCAGGTGTTCGGCGAATACGCGGAGCAGGGATGGGACTGAGAGCCGCCGGGGTGCTGGTTTCCTTCGACGGACGCGCATAGAATGGCCGTGAAGCTCACCACTTTCATTTCGGGCTCACTGCACACTCATGCGGAGAACCATCATCGAGCATCCGCCCCCTTCCCCAACAGCGGTATCTCGCTCGATCCTCAATAACCGCAACGCGATCGTCTTCTTCTGCGAGGAAACGCGCGGATGAGCAACCCCGGAGAGCTCGACAACGCGACCTTGCGCAGTCTGCTCAAGCAGACCACCGACGCGTACGAGGAGAAGCTGGAGGACGCTTTCCGGGACCGGGAGATCGCCCAGCTCACTCTCGCGGCAATCGCCGACGGGGTCATCACCACCGACAAGGACGGCCGGCTGCAATATCTGAATCCGGTCGCGGAGAAGCTGACGGGATGGACGACGTCCGAGGCGCGAGGTCGCCCCTTGCATGCAGTCTTTCGCTTGATCAACCCGTTCTCACGAAGGGTCGAGCCCTTCCCCTTGGCCCGCTGTCTCGAGCAGGGCGAGCGCGTTCCCCAAGGCAGGCCGACGCTGCTCGCCAGCCGCGATGGCCAGCGCATCACAATCCAACACACCGGAGCGCCGATCCGAAACAACGCCGACGGCATCCTCGGCGCGGTGCTGGTCTTCCAAGACGTAAACGAGCATGAGTCGCTGACGCTTCGTCCTCACCAGCGAGCAAGCCATGATCCTCTGACCGGCCTCCTCAACCGGCACGCGTTCGATCTCCACCTGGAGCGCGCCCTCGCCGCCGGCGGTCAGGGCGCGCTCATCCTCGTCGACCTCGATCGCTTCAAGCTGGTAAACGACAGCTGGGGGCACAGAGCTGGCGACGAGATGCTATGCCGCGTGGCAGAGCTGTTTCGCGACGTCCTCGACAACCAAGACGTTCTCTCACGTCTCGGCGCCGATGAGTTCGGCCTGCTGCTCGCCAGCCGCTCGGCTGGCGAGGGCGTGGCCAAGGCGAGAAGAATTCTGCAGGCGCTGCGCGAGTTTCGTTTCGCGTGGAGAGAAGATGCCCTCTCGATCACCGCTACGATCGGAGTCGTTCCTCTGGGTGCGGCGTTCGCTACCGTACCTGAGCTGATCCGCGCCGCCGACGACGCTTGTTACCTCGGCAAGAGCCAGGGGCGCGACCAGGTGCGCCTCTACCGTGCCGACGACGTCGACGTTCGGCGTCATCACGGCGAGATCGATTGGGTGCGGCAGATACGGCGCAATCTGGACGCCAACCGCTTTCGCCTCTACGCGCAACGTCTTCACTCGGCGCGGCCCCATGAGGGTGAGGGCGAACGTTTCGAGATTCTCGTGCGCATGCTGGGCGAGCGCGGACGAGTCCACGCACCCGGGGAGTTCCTCCGTGCGGCCGAACGTTACGGCCTGGTGCGGGCCCTCGACCGCTGGGTGGTGACCCACACGCTTCAGGCGCTGAGCGCGGCGCGGCCCGAGACGCTCGAGGCCATCGAGATGTGCGCGGTCAATCTCTCGGGCCTGTCGCTCAGCGAACCCTCATTCCTCGACTTCATGCATCGCGAGCTCCGCCGCTATGAGCTGCCTGCCGAAAAGCTCTGCTTCGAGATCACCGAGACCGCGGCCGTCGGCAATCTGCGGCAAGTCAAGCGCCTGATCGAAGAGCTCACCGAGATCGGTTGCCGATTCGCCTTGGATGACTTCGGCACGGGCGTCGCCTCGTACGGCTACCTCAAGGACCTGCCCGTCTCCTTCCTGAAGATCGATGGCGAGTTCACCAGAGACGTTCTGAGCAAGCCCTTCGATCGAGCGATGATCGAGTCGATCCAGCGTATCGCGATCGTCATGGGTATCGAAACCGTGGGGGAAGCGGTTTCCAGCCGGGCGATCGCCGAGCGTCTGACCGAGATGGGCGTCGACTACCTCCAGGGCTACTGGCTCGACCGCCCGCGCCGTCTCTCGGCCCTCTTCGACGACATGGACGACAGGTAGAGACAAGCCCGGCTCGTCTTCCATTCAGGGCCCCCCTGGGGCTACCGGCTTCGTGACGTAGGGGCGGGTTGCAGCCCGCCCCTATAGCGCCTTCTCGCTCGCTGGCGTCTTATGGCCTGAAACAGGCGGTCACTGCTTGGGTGATTCGGATTTGCCCTTTGCCTTGGCCTCGCCGTTCTTCATGGCGGCGGGCGGCGGCGTGGCCTTCAACTGGCGCACTGCCTGGAGCTTGCCTTCGACGGTTCCTAGCGTCTTTGCCGGCAAGAGGAGCACCGTCTCGCGATCGCTCGAGCGCGCTGGGACGAGCCCCTTCTCCCTGCTTACGGGTTTGTAGAAGGTCAAGG
Source organism: Thermoanaerobaculia bacterium (assembly GCA_046704885.1). Lineage (GTDB taxonomy): Bacteria > Acidobacteriota > Thermoanaerobaculia > Multivoradales > JBJKRB01 > JBJKRB01. The sequence goes on along the minus strand of JBJKRB010000108.1, from coordinate 8,234 downwards.
TGAGCTTCTTGCCATTGCTGTCCTCTAGGGCGAAGCGCGCGGCGGGGGCGTTCAGGTTCGCTCCCAGCTTGACCACTTGGCCAGCGCTCATCAACTTCTCGGCCTTCGGTGCCGTGATGGCAGCAAGAAGATCGCTCACCGGGGTGTAGGAGAGCTTGTCCTTGCCGCGATACCACTCACCGTCTTTTTGGGTGAGCTCGAGCTTCCTGCCGCCCTCGACCGCGGTCAGCTTGTCGATGCGCCAGCTCTCCCAGGGAGAGAGCGCGAGGGCCCGCCACTGCTCGGGAGCCCGTTGCAACTCCTTCGAGAGATCGGCTTCCGTCTCGAAGACCTGATCGCCGACCTTTGCATAGTGCGCCTTCGCATCGTCCTTTGCGGCGGCGCCCCACTCGAGCCGGAAAGGCTTCTCCTTCTTGTTGAGCACCAACTCGATCTCGGCCGCGGCAGGCGTGGCGACTCCGAGCTCGGCGCCCGGCGGAGCGGAATCGAGAAACCGCTTCACTCTTAACCCGGTAATCGCTCCGAGAAGAGCCTCCACCTTGCCGTGGTCGGCGCGATCCTCAATCGGAGAGTTGAGCCAGAACTGATCGCCGCGGCGGGTAAGGGAAACCTCCTTGCCATCGTGCGTCAAATTGATCTGAGAGACGTCTTCGTGGGTGGCGAAGAAGACCTTCTTGCTGCGCCAGGCGTCGGGCTTCTTGTTGACGTCGCTCCAGAGCGCATCGGAAACCACGAAGTAGGGCGGCTCCTTGCCGCGCGCCACGACCATCTCGCTTCCCGCGGGGACCGCTCCTCCGATGATCAGATGTTGGCTCCCGCTCTTGGTTGTGACCGTCAAGACGGCTCGTGGCTTGTCGAGGCCGACGTCTTTCGCCGTTGCCGTCTTCAAGGTCCGGTCCTTGCGCATGTCGGTAATGGTCGACAGCAGGGTCGAGACCACGCTCTCATCGGCGCGCGCCGCAAGCGGCTCGGTGAGCTCCCAGCTCTGCCCCGCCTCGCCAAGCGCGCCCTTGGCCTTCTCGCCGCGCCTGAGCTTGACGACCTGTTTGCCCTGCTGGATCTCGATCGCGGTCACCTCATCCTGCTTGAGGCCGGGGAATACCTCTTTCGCCTGCTGGGCGCGCTCATCGCTCGAGGGAAGCTTTCGTTCGTAGAAGAAGATAAAGGCACCGAGCGCAACGACGACAAGGAACAGAATCAACAGAGAGCGGGGCTTCATTACCAACTACCTCCGACGCCGCAAGAAGACGCCGATTCCCAGGATGATCGCCAGACCCGGCATGATCACCAGAACCAGCCAGGTGATCCGCCCGAGCTGCGAAGCGGAGAGATTCAGGCGAACCTGTTCGGGTTTCTTTGGAGGAATGGTGACCAACGACGCGCGCTTGACCAACCAGTTGAAGGTGTTGTCGAGAAGCGTCGCGTTGCCGACGTTGGCTAGCTGCCCATTGGTGGCGAAGTCCGAGTCACCGTAAACGACGAGCCGCATGATCGGATGGCCCGACTTCGGCTTGTTGGCCGTTTCCCCTGCCTTGGCCGCCGCCTCGGCGGGCTTCTTGTCGGCCGCTGCGGTTCCCGTGGAGGAGCTCTTCTCGGCCTCCACGGCGACGCCGAGCGAGACCGGTCCGGGAATGTCGTTCTTGTCCTTCTTGACCTGGCGCAGATGGACGAGATCCGTCTCGCCCCAACCCTGATCGCCGGTGTGCAGCAGCTCGGTGACCTTGTAGCCGGAGACGTCCTTCTCGGGGCTCACGGAACGAGCGAGGGGAAAGATGACCGGGACCCGGGCTTGCGCCAGCGGATCGACGATCGCCTGCGATCCGTAGGCGCTGACGTAGATCGTGTCGGCGCCGAAGAAGGGAAGAGGATTCGAGGGATCGATAACGATGTCGTTTCCGACGTTCACCCCGTAACTGGCGAGAAAGCCGGAAAGCCCTGTATCCGCCAGCTTGCCACCCGGCTCGATGGTCGGATCCAGGAGCACCAGCAACCGCCCCCCACCCTTGAGATAGTCGCCGAGGACCTTGACCTCGGGTGGCGTGAACCCGTGCTTGGGACCCGCGATCACAACCAGGTCCGTGCCCTTCGGCACGGAATCCTTGCCAAGCGACGCCCACTCCTCGAGATCGAAATTGTCCCGTCCCAAGAGATCCGCGGCCTGGCTCCAGCCGCTCGCCCCGGAATCGTCGAGCTGCTCCTCACCGTGTCCAGTGGTGAACAGGACCTTCGGCTTGTGATTCTCTTCCAGCCCGAGAATGGCGCCGGTGAATTCCTCCTCGCCCTTGAACGCGGTCATCCGCGGGGCCTGACCGAAGCGCATTCCAGAATAGTCGTACGAGGCGAGCTGCGCCCGGTTGACCACCCGGCGGTCGGTTCCCCGGTCGAATACCACGACGTTGAGCTGCGTGATCTTGTACTTGTTGACCAGCGCCTGCGCCTCCGCCAGGTTCTTGTCCGGATCCACGGTCTGGACGTGAATCAGCGGCGAGGCGGCCGCATAGCGATCGAGCAGCTCGCGCACGGGCTGGAAGAGCTCGTCGCCCGGTTTCATGAAGACCACTACGTCGATCGGCTGCTTGAGATTCTTGACGACGTTCAAGCTCTTTTGCGACAGCGTATAGATGTGATTTCGCGTCCAGTCTAGGCGCTTGTGGTACTTGATCCCGAAGTAGTTGACGATCCCGAACAGCGCCAGCGCGAGGATCACTCCCGCTCCCAGGGTCGAGCCTTGGATCCACGCTCTCTTCGATCCGTTATTGCTTGCCATCACCCCTACCTCCACTTCTTCGCTTGGAGCGCCCGGGCCGAAAAGAACAAGAACAGCACCACCGCGGACACGTAGTAGACCAAGCGGCCGGTGTCGACGATCCCTTTGCTGAACTGGTCCATGTGTTGCCACAGGTCGAAGTAGCCGAGCACATGCTTTGCCGTCTGGTTGTTGAAGAGGTTCTCGAGGAGGTCGACCGTGAACAACCCGAAGAGCACGACGAAAGTCAGCAGGGTCGCGATCAGCTGATTCTTGGTCAATGCCGAGGCAAAGGTGCCCGCCGCGAGAAAGACCGCGCCGATCCCGAGAACGCCGAGATATCCCGCCGCCACCGGGCCCCAGTCCACCGTCGAGTAGGACTGGAGGACGAAGACGTAGACGAGAGTCGGCAGCCACAGAAACACGTAGAAGAGAAACGCGGCGAGAAACTTGCCCATCACCACCTGCCCCTCGGTGACCGGCGAGGTCATCAGAACCTCGATCGTGCCGCTTCGCCGCTCTTCGCTCAACAATCGCATGGTGAGAACCGGCGTGATGAAGAGCAGCACGAGCCAGAAGAAGACGGTCTCTCCGAAGAAGAGCTGAAGCGGCGCGCCGATCCCGGCGTTGGGGTGGTTGAGGTAGCTGACGATGAGCCAGAAGATGTAGCCGTTGACGACAAGAAAAAGCGTGAGCACGACATAAGCCAACGGCGAGAAGAAGTAAGCGCGTAACTCGCGCGACAGCGTGGCGGCGATCCCTCTCATTGCACTGCCTCCTCGGCCTCTTCCACGGGAGCCTCGAGCGCCGCTCCTTGAGCGGTGTCCCTCGTGGTCAGACGGATGAAAATGTCCTCGAGCGAGGCTCGCTCCTCAGCGAGCTCGATCAGCACCCATCCGCGCTCGACGGCCAGATGAAAGATCCTTTCGCGGGGATCCACGGAGCGCTCGCACTCGAGCTCGAAACGCGACTCCTGCTCGGAAGCGCGGCGCACGGCGACGACCCCTTCAAGGCTGCCGAGCGCTCCTTCCGCTCCCTCCGGGTTGCCCTTCAGAGCGACCCGCACCATGGTGTTGCCCAGCCACCGTTGCTGAAGGTTAGCGGGCGTCCCCTCCGCCACGATATGGCCGCGATCGATGATCATCACCCGGTCGCAGAGCAGCTCGACCTCGGGGAGGATGTGGGTCGAGAGAAGCAGGGTATGCCGTCGGCCCAGGTCGCGAATGAGATCGCGAATCGCGACGATCTGCTTGGGATCGAGGCCTACGGTCGGCTCGTCTAGAACCAGGACCTTGGGCTCGTGAAGAATCGCTCCCGCCAGGCCGACGCGTTGACGATAGCCCTTGGACAACGTCGAGATCACTTGATGCTTGACGTCTCCCAGCAGGCAGCTCTCAACCGCGGCGCCAATCGCCTGGCGACTGCGCGAGCGCGGTACGCCTTCGACCCGGGCGCGATAGGCCAGGTACTCACTGACCCTCATCTCGGGATAGAGGGCCACGTTCTCCGGCAGATAGCCGATGTCGCGGCGTACCTTCACCGGATCAGCGAAGAGATCGCTCCCCGCCACCGTCACCTTGCCCGCGCTGGGCGGCAAGAAGCCGGTGATCATGCGAATCGTGGTCGTCTTGCCGGCGCCGTTCGGCCCCAGCATTCCGACGATCTCCCCCTCGTCTACGGCGAAGGAGATCCTATCGACGGCGGTGAGGTCACCGTAGCGCCGAGTCAAACCTTCAGCTTCGATCATCTGTCTGTTTCCTCCTCGCGAGACCCCAGCGCACCGCGCACCCCACGCACCGTCGGGGCCTCCGACATGGTGTGAAAAGCAAGATCAATGCCGCGAGAAGCGCCACAAAAAGGCAGGTAGAACCGTTCGCGCCCTCCCGGATCGCGCCATCGCGGCGCGCCAGACGCCAGCTTGACGGGTTCGGCGGGCTTTCAGCTCGTGGCGAGTAGATCCACGACGGCGGGAGTGAGCTCCGCGATCGAGCGAACCTTCGCGAGCTCAGTGGCCGCTGGACCGATTGCGAGGAGGGGCACGGGGTTGCGGGTGTGGCTGCGGCTCGTGGCGTCCTCGAGGTTGCCATGATCACTGGTCACGATCACCGTGGTCGCGCGCCCCTTCGCCGCGACCAGGCCGGCGAGCAGGCCGTCCACCCGCCGCCATGCCTCTTCCGCCGTCCAACCCCATCGATGATGGCCGGCGAGATCGGTGGCGAAGGTCTCGAAGAGCGTGAAGCGGAAGCGTCGCGTGATGCGCCCCAGGTTCTCCCCCGCACGGACGGCATCGACTCGCCTCTCTCCCGACTCCCCAGCGCCACGCGCCGCCAGCCGGTCCCCTTCGATATCCCAGCTCACCGCTCGTCCGGCCGCGAGATCATCGAGAGTACGCAGGCGAAGATCGGCGGCAAGCGCCGCCCACGTGGTCGCCGAACCGCGCCGCTCTCCGGCCAGCACCGCCTTCCGGTAGCCGGCGGGAAAGGGGTTGGCGAAGGTCGCGGCGAGGCCGTGGCGGCGAAGCTGCAGAAAGATGCTGTGGTCGTGCAGCAACCCGCGCAAGCGAGGGCCGGGAAAAGCGGTGACATGCCGGCCCAGGGCGCGCGCCGCATTGACCCCGGTAAAGAGCGCGGTCTGCCCGGTGGCGCTTTGCGGTAGACCGTCGACTCCCAGGTTGGCGTCGATCGCTCGCAAGACCAGACCGGGGCGGCGACCGATCCGCTCGCTGGTAAGCGTTCCTCCGATGAGCTGCTCGATGGCGGGCGAGGAGATTCGCGCGAAAGGGTTCTCGGCGCTGGCCGGCGCCAGGCCGATGCCGTCGACGAAGACGAGGACGATACGCGAAAGAGAACAAGGCACGGCAGCGCTAGACCGCTTCCTCTTTCGGAGGGAAGACCTCGAGAAAGCGACGAACCGCCGCGTTGCTGCCGCAGATGTAGACCCAATCCTCGGGCTCGAAACGGAAGTCGTCCGCGAGCTCCACGACCACCCGTTCATCACGCTCGACCGCGACCACCGAGCAGCCGGTACGCTCCCGGATGCCGAGACGCGCGGGGTGGCCACCGGAGAGCGAGCCGGCGGCCACCCGCAGGAGCTTCAGTTGCGGATCGACGGCGATCGCCTCCTCGCCGAGCAGGCGGCGAGTCAGCATCCCGCCCGAAACCTGGCTGATGGCGAGCGCGAACTCCGCCCCAGCGGCGTGGATCCTTTCGATGTTCTCCGCTCGATTCACGCGCGCGATGACCGGCACCTGGGGAGCGAGATTCTTGAGGATCACCGTGGCGAAGAGGTTGGCGCTGTCGCTGTCCAGGGCGAGCACCGCCGCCTTGGCCTCGGTCAGCGGCGTCTGCTCGAGCACCCGGCGGTCGAGGAGATCACCGATCTTGTCGACCCCGGGAAGCTCGCGGCGGTCGACGACGAAGACCTCTTCCTCCGCCTCGCGCAACAGCTCGACGACCTTCGAGCCAACCTCTCCGTAGCCGCCCACCAGAACCGGGCCGTGGCGGCGGAGCGTGATCGCACCGGCGCCGATCTCGCTGGCTCGCGCCACGCTTTCAGCGCTTCCCACGACGATCAGGATCCCGTTGGGCTCGAGCCGCATCTCGGGCACGGCCGGCGCCATCAATCGTCCCTCGACCCACTGTCCGATCACCGTGGAGCCGGTCTGCTCACCGATTCCCGATTGGACGAGGGACTTGCCGGCAAGAGAGCTGCCGGGGCTGATCCTGATCTCGCTCACCTGAAGCCGGTCTCCTAGCCGTTGCACCCCGGATAGGGTCGGGCTCAACCGCTCGCTGGCGCGGCCGGCAAGCGCGGCGCCGAGAATATGGCGAGGCGTATAGGCGGCGGTGGCGCCGGCGAGAAGGATCGGCTGGCGATGAAACGGCTCCTCGACGAAGGCGATGATGTCGCCGGCGAAACCCAGCTGCCGGCTGCCGAGAATGAGCGCCGCGTTCTCGTCGTCCCCGCCGTTGGCGACCAGCGCCCGCGCCTCGTCCAGCCTGACCCTCGTAAGGACCCCGTCATCGAGGTCGCCATGAACGATGCGTATTCCTTTGTCGACGAGGCGGCGCGCGGTGGCAGCGTCGGGCTCGATCACGACCGTGGCGAGGTCGGCCCGGGCGGCCTCCTCGAGAAAGCTCGCCACCGGCGGTCCGTAGCGATAGACGACCACGTGATCGCGAAGCTTCCCCGCGCTGGTTGGCAGGCGCGCCTCGAAGCGCTCCTCCAGAAAGGGGATCAGGTAGACGGGAAAGATGAGAAAGATGAGGAAGACGCCGGCGAACTGGAGCAGCACGACGAACACCACCATCACCGGATGGCTCCAGGCGAAGTCGGCGCCGTAGCCGGTGGTCGAAAGGGTCTCGGCCACGAACTCGAAGCTTCGCCAGAAGCCGCGAGGGCGCCCCTCGATGTAGCGCATCCCGAGCATGTACGCATAAGCGCAAGCGATGAGGAGCACCGGGAGCGCGCCGAGCAACGCCAAGAGCCGCTTTTGCGAGCGCAGCATTGTGCTCATTCTACCGGGACCCGGGTCTCCACCGGCGCGATAAGCTGTTATCGATGACCGTGCGGCTCGACAAGTGGTTGCAGGTGGCGCGCGCCTTCAAGACCCGCTCGCGGGCGACGGCCGCGTGCAATCTGGGACGGGTTCGGATCAACGGCAACCGTGCTAAGCCGCACCGCCCTCTTGCCTTGGGCGACCGGGTGGAGTTCACGCAGGGAGAATGGGAGCGGGTGTGGATCGTGCTCGAGCTCCATGACCGCCCCTTGCCCAAGGCCGAGGCCGCGCGGCTCTATGAGGATCAAAGCCCGCCAAGACCCGAGAGAAAGCCCGAGGATCGCTGGCTCCACCGCCCGCCCGTGGTCCGCGAGAAGGGTCTCGGCCGCCCCACCAAGCGCGATCGGCGGCGCCTCGACCGCCTGCGTTCCGACTAGCGGTCCCGAAGGGCTATCCGTTGCCGTGCGCGCGGCGAAACGCTGGAAGCACGCCGCCGGCGAGGACCATCTCGACCTGACGCTCGCTCAAGCGGTGCTCGACCGCGATCTCGCGGTCGTCCTGGCTGCGATTCTTGAGGCTCAACCGAGGGCCGGCGGAGAGGGCCTTGTGGGCTCCGTCGAGCACCAGCCGGTCACCGGATTCGATCCAGTCGTAGTCCTCGGGGTCGACGAAGGTGAGGGCCAGGACTCCGAAGTTCGCGAGATTCTGCCAGTGAATGCGGGCGAAGCCCTTGGCGACGACGAGCCGCAGACCGAGAAACCGGGGCGCCAGGGCGGCGTGCTCCCGGCTCGATCCCTGCCCATAGTTGGCGCCGGCGACGATCGCATGTCCTCCCTGGTCGCGCGCCTCGAGCGCCCGGTCGTGGTAGGTCTCGTCGACCATATCGAAGCAGAACTCGCTGATCTTGGGAATGTTGCTGCGGAAGGGGAGCACCCGCGCCCCGGCCGGCATGATCTCGTCGGTCGAGATGTCGTCGCCGACCTTGAGGAG
>JBJKRB010000107.1:0-12798 GCA_046704885.1 Thermoanaerobaculia bacterium | reverse complement strand
TTGCGAGTTCTTCGATGCGAGCCCGGGAAAATTCGACATTCACTACATCGACGGCTCCGGCAAGGAGATCCCCGTCGCGCAGGCCCTGAAGGCGGTTTCGGAGAAGCCGGGAATCCCTCGATAGCGGCGCTGGCGGGTGACGCGGAGGGAGCAGTGCCTCGATGCGTGACTGGTTTTCCGCACCGAGGCACAGGAGCGCTGAAGCGGTGCCGCCCTTCGCCGCTCTCAGTGGTTGAAGAGTTTCGCCTGAGACGTGGCGGAGCCCAAGACCAGGGTCGCATGGACGGTGCCGGCGCGGTCGTGGTGGGCGACGGCCGAGATCGTGGCGCCCTTTGGGGCCTTGACCACCCAGTCGGCGAAGGCGCGGTCCGGGGTGCCCGGGGTGTAGCCCCACCAGGTGGCGGTCGAGCGCTGGATGTCCCGGCCTTGGAGCTCGCCCAGAGCCCGTTCCGGCGCGCCCTCGACGAAGCTGGCGCCCGCGGGCAGCTCGAGCTTCACGTGGACGCCACGCGAAACGTGCTCGAAGAGCGCCTGCTGCGAGCCGTTGGTGGGTAGCCAGCCGCGGTTTTCGACGATGAGGCGAACTCGCCAAAGATCGTGGCCCACGGGCTTGGCGGAGAGCGAGCGAATGGCGAGCCGCGGAGTCGAAAGCGCCAAGTAGACCAGCCAGGTGCTGTGCGGCTCGACCTCTTTTTGCAGGCGGTCAAAGGGGATGTTGTACCAGTAGCGAATGAGGTCGAAGCCGCCGATCTCGACCGGGCCGAGTTGTGGATGGTCGAACTTGTGCCAGGGTATGAACCCCTTGCCGCCGAGCTCGTCGTCGCTCCACTTTAGAAGCTTCACCTCGTCGGCGACCGAGTGGAAACCCCACAGCCAGGCCGACTCCGTCGTGCCCTTGAGCGAGATCCCGGCGGCGCGAAGGGGATTCCAGAACTCGGTGATGAAGGAAAAGATCCCCCGCTGGTCGTAGACCCAGGCGAACGCGCTGGGGAGAAAGCTCTCCTTCTCATCGCTGCGCAAGGCGAGGTACGACATCGCCCGGTAGCCGGTGAGCTTCGCCGCCTTACCGGAAAGCGTCGCGTAGACTTGGCGGTCGGCCTTGGGGAGCTTTTCTCCAAGATTGACTGGCGGGGTGAGGATGAGCCCTCCGAAGGTGTGGCAGGTCACGTGAGCGACGATGTTCTTGTGCCGCGCGATCGCCGCAACGTACGCGGCCACCTCGGGCTCTGAAAGCGGGTACGGACCCGCCGTGACGCTGCGCGGCGTTCCGCGTAGATCGGATGGGAAGTTGGCGCCGAAGTCGAGCGGGTCGGTAGGGAGAGGATCAGCGATCGTCACGCCGTTGTAGTCCTTGATCATTCCCTCGGGCAGGACGCGCCAGTAGGTGCCCCCGTAATCCTCCGGTCCACGCGGCACCATCAACCGCGGATCCTTCGCGTACTCCTTCCAAGGCCCGTTGGGATCCCGGTAGCGCATGAACACGGTGTGGCCATCGCCGTCGATGTCTTCGGGGTGAATTCCAGGCGCTCCCGTGGCGGTTGGGTAGGCACGCGCTACGGAGCGGATGAAGCGCCCCTGATCGAGCGTCTCGTCGACCCCGTCGGGGCTCATGCGAGGCAGGACGTAGACCGTCCTGGTGTCGAGGACACGGGTGACGTTCGGGTCCTTCCCGTCTTCACGCAAGAGCTTCCAGACGAAGTCGAGGGCGGCGACGCCCCCCGCCCACTCGGTCGCGTGCATGTTGCCGTCGACGACGATCGCCGGCTTGTCGCTCGCCGGACCGGTGGCGAAGCGAGTCAGGGTGATGAACCACATCTGCCTCCCTTGCGGCGTCTTGCCCAGGCTCTCAAGATGCATGAGATCAGGCCGCACCGCGGCCCAGGCGTGAAGCAGAGCCGTCATCTCCTTGTACTTCATGATGTGGTCGAAGGGCAGCGGCGGCAGCGCCTTGTGGGCCGCGGCGATATCGCCCTTCGCCGCTGTCGGCTTCGCCACCAGAGGCGAAACGGATGCGAGAGCAAAGGTGAGGGCTAGAGTGAAAACTATGGCTCGGGATCGAATCATCTTCTTGCTGCCTTTCGTCGCGGCCGGTGAGGCTTTGGGCGCTCCGTTCTGGCCGCTTTTTCGAGCACGGGGCGCACCCGGCCGAAGGCTTGTCTGAGCTTCTCGGGCGAGAAGGCGGTGAAGCCAAAGACCAAGCCGGGGTCGGTGGGTTGAATCGCATAGTGGGACAACGAGGGCACGTCGAACCCCTCGCTTTCGAGGAGCCGCGACCACGCCGCGTCGTCGCTTCCCTCGGGCAGGAAACCAACAAGGTTCATTCCTCCGTCGGAGTCTCCAAACTCGATGGGAAGGCTTGTCGCCGCGAAGAGATCGAGAAATAGAGCTTGGCGCGCGGCGTACTCGCGCCGGCAACGACGGATGTGGGTGTAGAAGGCTCCACACTCTAGAAACAGCGCCAAGGTTGCCTGATCAACGAGGGGTAGATGATCCCCGTTGAGATGAGCCAAGTCGACGAAGCGCTCGAGAAGTGATTCCGGCACCACCACGTAGCCGAGGCGCAGCGAAGGAAAGAGGAGCTTGCTGAAGGTTCCGATGTAGATGACTCTGCCGCTGGTATCGAGGCTCTGGAGGCTGGGCAGGGGCGGCGCGCCGTAGCGCAGCTCCGAGTCGTAGTCGTCCTCGACGATCCAGGTGTCCGTGCGGGACGCGTAGTCGATCAGCGCCAGGCGGCGCGGCAACGAGAGAGACGCCCCGGTGGGAAACTGGCGCGAGGGAGTGGTGTAGATCAGAGAGATCCGACCGCTCACCTCCGATGGGAGGCGAAGGCCCTCATCGTCCACCGGACCAGGGAGGATGCCGGCGCCGGTGTCGGCGCAGGCCATGCGTGCCTCGACGTAACCCGGGTCCTCGACGTAGGCCTGATCCTCGGGCCCCAGCAAGAGCTGGGCGAGCAGAAAGAGCGCCTGTTGCGACCCGGCGGTGACGACGACTTGATTCCAGTGGCACTGCACGCCGCGGTGGTCGCGCAGATAGGAGGCGATCGCCTGGCGCAGAGGCGGGAACCCCCCGACGCACGAGGCCTGATAACTCAAAATCTGCCTTCCCTCGCGGCGTAGAGCACGCCCGCGCATACGATTCCAGGTAAGAAGCGGAAAGAGCTCGACGTCCGGTTGGCAGGGACGAAACGGAGCCGGCGAGCGAAGAGGAGGCGGCTCGCCAACCGTCGCCGGCCGTGTGGGCCGTCTCTCGCGGCGGGACAGGTCGATCGACCGGCTGACGAAGACTCCGGAGCGCGGCTCGGATTCGAGATAGCCTTCGCTGATCAGTCGATCGTAGGCATAGACCGCCGTGTTGCGCGAGACCTTGAGCTCGTTGGCGAGGTCGCGGGTGGAGGGCAGCGGATCCCCCGAGGCGAGCTCACCGCTCTGGATGAGCTCGCGAACCCGTCGCGCCAACTGCTCTTGCAGGGTGAGGCGAGAAGAACGGTCGATCCAAATTCGCGCCAGGGTGCGCATAGCGAGACCCGCGGAAATGCTACCGCCCAACCTCCGCCCGTTTCGTCGTCTGCCGCCGGTCCCAGAGACGATAGAGATAGTAGAGGGGCACGCCGAGCAGGATGAGCCCTACACCCAGAACGGCCTGGCGGAAGCTCGCGACGAAAGTGCTCACCACGATCCCGACGGTCGCGAGCAGGAAGAAGATGGGCGTGGCCGGGTACCACGGGCACCTGTACGGGCGGGCGAGCCTCGGTTCGCGCCGGCGTAGAACCATGACCCCGGCCACGGCCATGCCGTAGAAGATCCAAGAGGTGAAGACGTAGGAGGTGAAGAGCTGTTGAAAGGTGCCGAGCAAGGCAAAGACGACGGCGAAACCTCCCTGGGCAACGGTGGCGACCACCGGGGTGCGGAAACGAGGGTTGACGCGCGCGAACGAGCGGAAGAAGAGACCGTCCTCGGCCATGGCGTAGCTCACTCTGGAGGCGCCCAGAGTGATCCCGTTCATCGTTCCCAGGATAGAGATCGTGATCAGAAGCGAGATCAGGAGCGCCGCCCCGGAGCCCAGAGCGTGCTCGACTGCGACGGCGGCGACGCGATTGGTACCCTGAATCTCTCCCGGCGAGAGCACGACGTAGTAAGCGAGATTGACCAGGAGATAGACAACGATGACGAATCCGGTTCCCAAGAGGAGACTGCGCGGCAGCGTCCGTTCCGGCTCCTTGACCTCACCGGCGGCGAAGGAGACGAAGTGCCAGCCGTCGTAGGCCCAGAGCACGGCGACCAGAGCAACTCCGAACGCGAGTGGTCGCGCGCCGCCGTGCGGAGCCCAGTGTCCTTTGAGCAGGTCAAAGTTGCCTCGCCAGTAGAGCAGGAGCGTCATGGCGGCGATCCCAGCGAGCTTCGCCCCGGTCAGCGAGTTCTGCACCCACTTGCCCACGGAGACGCCGAGGCAGTTGATCACCACGAACGCGGCGATCGCGCCGAGCTCGAGGAGCTTCCTCTGCCCGCCGGAAAGGCCGAGGACGGGTCCCACGTAAAGAGCGATCGCGGCGGCGAGGGTCGCCAGGCTCCCGGCGTGGATGAGCGCCATGGCGCTCCAGCCATAGACGAAGCCGGCCTCGCGGCCGAAGGCGCGGGTGATGTAGACGTAAAGACCTCCCGCTTCCGGCAGCGCGGCACCGAGCTCGCTCAGCGATGCCGCGCCACAAAGGCTCAGGAGTCCGCCGAAGGCCCATACCGACATCACGGCCGCGAGCGAGCCCAGTTGAAGGGCGATGCTGCCGGCCATCAGGAAGATGCCCGAGCCCACCATGATGCCGACGATCAGGGAGACCGAGTCGCCGAGGCCCAAGGCGCGCACCAGGCGGGCGGTCCCCCCTCGCGGGCCAGCCGAGGGCGCGAGCATGCTGGACGGGCCTGGCGCCGCGCTCACTTCGCGCCGCCCGCCGGCCGGTCTTCGTTGGCCCTCTTGATCCACTCGCTCAGACGGCGCAGGGCGGGATCAGGCGACCCGGCCAAGTGCTCCGCCACCGCCATCGCGTCCTTGCGCGGCTCGTCCTGGCCCAGCTTGAGCTTCGCCTCGAGGCGCTCGATGTCGATCTCGAAGCCCGCGATCGCCGGCAACCTGCGCGTGATCTCCGAATGGGGAATCTCGTCCATGCGCCAACCGTTCGGGACCGGCTCCTCCATCCGGTCGCTGAGGCGCCGGAGGGTCTTCTCGAGCTCCGCCTCGCTCTGCGGCCGGATGCGTCCGTAGCAGTGCACCGCGGTGTAGTAATAGGTGCCCGGCATGTCGCGGTTCGGGTACCAGGAGGGGGTCACGTAGGTGTAGGGACCGTGAAAGATCGCTAGGGTCGGCGTCGGTGCGTCGAAGAGGACGCGAGCGTGGGCGTTGGCTCGGGCGAGATGTCCGAGGAGCACCCCATGCTCACCGCGGCTCCGGTCGAGGAGAAGGGGCAGGTTGGTCGCGAACGGCCCCTCCTCGCTCGAGTTGACGAGCAGGGCCCACGGGTAGTCGTCGATGATCTCCAGCGCCTCCTCGGGCGAGCGGGGGCGCCAGCATTGGCGCACGAACATGGCCCTGATTGTGTGTCCCGATCTGGTTCGTGTAAAGGCCCAAGAATCTTCACGTCGATAGGTCCAGATGGTCGTCGTCGTTGTTGCCTTCTGGCACCAGCGACATCGATGAATCTGGCTCTTGCAGGATACCAAAGGGGGTGCCAGCATGAGCGCGAGCTAAGACAAGGTCCCCCAAAGACCACCTGTTTGAGCGCAATCGCGCCGGGGCTCTTCTGATCGGGGCCGGGAAGGAGCTAGAAATGAGATTCTCCGCCGTATTCTCCATCGCCGCCGCCGCACTCGTTGTGGTGAGCTTCCAGGAGCCACCCGCCGCCGCGCAAGGCAAGGCGGTCTCCTTCGTGGAGTCGTGTAAGTACGATGCCCAGGCCCCCCGCGTCGAGCTCAGCGGCAAGGTCACGGATCCTCATGGCGACGCCGTCGTCGGGGCGAACGTGACCCTCCGCTGCGGCGCCTTTCGGCGCGACGTCCGCACCATCGGGGACGGGACCTATCAGGTGACGCTGCCCGCCGGGGCCTACCAGATCGACGTCTCGTCTCCTGGGTTGCAGCCGGCGGTCGACACGGTCCAGCTCTCCGCTGGCGGTCCCGCCAGCAAGAGCTTCGCGCTCGCCCGCGGCACCTTCGGCAGCATCATCACGGTCAAGGAGAAGGGGGGGTTCGTCTCCACTTCCTCCACCTCGGCGACCAAGACCGACGCGCCCTTGATCGAGATCCCGCAATCGGTCTCCGTGGTGACCGAAGACCAGCTCACGACCCGCAACGTCCAGACCGTCAACCAGGCAATCCGCTACACCGGCGGCGTCGACGTCAATACGTACGGCGAAGAGACGCGCTACGACTGGATCAACATCCGCGGCTTCGATCAGTCGACCTACGGCCTTTACCGCGACAACTCGCGCTGGCAGAGCGGTCAGGTCTCGGGTCAGATCGACCCCTATATGTTGCAGGAGGTGGACATCGTCAAGGGCCCCAGCTCGGTCCTTTACGGGCAGAACGAGCCCGGCGGTCTGGTCAACCTGGTCACCAAGCGGCCTCCGGCGCAGCCGCTGTCCGAGGTGGTCCTAAACTACGGCTCCTTCAACCGCAAACAGGCGCAGGCCGACTTTGGGGGACCGCTCGACGCGAACGGAGTGTGGCGTTATCGAATCACGGGCCTCTGGCGAAAGAGCGACACTCAGGTCGACTACGTGCCCAATGATCGCTGGTTCATCGCTCCGGCTCTGACCTGGCAGCCCTCGGACAAGACGACGCTGACGATCCTCACCGACTACCAGCACGACAACACGGGCTGGAGCCAGTTCCTCCCTTCGCAGGGGACCTTCAAGCCCAACCCGAACGGCAAGATCCCCACCAACCGGTTCGTCGGCGAGCCCAACTACGACTATTTCCACCGCGATCAGTGGTCGGCGGGAACCCTCTTTCAGCATCAACTCTCGAGCCACTGGAGCTTGCGCAACACGCTCCGCTTCTCCAGCATCAAGTACGACGGCAAGGACGTCTTCGGCGGGGGCTTGCAGAGCGATCTGCGCACCCTCAATCGCTTCGGGTTCGGCAATTCGCTCGACTACAGCCTGTTCACCATGGACACCAACGCCTACGGGCGCTACACGGTGGGCCGGGTCGAGCATGCCATTCTCTTCGGCGTCGACTACTCGCACTCGCGCTCGAAGACGGTGAGCGGCTTCGCCTTCGCCCCTCCGCTCGACATCTTTCACCCGGTCTACGGCGCCGCCGTACCGGCGCTCTTTACCTACTACAACACCACCCAACCGGAGACGCTGGTCGGGGTCTATCTCCAAGACCACATGAAGTTCGGGAGCCGCTGGGTAGGAACCGCGGCGCTTCGCCACGACACCTCGGACATCACCACCCAAGACAGCATTGGGGGCACCACGACCAAGCAGAGTCCGAGCGCGGTCACCGGCCGGGTGGGTCTTACCTACTTGACCGATAGTGGATTCGCTCCCTACGTCAGCTACTCGACCTCGTTCCTTCCGGTGACCGGAGTGAACTTCTATGGCAAGGACTTCAAGCCGACCAAGGGCAAGCAGATCGAGGGCGGTCTCAAGTTCCAACCCAAGGGCTCGGACAGCTTCGTCACCGCCTCGCTCTACCAGATCACCGAGACCAACGTTCAGGTGCCGGACCCGACCAATCCCCTGAACACCCTGCAGCAGGGAGAGATCCGCTCGCGCGGGGTCGAGCTGCAGGCGGTGGGAACGCTCTACGACGGCTTGAGCTACACCGCGTCCTATTCCTACCTGGACCAGAAGGTGACGAAGACGACCGACCCGACGGCGCTCGATAAGCGGCCACCGCTCGCGCCGGATGCCCTCGCCTCGGTCTATGGGGACTACGTCCTTCGTCACGGCCCGCTCACCGGGCTGGGTTTCGGGCTGGGAGTGCGCTACGTGGGATCTCGGGCCGGCGACTTGGCGAACACGATCGAGATCCCGTCGTATACGCTGCTCGACGCCTCCCTGCGCTACCTATGGCGCGACACGGAGTTCCAGCTCTCGGCCACCAATCTCACCAACAAGACCTACGTGGCGGTGTGCACCTCGGCCTCGTACTGCAACTACGGGAGCGTTCGCCAGGTTCTCTTCACGGTCCGTTACGATCTGCACTGAGCCCGGTGCGGATCCGCCGTCCCGCCGCGAGGGATACCGGCGGGACGGCGCCGGCCTCCGAACCCGCCGAGAGGAACGGAACAGGCGTGACGAGCAACGAGCACAACCCGAGGGAAGGAGGAGCCGAACCCGCTCTGGACCCTGACCTCGCGCATTTCGTCGCCGAGATCGGCGCCGCTTGGGCACGCCATCCGAATCTCGCAACTGCGTCTCCAGCCGCCGCGCGGCGAATCGCGGAGGAAGTGCGCGAGCCCTGGACCCGCGGCGGCCCGACGATGGCCGCGATCGACGAGCTCTCGGTGCCTTCGCCTCACGGGCCGGTGCGGGTGCGGCGCTACGACCCTGGTGGAGAGCCTTCTGCTGCTTTGATCTACCTCCATGGAGGCGGTTGGACGCTCTTCAGCCTCGACACCCATGACCGCCTGATGCGCGAGTACGCCGAGCGCGCCGGCATTGTGCTCCTGGGAGTCGACTACTCCCTGGCGCCGGAGGCCAAGTATCCCGTGGCTCTAGACCAGCTTGTCTCCGTCGCGAAAGTGGCGGCCGGCCCCGGGCCGCTCGAAGCTGGCACGCGGCTAGCTATCGGCGGGGATTCGGCGGGAGCAAACCTCGCCCTCGCCGCCAGCTTGAGGCTTCGAGACGAAGGCAACTCCGATCTGGTCCGAGCGATACTCCTCAACTACGGCGTCTATGCACGTCACTCGAGCGCGGAGGCGGTCAAGCATTTTGGCGGCCCTGGCAACATGCTGACCGTGGGGGAGATGGAGGGCTTCTGGCGCAACTACTTGCAGGATGAACGAGAGGCCGAGGATCCTCTCGTTTGCCCGCTTCTCGCCGAACTGGCGGATCTTCCTCCCGCTCTCCTCGTAACCGGCCGCGACGATCTTCTCGCCGAGCAGAGTCTCGCCCTCGCCCACCGTCTGCGCGAAGCTGAGGTGAGCGTGGAGCTCGACGTCTACGAAGGCGCTTGCCACTCTTTTCTCGAGGCCGTCTCCATCTCCGCCCTCTCTGATCAGGCGCTTGCCAATAGCGCCGCGTGGCTGCGCAAGGCGCTCCAGGTGCAGTAGGACGAGCTCCGGCAGCCGGCCGCATGTTGGCCGCGCCTCGCCACGGATCAGGGTGCCAGGGCCGTTGGTCGATCCTCACCGCTAGCAACTTAGCGGGCGCTCGGGCGTACGAGTACTAATGCGCAAGGGATCGGTGCGGCTTGCTGCGGGGCTCTTCCCGATGTTAGTGGCGGTGCTGGTCGCGGCGCCGCCGGCGCCGGCAGAGGCGCAAGAGCCCAAGCCGGTGGTGCTCGAGGGGAGCTACTTCCAGAGTCCAGACGGGGTGGCGCTCGAGTATGCCTGGCGCTACGCGCCGGGGAGCGCATGCGGGACCGCTGTGGAGTGTGCCGCTCCGGAGCTCGATGATTCGGGCTGGAGGAGCGTGCGGCCGGCTCTCGCGCCGGGCGATCTGCCGGCGAGTGAGTGGACCGGGGTAGCCTGGTTCCGGCGCCACCTCATCCTCCTGCCGGGGGCCCAGGGAAGGAGGATCGCACTCCGTCTCACGGCACCCGGCGTGGCGCGGGTCTATCTCGACGGGCGCCTCGTCCTCGACACCGCGGGCACGGCGGAGGCACCCGAGATTCCCGCCGATCATCGCGGCGCGGTGGTCGTTTCTTTGGTGGGAGCCAAGCACCTCCTCGCGGTTCGCTACCTCTATCCGAAGGGGCAACCGCGTCTGGAGGCCGGCTTCGGTTTTCGTTTGGCCCTCGCCAACCCCGCCCTGGCGAGCGCTTCGAATGGCGAGCCGGCCTGGACCATTGCGCTCGAAGGGGGCATGGTCGCGCTGCCGCTCTTTCTCGCCTTCCTCCATCTTGCTCTCTTCGGCTTTGACCGCCGGGCGCGTGAGAACCTGTTCTACGCGGTGGAGATGGCGGCCTTCTCGCTCGTTGTGCTCCACGACGTGCGCGCCGTCATTCTGCCGAACCAGATGCTCCAAAGGCTGGTGGGAGAGATCGGCACCGGCGCGCCCACAATCGCGATTCTCTTCGCCCTCCTCACCTTCTATGCCGTGCGCACCGAGCGCTTCCCGCGCACCTGGAAGCCCTTCGTGGCGGGGGCGGTAAGCGTTCTCGCGGCTGGCTACTTCATCCGCTGGGTCGGAGACTATGGTTGGGTGCTCTATCTCGTCGCCATGGTGATCGAGGTCTTTCGCGTCGAGCACACCGGCAGGACGATCGAGCGGCGGGCGGCGGGCTTCTTCATGGGGAGCTTCACCCTGCTCGGAGTGGCCGGTTTGCTCCAGGCCCTCCTCAATTTCGGGCTCATTCCGCCGATCGGCGGGGTCCGTCAAATCTATGCCTTCGGCATCCTCGCCTCGATCGTGGGGACGTCCCTCTACCTGGCGCGAAACCTCGGAGAATCGCGCCTGATCGAAGCGGAGAATGAAAGGAAGACCCGAGAGCTTGCTCGCGCTCGCGACCTCCAGCTCTCGATGCTTCCCACGGAGCTGCCGACGTTGCCCGCGCTCGACCTCGCCGCCACTAGCCGCGCCGCGACCGAGGTGGGTGGCGATTACTATGACGTGCGCCGGGCGGATGATGGGAGCCTGCTTCTCGCCTTCGGGGACGCCACCGGACACGGCTTGGCGGCCGGCATCGTGGTCACCGCCACCAAGGCGGTCTTCGCCACGATCGACCCCGGCAAACGACCGGGAGAGCTCCTCGCCACCTCGGACCAGGTCCTTCGCGCCATGCACCTTCCCGCCCTCAGGATGTCGCTCGCCCTGGCACGGCTGACGTCGAAAGAGCTGGTCCTCGCTTCCGCCGCCATGCCCCCGGCGCTCGTGGCCCGCGCCGCGAGTGGCACCATCGAGGAGATCGGAGAGGGAGGCGTGCCGCTCGGTACCCGGCTTCCGGGAGGTTGGGGGGAAGCGAGGGTCGCTCTTTCGCCCGGCGACACGTTGCTCTTCGCGAGTGAC
Source organism: Thermoanaerobaculia bacterium (assembly GCA_046704885.1). Lineage (GTDB taxonomy): Bacteria > Acidobacteriota > Thermoanaerobaculia > Multivoradales > JBJKRB01 > JBJKRB01. Next base: position 1,625 of record JBJKRB010000107.1, on the reverse strand, counting down.
GGCTTCGCCGAGCTCCGCGACCGGAACGAACGCGAGCTCGGCTACCCCGGAGTCGTCGAAGCGTTTCGCCAGGGAGCGGCGAAGGCGACCGCCCGCGAGGTACTGGCGAGCCTGCTCGCCGCCGCGGACGGCCACCGCGGGGCGCGGGCGCTCGCCGACGACATGACGTTCGTCGTGGTGCGGGTGACCGGCGCAGAGGCCTGAGGCCGGACGACGAGGATCGCCTCGGAGCGTCCGCCGAGATCTTCCAAGGGAGACTATCCAGAATCAGAACCGCTGCCGTGGTTCCAAGCCAAGATGATCGCGCCAGCCCCTGGATACGGATCTCCGTAGCGACAATCACGAACCTCCGTCCAGTCAGTCTCCAGCCAATCGCTGGCCCGACTCACACGCTTGAGATACCGCAGTTCGTCGAAGTCGAGCCTCCCTTCTTCAAGGAGGCGATTCACGTTTGGATTCCAGCCGACGGGCAGAGTCACGAACAACGTACCGTCAGAGCTCAGGTGACGGCGCATCGCGGCAAGTGCTCGCACCAGCTTGTCGGGATCGCGCGGTTTCTCGTCCCAGCCGACGTGCTCGAGCGTCGACACCGAGAGGATGAGGTCGAAGGACCTGGGAAGATCGATATCGACGACATCGACGTTGAGGACGTTACCCCCTCGTTCGTACTTGTCGACAATCAAGTGACCAACTCGTCCGTACCACGACAGGACGTTTCCAACTTCGAGGACTCGATCCGGCGAAAAACCGTCGAGAAGCGAGAGCGCGATGGGCAACTCGGCGGCACGCTCGTTGCGCCAGGTCCGATTGACGAGAGACCAAAGGACCGTATATTGGTGATCGCCGACTTTGTAGGTGGGGGGACTCTGGAAGAGTCGCTTTGTAGCCAGAATCGCAGGTGCCGCAAGGTACGCACAGAGAGTACCGACCACGGAAACTGCGCCACGCTCTTTGAGAGCGGAGTGCGCGACGGAGGTGATGCCTTTCCATCCCGGAATTGCAGACCCCCCTTACCAATCGGCCGAGGCGGTGGATACTTTCCACGGGAGCAGGAGCTCGGGCAGAGCTCGTCGTGTCGCTCGAGGAGCGAGCTCGACGAGGATTCCATTCGAGCTCTCGTAGAGATCGTGCCAGAGCTGGCCGGGCTCGTTGGTGAAGACCTGGTCGGCGCTGGCCGGAAGCACCCGCCAGTCGCGGCGCGCGAGCTCGGCGTCGAGCTGGCCCGCCGCCCAGCCGGCGTAACCGGCGTAGGCGCGGAAGGTGGCGCCGGGGATCTTCCCCGCGGCGACGGCGCGCAAGGTGTCGATGCTGCCGCTCGTGTAGACGTCATCGAGAACACGAATCGCGTGCGGCGGCGCCGTCTTCGAGCGAATGAGAAGCATCAGGTGATCGAGCGCCACCGGTCCGCCGACATAGAGGCGGTCGGGCCGCCCCGCGAGCTCCTTGACGTTGGGAAGGACCTTGGCGACCTTGACGCGTGAGGGCCGGTTGACGATCAGCCCCAAAGCGCCGCTCTGGTCGTAGTCGACGAGGAGGATGACGGTCTCGAAGAAGGGCCCCTGCTGCTGGCGGGTGGCGATCAAGAACTTGTGCGCCGCTGGCTTGTCCTGGGCACGGGCGCCGGT
>JBJKRB010000106.1:0-62132 GCA_046704885.1 Thermoanaerobaculia bacterium | reverse complement strand
AGTTGCACCGGGTTGTGGTAGCGGGCCCACGCGGCGACGTCGATCGTCGAGAACAGCTCGCGAGCTTCGACCGTCCAGCTCCACCAGAAGTTGTACGCGAGGTCGTGCAGGCGGGATAGCGCCGGCGGCAACTCGATGTCGGCGACCTCGAGACGGGGAATGTCCTGAGCAGTAAACAAGCAGCCTCCAAATCGGGCGCGCCGGACCCTCTCGCCCGGCGCGCCATCATTTCACCATAAAGCAAGGCGCCTCGGGCTCGCAAACTCGCCCAGCCCCGTTCGGCGTCTATCGTGAGGGCCGATCGGGCTAATCTCGTCGCAATGCGGGGCGACCGATAGAATCAAGAGAGCCCGGACGGAGCTTGGCGATGCCGATCTACGAATTCTACTGCCCCGACTGCAACACGCTCTACAGCTTCTTCTCTCCGAAGGTCGACACCGTCAGCCGCCCCGCCTGCCCACGTTGCGGCCGACCCGAGATCGAGAGGCGGCCCTCCCGTTTCGCCACCCCGCGCCACGAGAGCGGACAAGAGGACGCCATGTCCGCCCTGGACGAGGGCAAGCTGGAGAGCGTGATGGATTCCATGGTCGATGATCTCGGCGGCTTGGAGCAAGGGGCCGAAGAGGACCCGAGAACGATTGCACGGCTCTTTCGCCGCTTTGGCGACGCTGCCGGTCTCGAGCCTGGTACCAAGATGCAAGAGCTCCTCGCGCGTCTCGAATCGGGAGAGGACCCCGACCAGCTGGAAGAAGAGCTCGGCGGAGCCTTCGATGAGGAGGACGACCTCACCGACCTGTTTCAAGTCAAACAAAAGGCCGATCGCCGGACGGCGAGGCGTCCCAACGTCGACGAAACGCTCTACTTTCTCTGACCCCCGGGGCTCTTCTCTCGGCCCGGCGCGAGCGCGTTCACTCGCCGCTCTCCTGCTCCGCACGCAACGCATCGAGCGTCTCTACGGCATGGCGAAGATGGGGAATGACGATGCTTCCTCCCACGATCAACGCGACGTTGAGAGCCTCGAGAATCTCGTCGTCGCTCCATCCCGTGGCAACGCAACGGTCGAGGTGATAGTCGATGCAGTCGTTGCAGCGCAGAACCATCGAGGCGGTCAGACCAAGGAGCTCCTTGTTGCGGCCGGGCAGAGCTCCGTCACGATAGGCTGCGCTGTCGAGCGCGAAGAAGCGCTTGAGGCCGAGATGACCGGCGGCGAGGATACGATCGTTCTGCCGTTCGCGGTCACGACGAAACTGTTCAGGATCACGGCTCATGGTATGCCTCCCGGAAGGGAGTCAGTCTACTCGAAGCGAGGAAGGAGAGAGATCGATGTCTAGCTTGAAAGGGAAAACGCTGTTCATCACCGGAGCTAGCCGGGGGATTGGTCGCGCCATAGCCCTACGCGCGGCGGCGGACGGCGCGAACGTGGCCATCGCCGCAAAGACCACGAAACCCCACCCGAATCTGCCGGGCACGATCTTCACGGTGGCCGAGGAGGTCGAGAAGGCTGGTGGAAAAGCCCTGCCCATTGCGTTGGACATCCGCGATGACGCCGCGGTTCGGGCCGCCGTCAATCACGCGGTCGAAACCTTTGGCGGCCTCGATATTCTGGTCAACAATGCCAGCGCCATCCAACTCACGGGGACCCTGGAGACCGAGATCAAGCGCTTTGATCTCATGTGGTCGGTCAATGCACGCGGCACGTTCGTCTGTTCCCAGGCCTGCCTACCCCACCTGTTGAAGGCCTCCAACCCGCACATCCTGACCCTCTCGCCGCCTCCCGTCCTCGAGCCGGAGTGGTTCGCGCGTCACTGCGCCTACACGATCTCAAAGTATGGAATGAGCCTCTGCGTCCTCGGTATGGCGGCGGAGTTTCGCGGCGCTGGGGTGGCGGTCAACGCGCTCTGGCCGCGAACGGTGATCTCCACCGCGGCACTGCGCATGCTCGGCGGCATGGTTCGCCCGGAGCAGTGTCGCAAACCCGAGATCGTGGCCGACGCCGCGCATCAGATCCTCACCAGCGACAGCCGTGCCAACAGCGGTAATTTCTTCATCGACGAAGAGGTCTTGCGCTCCGCCGGGGTCACGGACTTCGACGCTTACGCCGTCCAGCCGGGAGCTCCCCTCTTTCCCGATCTCTTCGTCACCACAACCGAGCACCAAGAGCCGTAGCCAAGAGCCCTAATGGTAAGGTGAGATCCATCATGGAAAGAGAGCAAGCCCTCGAGCTCGTTATCGAGAACGTTCAGGCCCAGGGTCTGCGCAGACACATGTTCGCGGTCGAGGCCGCAATGCGCTGGTATGCGACCAAGCTGGGCAAGGATCCCGACCTATGGGGGCTCGCGGGTCTGCTGCACGACTTCGATTGGGAGATCCATCCGGTCTTGGAGCGCCACGTCGTCGAGGGAGTGCCCATCTTGCGGGAAAAGGGATGTCCGGAAGAGGTCGTTCAGGCGATCCTGGCGCACAATCAAGCCGGCACCGGAGTCGAGCGCGAGCAGCCCATGGACTTTGCCTTGCTTGCCTGCGACGAAATCACCGGGTTGATCATCGCCAGCGCCCTCGTGCGGCCCAGCAAAGACGTCCGCGATGTGAAGCTGAAGTCGATCAAGAAGCGGTGGAAGGAGAAGTCTTTCGCGGCCGGCGTCGATCGGGAGCACGTAGAGATCGTAACCGCCGACTTCTCCCGCGAAGTTCTTGGGGGAGAGCTCGAGCTCTGGCAACACGTGCAGAACGTCCTCGAGGCCATGCAAGGGGTCGCCGCGACCCTGGATCTCGATGGCCGGCTCGCCGTCGAGAACGCCAGTTAGCAGCTCCCCCTCTTCAAGTGCGCCGGAATGAGGTATGCTTGACTTCCGCGACGAGATTCCGCCGCATTGCCCTCACTAGGATCCTCAACGATTAGCTGGAGCTGCGCAACCGATGTCCGAAACCAACGCCACACTTCCAAGCCCTTCATCCACCCAAGAATCAGAAAGCACCGTGTCTGACGCCGCGGAGAGCATCGCGGCACCGGCCGCCGGCGAAGAGACGGCGGTTGCCGGGGTACTGGCGACGGAGGAAGCCGCCGAGGCGACCAAGAAGAAGCCGCGCGCCCCCAAGCCTCTGCCCCCGGAGGTAAAGGCGCTGGCGGCCGCCCGGGAATCCGGCGAGCCGGTCGAAGGCAAGGTGATCGGCTGGAACAATGGCGGATTTCACGTGGTGGTCGACGAGCTCACCGCTTTCTGCCCGCGTTCGGAGATGGAGATCGGCGCGCCGAGAAAGCCGGAGAGCTACGTCGACCAAACCTTCAGCTTCCGCGTGATCAAGGTCCAGAGCCGCGGACGGAGAATCGTGTTGTCGAGGGTCGCCGAGCTGCGCCATGATCGCAGCGAAAGGCTGGCCGAGATCCGCGAGAGCAAGGATGGCGGCCGAACGATCAGCGGCAAAGTGGTCTCCCTAACGGACTTCGGCGCCTTTGTTGACATCGGCGGCCTCGAGGGGCTCGTTCACATCTCGGAGATCAGCCGCGAACGCATCGAGCACCCGAGCTCGGCGCTGGAAGTTGGACAGGACGTCGAGGTGAAGGTGCTCAAGATCGAAAACGGCGGGGACCGGATCTCGCTCTCGATGAAGGCACTCGAACCCGACCCCTGGCAGGAGGTCAGCAGCCGATTCAGCCCGGGAATGTCGGTCAGCGGCAGGGTCGATCACACGGCCCGCTTCGGCGTATTCGTGGAGATCGCGCCTGGTCTCACCGGTTTGATACCCGCCAAGAGCGTCACCCTTCCACCCGACTCATCGCTCAATCGCGCTTACCCGACGGGCAAGGAGCTCACGGTCCAGGTGGTGGGCGTCGATCCTCGACGGCGTCGTATCTCGCTGGCACTGGAAGGCTCGCAGGTCGAGGGGAGCAGGGCCGACTATCAGGACTATCTCAAGAAGCAGCGCGCCCAAGAGTCGTCGGGCGGTGGCTTTGGGGCCCTGGCACAAGCCCTCGAGCGGGCGCGGCAGGAAACCTCCTAGACCCCCGGCGGGGACAGTTGTGTTAGCGTCCCCCTTCCGAAGCAGCACCTGAGATCTAACCACTCGAGAGGAGGTACGACCATGGCGGATCAACCTGTCACCAATCCCGGCGCCCCTCAAGGTCAAGCCAAGAAGAAGGGGATGGGGCCCCTTGCGTGGATCGCGATCGGCTGCGGCGGGATCATCATCATCGGTTTTCTGATCTTCACCGTCGGCGGAATCTGGGTTGCGCACAAGGCCAAGGGTGTGGCGGAGGAGTTCCAGAAGAACCCGGCGATGGCGAGCGCCCGCCTGGTGGTGAAGATGAATCCCGATCTGGAGCTGGTGAAAGAGAACGACAAGGACCAGACGCTAACCATCCGCGACAAGCAGACCGGAAAGGTGGGAACCTTCAATCTCAAGGACATCAAGGAAGGCAAGTTCTCGTTCACCAACGACAAGGGAGAGACGACGACGGTGAACGGCAACGGCGGGGGCGGCGGTCTGACCGTGACCGGCAACGGCGGCAAGACCAAGTTCTCGATGGGAAGCGCCCAGGGGATGAAGGAGGTCCCAGGCTGGGTCCCGGTCTACTCCAACGGCAAGTCGACCAGTCTCTTCAACAGCGCAAGCGAAGGCAAGGTGAGCGGCGCCTTTTCGGTGGAGACAAGCGACGCGGTCGACACCGTCGCCGACTACTATGAAAATAGTCTGAAGAAAGCCGGCTTCAAGGTTTCGCGCCAGACCATTTCCACCGACAGCGGGCAGACGGTCATGCTTTCCGGTCAGTCGAGCGATAGCTCGAAGAGCGTGACCGCAACGATCACACGCGACGGCGATACCACCAAAGCGGAGATCAGCTACAGTACCAACTCGTAGGCAAAGGAAGCGAAAATCTCTTGGAAAAGGGGACGAGACCTGCGGGTCCCGCCCCCCTTTTTTCACGCCTATTGTTCGAGCTCTTTCCCTGACCCCGGCGACGCGGAGGCCGAGCTTCCGACCGAGAAGGTCAGCCTCCCCTTCTCGAGAGAGCCGCCGCGCAGGGCGCGCGCCAGGACCTCTCCCAGCTCGGAGACCGGGACCACTTCGATCTGCGAACGCGCCTCGTCGGGAAGATCCTCGAGATCGGGCTCGTTCTCGGCCGGCAGGATGATCGTGCGGATTCCGGCGCGCAACGCTCCCAGCACCTTCTCCTTCACTCCGCCGATCGGCAGCACCCGGCCAGAGAGAGTGATCTCCCCAGTCATCGACAGGTCGTGGCGCGCTGGACGCCCCGACAAGGCCGAGACCAGGGCGGTCGCCATGGTCACTCCAGCGGAGGGGCCATCCTTGGGGATCGCCCCGGCCGGAACGTGAATGTGGACATCACGGTCGAAGCGGCCCTCGGGGATGCCGAGGTCGGCGGCATGGGCGCGGGCATAGCTCCACGCGGCCCGCGCCGACTCCTTCATCACGTCGCCCAGCTGCCCGGTCAGGACGAGCTCGCCCTTACCGCGCATCGTCGACGCCTCGACGAACATGATGTCGCCGCCGACCGGCGTGTAGTACATGCCCGTCGCAACGCCCACCTGGTCCTTGACGTTGGCCCTTTCTGGATGCACACGGGGCCGGCCGAGAAGCTCCTTGATTCCATCGTCCTCGACCGCAAGATGGTCGATCTCGCCCGCCGCGACCCGGCGCGCCACTTTGCGCGCGAGCCGCCCCAATTCACGCTCGAGCTGGCGAACGCCGGCCTCGCGCGTGTAGCCGGAGATCACCGCGGAAAGCGCTCCTTCGCTGAGCGTCAGCTGCTCCGGTTGTAAGGCGTTTTCTCGAATCTGACGGGGCAACAGGTAGCGCTTGGCAATTTCGAGCTTCTCGCGCTCAGTGTAGCCGCTGAACTCCACGGTCTCCATTCGATCGAGCAGCGGTTGAGGAATGTTCTGGGCGAAGTTCGCGGTGCAGATGAACAGCACCTCGGAGAGATCAAAGGGAACGCCGAGATAGTGATCGACAAAGCTGTTGTTCTGCGCCGGATCGAGGACTTCGAGCAAAGCACTCGCCGGGTCCCCTTGAAAGGAGACTCCGAGCTTGTCGACCTCGTCGAGGAGAAAGACCGGATTCTTGACCCCAGCCTGCCGCATTCCCTGGAGAATGCGTCCCGGCATGGCGCCGACGTAGGTCCTCCGGTGACCGCGAATGTCAGCTTCGTCGCGGGCGCCTCCCAACGAGATCCGGACATATTCACGCCCCATGGCTCGGGCGATCGACTTTGCGATCGACGTCTTGCCGACCCCCGGAGGTCCGAGGAAGAGGAGGATCGGCCCTTTGGCGACCTCGTTCTGCTCTTCGCTGGCCTCGGTGCTTGCCTGCGGCGAGGGCTCTTGGGGCGCAGCATCCGCGCCCTTCTTGGCCGCTTCGAGCACCGTGCTTGGCTCGCTCCCCGCTTCCTGGTGACGGGACTCGCTCAGCTGGCGGACCGCGAGGTACTCGAGGACCCTGTCCTTGACGTCTTCCAAGCCGTAGTGGTCTTCCTCGAGAATCTTCTCGGCTCGCTTGAGGTCTAGATCGTCGGCGCTACGCTCGTTCCACGGCAGCTCTGCGACGGTTTCCAGGTAGCTGCGCAGGACCTGTGATTCCATCGACTCGCGCGCCATCCGGCTCAGCCGGCCCAATTCGCGGTCCACCTCCTTGCGCACGGCTTCGGGAAGCTCCAACGCCTCCAGCTTTTCGCGCAGCTCATCGAGCTCTTCTCCTTCGTCGCCCTCGCCGAGCTCATCGCGGATCGCCTTCATCTGCTCGCGGAGCACCATCTCCCGCTGTCGATCGCCGAGCTCCTGTTGCACTCGGGATTTGATCTCGGCCTGCGCGTCCGCCACGCTGATCTGCCGTTCCACATACATCAAGACTTGGCGCAGGCGATCCTCGACCGACATCATCTCCAAGAGCTGCTGACGTTGCTCGTGGGTCAGATCAAGATAGCTAGAGACCAGGTCGGCAAGCCTTCCCGGGGACTCGGCCGTACGCAGGGTGTGACGGACCACAGCCTCGGGAAGCCCCGCCTTCTGGGCCAGCTCCCCCGCTCGCTCCGTGAGCTCGCGCTGAAGAGCGACGAACGCGGCATCCTGCGGATCGGCGGGAAGCGTCTCCTCGCTCTCGCGCACTGTAGCCTCGAGGTATCCGTCCTTCTCGGTGATCTTCAGGCACGCAGCCCGGTTTTCGCCGACGAGCATCAATTGCACGCCGCCCTTAACCTGCTGAAGCTGCACGATGTGGGCAATCGTACCCACCTCATGGAGCGCTTCGGGATCTACGGTCTCGACGTTTTCTCGCTGGGACAAGGCGAAGATCTTCTGGTCGCTCGTCTCCACCGCTTGTTGTACAGCCTTGAGAGTACCCGGCCGGCCCGCGCCGACGGCGGTCGTCACGCCGGGGAAAATGACCATGTCTCGCAGTGGCAAGACCGGTAAGTTCATCAGATCTGACATGGGTTATTGGCTCCTTCCACGCTGTTCGGTCGTTAACCTGAGCGGAGCGCACTGTGACTTCGGGGCCACATCCTCGCCCTCGTCCCCTAGAAGTGAGCGACAGCCACTAAATATTCCCTCCTCGGGTGCTCAGTTCGGCGGATCATCGTCCTTGCCTCGATCCTCCGGCGCGACGAGCCGCAACCCGCGCCGCTTGCGCATACGGGCCAGCCGCCATCGCATCCAGCGCTCCTGCATTCGCAACCAAGCCTGGCGCGGGCGCAGCCGAAGGCTGCCGGGTCCCAACCATAGGTAGGTTAGCCCGACCGCGAAACAGAGTCCGATGAATCCGGGAAGATCGTGGGTGGAGAGAAAGCCCATGAAGGCGAACACGATCTCCAGGGGGAGAAACCACCGCGCCTCGATCGGAAGGACGAAGAAGAGGTAGATGGTCGCCCGCCGATTGAGGGTGGCGAAGGCCGCGACCAGGATCGTCAGCAAGGTGGTTTGCCCTTGGAGCAGACCGGCGAAGGACAGCGGAGCGTGCCCCGTCAAGGCGACCTCGAGGAGGACCACGAGCACGGCCAGGACTCCGGTGAGTGCCCCCACCACCACCAAGATCTTCCAGAACCCCTTGCGACCGAGGTCGTAGAAGACGTCACGGGCGAAGAGATATAGAACGAAAAGCTCGATCACAAACCAAATATCGGGGCTCCCCACGCCGATGAAGGGGTAGGTCGCGAGCTGCCAGAGGAACCCGAACCGCCAGACTTCCGGGGTCAGGCGAAATAGGCCTAGAAGTCCCGCCGAGGCGCGGAAGAACTGTGCCGAGAACGTGACAAAGACAATGACCAAAAGGGCGATCACGTCGTTCGGGACTCCCCGTCCCCCTCCGCCAAACCCGCTGAATCGGACTCTACGTATCGGTTGTCTTCCGTTCATGACCGGCTCCCCATCTGCGCAATGGTAACGAAACTGCGTTTCTTTGCCGACCTCGATAGAATCCCTCTCGGCCGCAATCCTTTCTTTCAGAGCCTACGTGATTAAGAAGACTCTCCTCCATCGCCTGGCGCCTCTCTTGGGCGTGATCCTTTTTTCGGTCGCGCTCTGGCTTCTCCATCGCGAGCTGCGCAATTTTCACTACCGGGATGTTCTGGCGTATCTGCACGGTTTGCCGTCGAGCCGCATCCTCATGGCTCTCGGCCTGACCGTCGCTAGCTATCTCGTCCTCACCGGCTATGACTTCCTCGCGGTCCGCCACCTCGGCAAGATGGTTCCCTACTGGAAGACGGCCCTCGCCTCGTTCATCGGGTACTCCTTCAGCAATAGCCTGGGTAATCCGATCGTAACCAGCACACCGATCCGGGTCCGCTACTACTCGGCCTGGGGCCTTTCGGCGCTCGAGGTGGCGAAGGTGATCGGATTCTGCTTCTTGACCTTCTGGCTCGGCTTCTGCACGCTCGGTGGGGCTACGTTTCTCATTGCTCCCGTCGACATTCCAGATAACTGGCGCGCTCCCTTTGCCAGCCTCTCGGTCTTCGGCGCGATCCTCTTGCTCGTCCCCACGTTCTATCTCGTGGCGAGCATGGTGCGGCGCCGCCCCGTGCGCTTCCGAACCTGGGAAGTCAACTTCCCGACTCCGTCAACGGCGTTCGCTCAAGTCGCGATCTCGTCGCTCGACTGGCTCCTCGCCGCCATGGTTCTCTACTCCCTCCTTCCGAGCGGTACCCATCTCTCCATTCCCACTTTCTTGAGCGGTTTCCTTCTCGCGCAGGTCGCCGGGCTCATCAGCCTCGTGCCCGGAGGTCTGGGAATCTTCGAATCCGTTATCGTCTTGGTGTTCGCCCCTCAGATTCCCGCGCCAGTCCTGGTTGGAACGCTGCTCGCCTACCGCGGCGTCTACTACCTCCTGCCCCTGTCGACCGCATCCATGGTTCTGGTCGTGCTGGAGGTTCTCGAACGCCGCGAGCGCTTCGGCCGCTTCCTTCGCGGTTTTGGGGAGATTCTCCCGAGCATCGTGCCTCAGGTCATCGCGCTAACGACGTTCCTCGGCGGCACCATCCTGCTCTTCTCCGGCGCGACACCGGCTCGTCACTCTCGGCTCGCCTGGCTCAACGCCTTCCTCCCCTTACCGATTATCGAGGCGTCCCACTTCTTGGGCAGCCTGGCGGGAGTGGGTCTGCTCTTTCTCGCTCGAGGACTGCAACGAAGGCTCGATGGCGCCTACCACCTGGCAACTCTCCTGCTCGCGGGAGGGATCGTCATCTCTCTGCTCAAGGGCTTGGACTACGAGGAAGCCATCGCTCTCGCGATCATGCTGCTCGCCCTGATCCTCTCCCGCCAACAGTTCTACCGCAAGGCGTCGATCCTCACCCAGCTGCCCACTCCAGGCTGGCTCGCGGCGATCGCCATCGTGCTCATTGGATCGACGTGGCTCGGGCTCTTTTCCTACAAGAACATCCAGTACTCCAACGACCTGTGGTGGCATTTCACGCTGTTCGGCAACGCGCCACGATTCCTTCGCGCCACGGTCGCGGCTTTTGCTGCGGCGGTGTTCCTGGCCACCGCGCGCCTCCTGAGACCCGCGTCTCCCGGGCCCACCCTGCCGACCGATCAGGAGCTGGATACGGTCCGCGACGTGCTCGGCGGTTTTCCTCGAACTTACGGTTACCTCGCCCTGCTTGGCGACAAGGAACTTCTCTTCAATGACGCCAAGACTTCTTTCGTCATGTTTGGCATCGAGGGAAGGAGCTGGGTCGCCATGGGAGATCCGGTCGCCCCCTTCACCGAGATGCCCGAGCTGATCTTTCGCTTCCGAGAGATGTGCGATCGATATGGCGCTTGGTCGGTCTTCTATCAGGTGCGCCATGAAACTCTGCATCTCTACGTCGACCTGGGTCTCACTCTCCTCAAGCTCGGGGAAGAGGGGCGGGTCTCACTGCCTTCGTTTTCTCTCGAAGGCGGCGGACGAAAGGCGCTTCGCAACGTCTGTAACCGCATGGACAAGGACGGCGCGACCTTCGAGGTGCTGCCGCCGAGCGAGGTGGCGCCGCTGCTGCCGGAGCTCGAACGGATATCCGACTCCTGGTTGCAGGAGAAGAAGGCCGGAGAGAAGGGCTTCTCGATGGGCTTCTTCAACCGCGAGTACTTGCGCCACCTTCCCGTCGGACTCGTTCGTCAAGAAGGCAGGCTCGTGGGTTTTGCCAACATGTGGCTTGGCGGCAACCGCGAAGAGCTCTCCGTGGACCTCATGCGATACCTGCCGGAGGCGCCCTCCGGAGTCATGGACTATCTGTTCGTCAAGCTCATGCAGTGGGGCCGCGAAAACGGCTACCACTGGTTCAACCTCGGGATGGCGCCGCTTGCGGGGCTCGATGAGGGAACCGGATCGACGGTGTGGAGTCGCCTCGCGCGGCTCGTCTATCGCCATGGCGAGCACTTCTACAATTTTCGCGGCTTGCGGCAGTACAAGAACAAGTTCGACCCGGTGTGGGAAGCTCGCTATCTGGCGTCGCCCGGCGGGCTCGTTCTTCCCCAAATCCTCACCAACATCGCCACCCTCATTGGCGGAGGCCTGCGTGGGGTCGTAACCAATCGCTAGGCCCTCCACCTCAAAGAGAATGCCGGTTTTCAACGACTCATCCGAACCCCATCTCCTGACTCGCGACGCCGAACTCAGGAAGGCAGCGAATACCTGGGCGCGGAGCCCGATGCTCGCGATCGACACCGAGTTCGTCCGCGAGCGGACCTTCTATCCCCAGCTCGGTCTGGTCCAGATCAGCGACGGTCGCCTCACCGGCCTCATTGACCCCCTCGCCCTCGGTGATCTCGCGCCCGTCGTCAAGCTTTTCGAGGCTGCGAGCATCACCAAGGTATTCCACTCCGCTAGCGAGGACGTGGAAACCCTCTTCCACCACTTTGGAACGGTGCCTCGGCCGATACTGGACACTCAGATCGCGGCCGCTTTTTGCGGCTTCCGCCTCGGCGTCGGCTACCAGTCCCTGGTCGAAGAAGTCCTGGGAACCAAGCTGCACAAGGGCGAAACGCGGAGCAACTGGCTGGCCCGCCCGTTGAGCCCGGCGCAAGTCACGTACGCCGCGGACGACGTGGAGCCGCTCTTTCGACTCGCTCAAGCCCTCCAAGATCGGCTCCGTAAGTTGCACCGCCTGAAGTGGGCCCGCGAGGAGTCGGAGCTCCTTCTCGACGTGCAGCGCTTCGACACGGACCTCGACCGAGCGTTCGAGCGCATCCGTGGCCACCGCCAGCTCCCGCGCCGCCAGCTCGAAGCCTTGCGAGCGCTTGCGGCTTGGCGGGAAACCGAAGCCCGCCGCCGGGATCTTCCTCGCAACTTCGTCGTGCGTTCCAGCGTCCTGCTCAAGATCGCGCGCGAGATGCCCAAGTCGACCGCAGAGCTCAGCCACGTCGAAGGCATCGGAAAACGGTCGATCGAACGCTACGGGCAGACGTGGATCGATCTGCTTCACAAGGAAGAGAGCTCCGTGGGTGAGCGCTTACCCAAGCGCCCAGCGCCGGTGCCCGTACAACAACGCCGAGAGATCGAGAAGGTTCTGCGGCAGGTGGTCGCGGAGGCCGCCACTACCCTGGACCTGCCGGCTCCCCTCCTTGCCTCGCGGCGCGCGATCGAGGGCCTCGCCACGGAGCTCGCTCGCAACGGTTTGGAGCTTCCGCCACAGTTCAACGGGTGGCGGCGCGAGGTCTTTGGAGATCAGCTGATCTCCAAACTGCGTTCAGCCGGAGGTAGACTCTGAACGTCGAGTGATCGCTTCCGAGGCACCGCTCTCGCTTAGCGATCGAGGATAGCCGGAAAGCGGCCAAAGCCGACAGACGGCAGACGAATCGACCGGAGGGAGGTTCAAGCCCATGTCACCAGTGGATGACTTCGAATTCGAGCCCAGCCATCAATCGCGGCCACCAAGCTCGAGCCACGCAGGGATCATCATCGGCATCGTTCTGGCCATACTGATCCTGGGAGCCCTGGGCGTCTACCTCTACTGGAAGCGCGGACAGCACGTTCCCAAAGCCTCCGCCACCTCCAGCCCCGCCGCCGCGTCCAGTACGAAAGCGCAAATTCCGCCGGCGCAGCCGGCCCCTGCGGCCCAACCCCTTCCGCCCCTCGACCAGAGCGACACGTGGGCACGCACAGAGGTCGGCGCCCTCAGTGGCGAGCCGGAGCTTGCGGAATGGCTCGCGCACAACCGCTTGATCCGCCGTTTCACGGCCGCCGTGGACAACGTAGGCGATGGTCTGATTCCCCGCCAACAGCTGGGGTTCTTGGCTCCGCGCGCTCCGTTCAAGGTACGGCGCGATGGCGACCACTACGTCGCCGACCCTGCCAATTACCACCGATTTGATCGTCTTGCTACGGTCATCGGTTCGATCGACGCGAACTCCGCCGCCGCGGTGTACCAACGAGCCAAACCCCTACTCCAGGAGGCGTACCGCCAGCTCGGGTATCCGGATCGAGACTTCGACGAGGCGGTCAAGAGGGCGATCCGCACGATCCTCGCAACCCCGGTGATCCAAGGGCAGCCGGTGCTCGTCGAGGGCGTCGACAACTACCGCTTTGCCGACCCACAGCTCGAAGGGCTCGACGGCGTCCAGAAGCTTCTCTTACGGATGGGCCCGGCAAACCTCGAGATCATCGATCGCCAAGCGCGGGCATTTGCGCAAGCCTTGGGCATCGACGCCGCCTCGCTGCCGCCCGCCGCCACCTACAATGTCGCGAGGTAGCTCGCCGCCGAGTCGCTTCGTTCCCAGCGCCGGAGACCATCCTCTCGAGCCCGGGCCCGAGGACATGGCGGAGCTGTCGCGCCGGGTCGAAGAAAGAATCGTTTCTCACCTCGCCAAGCTCGGCGAGCAGCCCGCCGCCGACGTCTCGGGAGGAATCGACCTGGCGAGGAGTCTTCGCCAGGATGTGGCGCCCGAGCAGGGACAGCCGCTCGATCCGCTCCTCGACCTCCTGTTTGATCGGGCCATCCCCAAGGGTTTCGGCACGACCAGCCCTGGCTACATGGCCTATATCCCCGGAGGGGGACTATTCACCAGCGCCCTCGCTGCCTTCATCGCGGCAGCGGCCAATCGTTACACGGGCCTCTTTGCCGCGGCTCCAGCACTGGTAGAGCTAGAGAGCAACGTCCTCCGATGGTTCCGCGGCTGGGTCGGATTCCCCTCCACCTCAGCCGGGATCCTGACGAGCGGCGGATCGCTGGCGAACTTCACAGCGCTCGTCACCGCGCGCCGCAACCGCCTCGGCGACGATCTTGGCAGGGCCGTCATGTATGCCTCCGACCAAACCCACCACTCGGTGGTCAAGGCGGCGAATCTCGCCGGATTTCCCGCCTCGAGCGTTAGGGCGGTGCCCGTCGACGAGCAGTTTCGCCTGATCCCCTCCGCCCTCGCGGAGATGATCGCCGAAGACCGCGCGGCCGGAAGGCGGCCGTTCCTGATTGTAGGGAATGCCGGTACGACGAACTCCGGCGCCGTCGACCCTTTGGACGAGCTCGCTGAGCTGGCCGGCCGGGAGCGACTGTGGTTTCACGTCGACGCCGCGTACGGCGGATTCTTCGTCCTCACGGAACGAGGAGTAAACCGGCTATCTGGACTGTCCCGCGCCGACTCCATCGTGCTCGACCCCCACAAAGGCCTCTTCCTTCCCTATGGGACCGGCTGCCTCCTGGTGCGCGACGGGCTAGCGCTACGCGATGCCCACCGTTCCAGTGCGATCTACCTTCCCAAGATGCAGGACGATCCGGAATTGGTTGACTTTTGCGAGCTCTCGCCAGAGCTCTCGCGCCCGTACCGGGGGATCCAGGTGTGGCTTCCTCTGATGCTCCACGGCGTAGAGGAGTTTCGCCGAGCCCTCGATGAGAAGCTGGATTTGGCGCAGTGGGCCGCGGACTCGCTCCACGCGATTCCGGAGATCGAGGTCCTCGCCGAGCCCCAGCTATCGATCGTTGCTTTCGCCCTGCGGCCGGAGGGTGCTTCGGACGAGGCAATCGCAGCGGCCAACAAGGAGACGCGAGACTTGCTCGAAGAGGTGAACCGACGTCAAAGGGTGCACTTGACCGGCACGATGCTCGGGGAGCGCTTCGCCATCCGTATCTCCATCCTCTCGTTCCGCACCCATCACGAGCACGTCGCGGCGGCCATCGAAGACATCATCGACGGACTACGGCAGTTGCGGACTTAATTCCCATTTATTCCCGCAGAGCGGTCGTGAGGGCGACCGCTGGGCTCAAAGCACGCTCGAGCCCGGCGCCACGATCTCGTCGATC
The DNA here is from genome assembly GCA_046704885.1 of Thermoanaerobaculia bacterium. Taxonomy (GTDB): domain Bacteria; phylum Acidobacteriota; class Thermoanaerobaculia; order Multivoradales; family JBJKRB01; genus JBJKRB01. The sequence goes on along the minus strand of JBJKRB010000106.1, from coordinate 47,413 downwards.
GCCCGCAGCACCTCTTGATCCAGCGTCAGCTCCTCGGCGCCCAGGCTGTCGAGCAATTGCTCTTCGACCCGGGGACCGATGATGACGGAGGTTACGTCGGGATTGTGCAGCGCCCACGCAGTGGCCAAGCGGGCGAGCGATACCCCGATCTCGTCGGCGATCGGGATTAGCTTCTCCACCGCGTCCAAGCGGGCGGCGAACTTGGGATTGCCCAGATTGCCGATCCGATCGCGTGAGCGGGCGCTGTCGCCGGGATTGTCCCTCCCGCGACGGTACTTTCCGCTCAGCCAGCCCCCCTCGAGGGGGCTCCAGACGATATTGGCGATCCCGAAGTGCCGGGTCATGGGAAAGTGCTCCCGCTCCATGGCGCGCCGCAGGATGCTGTAGGGGGGCTGCAGGCTGACGAAGCGTTCCCAGCCGTGCCGCTCGCTCAGGCCCAGGGTCTCGACGATCTCCCACGCAGGAAAGAGCTTCGCCCAGATCCCTTCCCCGTCATAGTGGTTGGTCGAGCACCCGAGATAGCGCACTTTCCCCTGGCGCACGAGATCCGAGAGCGTCGCGAGCGTCTCTTCCCACGGCACCGTCGGATCGGGACGATGAATCTGGTAGAGGTCGATCACATCGGTCTGGAGGCGGCGGAGGCTCTGCTCTACCTGCTGCTCGATCGCTTTGCGCGACAAGCCGTGGTCGTTCGGCCCGTCGCCCATGGGAGCAAAGACCTTGGTTGCCAGAACGACCTGATCGCGCCGATCTCGGATCGCGCGGCCCACGATCTCCTCGGATTCGCCTTGCGAGTAGCCATTGGCGGTATCGAGGAAGTTGACGCCATGATCGAGCGCCTGGTGAATAATGCGGATGCAATCCTTGACGTCAGGATTGCCCCACTTTCCAAACATCATGGTGCCCAAGCACAAGGGCGACACCTTCACCCCGGCCGAGCCCAAGTTGCGATACACGGGATTCTTCTTCTCTTGCGCGTTCATGACGGTTGAAATATACCAACCACTCTCCCCGTCGGATCTTGACACTCCGCGCGAGAAGGTCCACGATAGAGGCGTATCCGATCCACCCGCCGCTTCGGCGGTCGAGGTGGCGGCTCTCAGGAGGCTTGGGCGGCCCACGGAGCCGGGCGGTTTGGGATCCGCCGACGATGGATACGCCCAGAAAGGAGGTGGTCCAGTGGATTGTGATAAACGAGGATTGGTGGAGGTGGCGTCCCCGTAGCGGGAGCTCCACATCGCGTCTAGGGCGCTTTGCGGAGTAGCCCCCCAGCGGGGGTTTCCCAACGCCAACAAGACCGATCAACCGGCCCCGGCTCGACTCCGTCGCGCCGGGGCCTTTTCGTCGCTACGATTCTCTTAGGTGGAATCTCCGAGCTCGAAGGCGAGGAGCGACACGTCATCTTCGAAGTGGCTACCCCCACACCAGCTCTCGAGGTCAGCCAGAATTCGATCGAGCCCCACCTCCAGCGGAAGCGGACCGACGCTGGTACAGGCCTCGCACAGACGCTCGCGCCCGAACTCCACCTCTTCTGGGCTTGCCGCTTCCGGCACTCCGTCCGAATAAAAGAGAAGTCGGTCACCCGGAGTGAGATCGACCTCCGCTTGTGGATAGTCCCGCGGAGCGAGCTCCAGCGGAAGCAGACCGATCGGAGCTCCAGCGGTATTCACGACGCGAGCCCCCGATGTGCTCGATAGATGAACAGGTCCCGGATGGCCGGCGCAGACCACCGAAAAGCGGCGCTCGTCGAGGTCGACTAGACCGTAGGAGAAGGTGAAGTATTGGCGTGTGTAGTTGTTTCTTGGGAAACGCTCTACGAGCTTCCCCGCCACCTCCGCCGGTCGCGCGACGCGCGAAGTCCCGGAGGACTCATCCCTTTGCCAGAGCAGTGAGGACGCCGTCGCGTCTGGAGACAAGAGTCGGCTCAGAGTCACCGAGAGGAGAGCGGCGGGAACGCCGTGGCCGCTGACATCCACTAGCAGGAGCCCTATATGGCGCTCGTCGAGCTGGAAGACGTTCAAGAAATCCCCGCCAAGCTCGTCGCAGGGACGATAGCGCCAACGGACAGATCCACCCGCGAGATCGGGCGACTCGGGAGGTAGAAAGGCTTGCTGGATCCTCGCCGCCGCCTCGAGATCGCGCTTCATCTTTTGATTGGAGGAGCTCAGTTGGTCGTTGACGGCCTCCAAGTTCCGATTCTTCTCCGCCAAGTCGGCTTCCAGATTGCGGATCGTCTCGATCGCTCGACGCAAGGAGAGCTGGGTTTCCACTCGGGCGAGGGCAACGGCGAAATCGATCGGCTTGGTGACGTAGTCGTTCGCTCCGAGCTTCAGCGCCTCTACGATGTCCTCGCTTTCGGTCTTGGCCGTGGCCATGATCACCGGGAGGTCGGCGACCGTGCGATCCTTGCGCAACTCGCTCAAGACCTGCAATCCGTCCATCCCCGGCATCATTACGTCGAGAAGCACGAGGTCGACAGGATTCTCACTGATGTAGGACAAGGCGGATTCCCCGTCCGGAGCCTCCGCCACTTCAAACCCTTTCCGCGCCAAACGGCGGCAGAGCATGTCGCGATTGCGCGGATCGTCGTCGACGACGAGCAGCCTGCCCCGATCTTCAGACAATTGTCCTTCTCCTGTTGTATCGCGAACCACTTTCAGGGGTGGTTCGTCCTTCTCTTAGTTAATCATAGGTCTTTTGACAGGTCATGGAGCCAGTGGTACCCTGTACGTTCTGATGGCGAGCATGGCGCGTCGAGGCCCGCTCGGCCAACCAATACGGTTGAGGAGACAATGCCGAAAGAGGAAGCACTCGAGTTAGAAGGAACGGTGACCGAAGTACTCGGAAACGCCACGTTTCGGGTGAAGGTCCGCGACGACCATACCGTATTGGCCAAAGTCGCCGGAAAGATGCGCCGGTTTCGAATCCGGGTCCTCGAAGGCGACAGGGTTACTGTCGAGGTCTCGCCGTACGACCTCAGTCGGGGCCGCATCACCTACCGGCATCGGTCTTGATCCGAAACGCCAACCGGCTCCCGGTGCTCCCGGGGACGCCGGTGCCCGCAGGACCATCCAACCTCGCGAGCGTTGGGGCCTCACCCAGGGGGTCCGGAATGTATAACAGTTTTTTCGGCTTTCGCGAGTCCCCCTTCAACATCACCCCAGACCCGCGATTCCTCTTCCTCTCTAACCGGCACCAAGAAGCTTACAACCACCTCCTGTTCGGCATTCAGGAGCGCAAGGGGTTTATCCAGATCACCGGAGAGGTGGGGGCGGGAAAGACCACGATCTGCCGAGCGATCCTCGAGCAGCTCGACTCGCACTATCGAACAGCCCTGATCCTCAACCCGGTTCTCACCAGTACCCAGCTCCTGAGAACCGTTCTGACCGAATTCGGGCTCCAGCCCAAGAGAGATAGAGCTTCCTGCCTCGAGGTCTTGAACCGCTTCCTCTTGAGCGAGATCTCGGCCGAGCGCGAGGTCGTTCTCGTGATCGACGAAGCTCAGGATCTGAGCGCCGAGCTGCTCGAGCAGGTACGCCTTCTTTCCAACCTCGAGACCGACCAGAGGAAGCTCCTTCAAATCGTCCTCATCGGTCAACCCGAGCTGCGTCACAAGCTGGAAGCCAAGGGGTTGCGTCAGTTACGCCAGAGAATCACGGTGCGGTACCATCTCTCCCCGCTTTCGCCGGAGGAAACCGTACGCTACATTCAGCATCGCCTTCGCGTCGCGGGAGGTGATTCCCGTCCAATCTTCTCTCGATGGGCGATGAGCCGCATCCATCACTATTCGCATGGAGTACCCCGCTTGATCAATGCCGTGTGCGACAAGGCGCTGCTCTGCGGCTACGTATTGGGGACCGACCACCTGGCCGGCCGCCATGTCGGACGCGCCATTCGCGAGCTCGAGGGGAGAGCCCGATGAGCCTGATCAATGAGGCTTTGCGACGGGCCCGCCTCGAGGCGGCGAGGCAAGAAGCCGCGCGCCGCGGCGACCCGCCACCGGTGCTGCCAGCGGCCCTCCCCGACCGTCGCCGCTTTCCTTGGGGCCTGTTCGCACTGGCGCTGGTCATCGGCTTCGTCATCGCGGCGACGGCGGTCTGGCTCGTGGGCTGGAACGCGCGCTCGCATTCAGACGCGCCCGAAACCGTCGTTCACTCCTCTGCTGCCTCTACGGCGAAGCTCGCCGAAGGGGCGGCCACGAGCGCGGCTCCGGCCACGGCTCAGCCCTCGCCCGCGGAGACAACAATGCCGGTAGAGCGCCCAGCGGCGACACCGGCTCCAAAGACGATCTCGCCACCGAGCAGCCCCGCGCCGTCGCCCGAGGCCACTGTCGCGCCCGAGACGCAGGTGCACCCGCCCGCGGTTCGAGCCGCAGCTGCGACCCGACCCGCGCCGCCCGAGAGTGCGCGGGACGAATCGCACACTTCCTTCGTCGACGGCTACACCTATGTCGGCTCGATCGATGTTCACGGCCGGCGCCTGGTTCTCGGTGGAATTGCCTGGTCCTCGATCCAACCCACTGCGGTGCTCAATGACGCCGTGGTCGGCGTCGGTGACGAGGTGGCGGGGTTCCGGGTCTTGGCGGTGCAACCCAACCGAGTGAAGCTCTCCACCGAAGGCAAGAAGTTTTACCTCCGCCTTCCCTAGGGTTCCAAATCGAACGGTTTCCGATGAGCGAGGACCAGCCCAAACCACGCTTCGAGCCTCTCCCGGGCTTTCGCGAATATCCCGAGCAGGAGATGGTCGCTCGGGCCGAAGGTTTCGCCAAGGAGATGCGACGCCGTCGCAGCGTTCGCGAGTTCTCCCCTCGCCCCGTCCCAGCCAAGGTGATTCGCTCGTGCCTGGACGCAGCCGGAAGCGCGCCAAGCGGAGCCAACAAGCAACCTTGGCACTTCTCGGTGGTGCGCGACCCCGCATTGAAACGACGCATCAGAGAGGCGGCGGAAGAAGAAGAGAGGCGCTTCTACCACGAGCGCGCTCCGGAGGACTGGCTACGAGCGCTGGCCCCGCTCGGCACCGACGAGCACAAGGCATTTCTCGAGAGCGCTCCCATCTTGATCGCGATCTTCGCTCAATTGCATGGGCTCGACGCGCAAGGGGACGTCGTCAAGCACTATTACGTCAACGAGTCGGTCGGGATCGCGACCGGGCTGCTCATCGCCTGTTTGCACCACGCCGGCCTCGCCTGCCTCACGCATACCCCAAGCCCCATGCGCTTCCTGAACGAAATTCTCGACCGCCCCACCTACGAACGTCCTTACCTGCTTCTGGTGGTCGGCTATCCGGATCCCGGTGCCCAGGTCCCGGTGATCGGCAAAAAGGGGATCGACGAGTACGTCTCGTATCGCTGAAGCCTGACCCCCGACCCCCTTCACCAGGGCCGCTTCTTGCGTTCACGCCCTTCTATAAGTATCATTTAGGGCCTCGCGCCGATGAACGGCGCGAGCTACGTGCTAGCGAAGCCCCTCCTCGCAACGATCGAGCCACCAATAAGAAACGAAATCCGGAAGACGCGGTCGGAGTGGGTGGCCGCGACTCCCAAAGATGGAGCGCCCTACCATGAAGCTGACGTCGTCCTGTCTCAAGCCCTGGATCGTTGCCGTGGCCATCATGACCACGGTCGGTGCAGCCTCGATCTACGCTCGTCAGACCACACCCGAGCATCCAGCGAAGGCTGGCGCCTCCACCATGATGCCGGCTCCACAAGCTAAGAATGGAGCGGAGGATAAGCCCTTCGACACGAGCAACATCCCTGACACCGTGGCCAAGGTCAACGGAATGACGATCACCCGCGAAGAGCTCCTCAGCGCGGCCGACAATGCCCGCTCCCAGCTAGCTCATATGGGCGTCAAGCCGCCGATTCCCTCCCGACACTTCTACAAAACGGTTCTCGATCAGATGATCGGCGGTACCCTCCTCTACCAGCAGGCGAAGACTGAAAAGGTCGTTCCCACCGAGAGCGAGATCGACGCCCGCCTCAAGGAGATCAAGTCCCATTTCAAGGACGAGGCTGAATTTGAGCAGGCTATGAAGAGTCAGAACGTCACCCTCGACTCTCTCAAAGCGAACGTCGGCAAGGGAATTACCATCCAGAAGTACATCGCGACCAAGATCGCGCCTCAGGCGAAGGTCACGGAGCAGGAGGAGAAGGCGTTCTACAAGGACAACCTCAAGGAGATGAAGGTGCCTGAGGAGTTCAAGGTGGCGCACATCTTGATCGAGGTCCCCAAGAACGCGACCGCGAAGCAAAAGGCGGCTGCTCGCGCCAAAGCCGAGGAGATCGACAAGAAGGCCAAGGCGGGGGAAGACTTCGCCAAGCTGGCCAAAGAGAACTCGGACGACCCCATGAGCAAGGACAAGGGAGGCGAGCTTCCCTGGCTGGCCAAGGGGCAGACCGTGCCCTCATTCGAGAAGGCAGCCTTCGCCCTCAAGCCCGGCCAGATCAGCGACGTCGTAGAGAGCCCCTTCGGCTTCCACATCATCAAGATGGAAGGGACCAAGCCTCCGTCCACCCGCACGTTTGATGAAGTCAAGGACCAGATTGCGACTCTGCTCAAGCGGCGCAAGGTGCAGCAACTGGTCGACAACCGGGTTGGAGAGCTGCGGGCCAAGGCAAAGGTAGAAGAGTTCCTATAGTTGCGAGGGTTCGACCCGGCGTCAAATCAAGGGCGACCCCGTCGGGTCGCCCTTTTCTCTTGTCTCGGAACTATTCGCCGCGCCAAGCGGCAGGATCGAGAGAAGTCGGTAGCTCGACGAGACGATGGCATCCGGACTCGGTGACGACCAGCTGGTCTTCAATCCGAACTCCATAGCCTGCGTCGGGGTCATATAGGCCGGGTTCGATGGTGATGACGTCGCCGGCTTGAAGAACGCCGAGGTCTCCCGTGTTCTCGCGGAAGCTGGGAACCTCATGGAGCTCGTAGCCGACTCCATGCCCCAGGTTGTGGACGTAGCCCCGCGTGGTTCCCGGGTCGGAGATCGGGGTGGGATAACCGGAGGCTGAAAAGTGATCGCAAACCTCACGCTGCAGGTCCCACCCAGATACTCCGGGGCCAGCACGCCGCTCCGCCTTCATCAGCGCCTCGAGAACACGTGCGTGGGCCGCGGAGAGCGCTTCTGGAGGATCTCCCACACAGAAGGTCCTGGTCAGGTCGGCGTAGAGCCGGGAACGCGGAAAGAGATCCACTACCAGGCTCGTGTGAGCACGAAGCTGGGCCGCGTCATCGCCTTGAGAATGCGGGACGCCGCCGTCACGGCCGGGAGCGATGATGTTTCTCTCCGGCTGCTCCATCCCTTCGACAGCCACGCCACGAGCCACCTCCTGCCGCAGGCGCCCGACCTTGAGCCGCTCACCCTCGAACCAGAGCTCGCCCTCCCGCTCCACCGCCGCGGCGAGAATTCCGGCGAGCCGCCGCATGACGCGACCCGTCACCTCCGCCGCCCGGCGGCAATCCGCAAGCTCCGTCTCGGTCTTCTTGCGGCGCCAGGCGCGCATGACCTCGCCGCCGTCACTCGGTTTCCAGCCGCCACCCAACTCTTGCAGCAGGGCTATCGTGACCCCAGCCGGCGCACGCCCGGCGATCGCCAGGGGGACCGGACGAGGAGCAACGCTCGCGAGGGCCGCAACGGCCGCGGCGGCAAAGAACTGATTGGGGTCCGCGAAGCGCCGCTCGATTGCCAGCAGGTCGAGTGCCGCCGGATCGAAGAGATCGACGCCGGTGGACTCGGCTTCCTCGCGCTCCATCGGAGAGAGACAGAGGAGTCGCGGCTCACTCGCATCCGTCACCACCAAGACGGACCGGCCCAAACGAGCTGGACCGGCGAAAGGCGCCAGATCCGGGTCCCGCGAGTCCTCGGCTAGCACCAAGATGGCGCCGGCGCCGCGTTCGTTCAGCAAGCGCCTCAGGTCATCGACCCTCTCGGGGCCGAGGCCACGAGCTATGGAGCTGTGCACCGCTCACCCCCTTAGACGTTGCGTGCCAGGAACCTCTCGAACGCGCCTTTGGGCATCGCTCCGAGCATGCGGTCGACGATCTTTCCTTCCTTGAAGAGAATGAAGGTCGGGATGCTGGAGACCTGGAACTGCATCGCCAACTCCTGATTCTGGTCGACGTTCAGCTTGGCGACCTTCACCTTGCCACCTTGCTCCGTCGCGAGCTCGTCGAGAATCGGCGCTACCATGCGGCACGGGCCGCACCACTCCGCCCAAAAGTCCACCAGAACGGGAACGTCAGAGCCCAGGACCTCATTTGAGAAATTGTTGCTGTCGACAGCCGTAATGTTGTTGCTAGCCATGGAATCTCTTCCTTTCTTCGATTAGGTTGATCAGGGATCGTCCCGTTCCGCGCCCTGCAGAGCCTCTTGGGCCGGGGAACCCCCAGTGTCTAAACGTCGGCGAAGGGCAAAGAATTCTCGCGTCGCCTCAACATCCCGACCAATCTGGGCCGAAAGATCCATCACCGTTGGGAAAATCATCTCCTCGCGCAGCCGCTTGTAGAAGGCCAGCTGCACCGGTTCGCCGTAAACGTCAGCTCGGAAATCGAGAATGTGGCTCTCCACGACCCGGCGGTAGTTTTCGTAGACCGTCGGCCTGGTTCCGATGTTGGTTACGCAGTCGAACGTCGCCGGAAAGGTAGGGAAGGAAACCCGGCAAGTGTAGACCCCATCAGCAGGAAGCAGCTCATGGTCGGGAGTTAGATTGATCGTGGGCCAGCCGATTCGCTTGCCCATGCGGTCACCGCGCGCAACGATGCCCGTTACCGTGAACGGCCTCCCCAGCATCTCCATGGCATCTTCGGTCCGACCGGCGAGAATCGTGGAACGGATTCGGCTACTCGAGATCGGCTCTCCTTGCCAGGTTACCTCGTCGATCCCGTGGGCGGTGAAGCCGAGCGTTGCGCCCTGACGCTCGAGAAGGGCCAGATTCCCTTCACGATCATGACCGAAGACGAAGCTCGAGCCAACATGCAGCTCACTCGCTTGGAGGCGATTCACCAGCAGATCCGAGACGAAATCCTCTGCGGAGGTACGTGCGAAGTCAGGGTTGAAATCGACCACTAGCACCGCATCCAGGCCCGCGCGATCGAAGAGGTCGAGCTTCTGTGGGGCGGTAGTAATGCGGCTTGGCGCGCCTTCCGGGTGAAGGACTTCGAGAGGGTGCGGCTCGAACGTAACCACCACGGATAAGAGCCCCAGCGCGCGGGCTCGGAGCCGGACTTGCTCGAGAATGCTCTGATGGCCACGATGGACACCGTCAAAGTTGCCGATGGTCGCTACGACCTTGCGTGGCAGGTCACGGCTCAGCCACGCGTCATGAACGATCAGCATGAGACGATGGAGGTCCTACAGGCGGCCTGCGACCTGTGCCTCGGCCACGGCGCTTTCCGTGACGATAGAACCCACCAGATCATCGGCGTATGCCTCGTGAATCTCCACCTCGGCGAAAGATCCCGCTTGGGCCTGGCCGTCGTTGATCAGCAGGCGACCATCGATTTCCGGCGCCATTCCCGCGTGGCGTCCGACGAGTAGATAGGGAGTCTCTTCGCATAGGCCCTCGACGAGCACCTTGAGCCGGCGTCCGATCAGGCTCTCTCTGCTCGCCAGCGAGATTGGACGCTGGATGTCGAGAAGGCGCTCGCGCCGTTTTCCGATCTCGGATCGCGACACCCTTCCGCGCAGCTCGGCCCCCGGTGTTCCCTCCTCCGGGCTGTAGCCGAATACCCCGAGATGGTCGAACCGAGCCCGCTCGGCGAAATCGAGAAGATGTCGGAAGTGCTCTTCTCTCTCTCCCGGGAAACCGACGATGAACGTGGAGCGCAGCATGATGTCGGGAACGGTCTCCCGCGCTTGATCGAGCAGTCTCAAGTAGCGCTCAGACGATCCCCCACGCCGCATGGCCCGAAGGATGTCTGGATGCGAGTGCTGGAGGGGAATATCGAGGTAAGAGACGAAGCGCTTCTCGGAGCCCATCAAACGCAGCACGTCGGAATCGAGGGTCGTGGGGTACGCGTACAAGAACCGGACCCACGGGATCTCGGTCTCGCGCAGCAAGGACTCCACCAGGCGCACCAGTCCGTGCCGACCATAGCCCAGGTCTTCGCCATAGCGGGTCGTGTCCTGGGCAATGAGACACAGCTCTTGGATTCCGCCCTCCGCGAGGCTCTTTGCCTCGGTCACCAGGCTCTCGACGGTCCGACTGCGAAAGCGCCCGCGCCAGCTGGGAATGGCGCAGAACGTACAAGGGTTGTTGCACCCTTCGGCGACCTTGAGGAACGCGTACCCTCTGGTGGTCAACAAGCGTGGCGCGGTGTGGTCGAAAACCAGATGCGAGGGCGCCGGGGTCGCTGTGGATCCCCCCAGCTGCACAAGTCGGTCCGTCTCGCGAAGCTGATCGAGCCCGATAAAGCCGTCGATCTCGGGAATTTCGCGTGCCAGCTCGTCCCCATAGCGGTTCACCATGCATCCGGCCACCAGCAAGCGGTCGACCCCTTTGCCCTTGAGCGCCGCGATCTCGAGAATCGTATCGATCGACTCCTGGACCGCATCCTCGATGAAAGCGCAAGTATTGATGATCACCGTCTGTGCACCTTCGGGGTCGCTGACGACAGCGTGTCCGGCGGCTTCGAGCTCACCGAGGATGATCTCCGAATCGACTCGATTCTTGGCGCAGCCGAGGCTGACAACGCTCACCGCTTCACGTCTCCGACGACCATCCATGACGGCGTCAGTCTAGCAGATCGAGCCGCTCGAACCGCTTCCGATGCCCCGTCGAAAAGCCCTATAAATGCCTTTCCTCCTACCCTGCGGGGAGCTCCGAAGTGCAACTCGGGCAACGCGTGGCGGGCGCTGGGATCGTCGAGAAACAATAAGGACATTTTTTGTCAGTCGGTGCCGCGGGCTGCTCCAACTGACGGCGATGAAGGCGATTGATCCCCTTGACCACGAGAAACAGGACCCACGCCACGATGAAGAAGGTGATCAGGGTGTTGATGAAGGCTCCATAGTTCAGGGTCACCGCTCCCGCCTTCTGGGCGGCATCCACGGTCGCGTAGGGCCCGGCCGCCGCCCCCTTCTTCAACACCAGGAAGAGATTCTTGACGTCAACCCGGCCGACCAGAAGCCCGATCGGCGGCATCAGAACGTCGTCGACGAGGGACTTCACGATCGGGGTGAACGCGCCGCCGATGATGATGCCAACGGCCATGTCGATCACGTTCCCGCGCAACGCGAACTCCTTGAACTCCTTCCAGATCATCAGATCCTCCTTGCTCCCTCTGGGGCGGTCAGGGCGCCGCGTGGAAGCGGTTGTGGCCCTCGGCTCCTAAACGTGCGCCCGAATTGGTGCTCGGACTATAGCGCCCCGTCCCCGGCCATGCCATCCCCGCAGCCTCACTCACGGTGCATCTTCGGCTCGACCCGGCCACCGCGGACGCTCGCCGGCCTGCTAGGATCGAGCGCGATGGGAGAGCCAGTCGTACACCAGGAACGCGAGGCGGCTTCCGACTCGCAGGGGCCACTCGCCGCATGCGGCAAGCCCCTGGCTCGATGGCCCTACGGTCGCGGCCGTCATGAGTCCCCACGGGAGGAGGTGCCGGCAATAGCCGCTTCCTCCTTGACGTTGATCTATCGGAGCGATCCACGACCCGCGATCTCCGCCCTCGACCTCATCGTTCGTTCCGGGTCCCGCCTCGCGCTGGTGGGTCCAAACGGAGCGGGGAAATCGACGTTCTTGAAGGCAATCGCGGGTCTCCTGCGCCCGGCCTCCGGCGAGCTCAAGATCTTCGGTCAGGACGTGGCGACCTGCCGTCATCGCGTTGCGTACCTCCCACAACGCAACGAAATCGATTGGCGCTTTCCGATGACTCTGGAGCGACTGATCTCCACTGGACGCTACGTCCATCTTGGGTGGCTTCGCGCGCTCTCCCCTTCGGATCGTCAGTTAGTCCGCCGCGTGATGGAGCGTCTCGGCCTCGATGCGCTCAGCCATCGTCAGGTAGGCGAGCTCTCCGGCGGCCTGCAACAACGCGCGCTCATTGCCCGGGCACTGGTTCAGGAAGCCGACCTGTTGCTGCTCGACGAGCCGCTGAACGGGGTCGATTCGGAAACGCGGGCGGTGCTCGGAAAACTGCTCGACGAGCTGAAGCAAGAAGGAAAGACGGTCATCGTCGCGACCCACGACCTCGGACGCCTCGAGACTGGCTTCGATCGCGCCCTATTTCTCGCACAGGGCAGGGCCGTCTCCAGCCCACTGGGACCCGACCACGCTTCGCCTCCGCGAGGTCCGGACCAATGATCCCGTCTACTTCGACCGTGCTCGACGTATCGCTCCTTCGCGCCCTGATCGCGGCGATTCTAATCGCGGTCCCCTGCGCCGTTCTGGGGGTCTACGTCGTGGTCAGGCGGATGGCCTTCATCGGCGATGCCCTGGCCCACACGACCTTGCCCGGCCTCGTGCTCGCTTTCCTTTTCGGATGGAGCTTGTTCGCCGGAGCTTTGGTCGCCGCTCTGATCACGGCGCTCGGAATCGCGTGGTTGGCGCGGCGCAGCCTGCTCCGGGAGGATACGGCGATCGGGATTCTGTTCACCGCGATGTTCGCTCTCGGGATTCTTCTGTCGAGCGCGGCCGAGAATCCCGAAGAGCTCATGCACATGCTCCTAGGGCGCCTCCTGTCGGTCAGCTGGGGTGTCTTGATCGGAACCGCCGCGGTAGCCGTGATCGTGATTCTGGCGCTGGCCCTCTTCGCCAAGGAGATCGAGCTTGCCTCGATCGATCCGCTCTACGCCGAGGTGATCGGCATTCCCACCGACCGCCTGCGTCTCCTGCTTCTCATCCTTCTGGCGCTTGCGGTCGTCAGCGGCATTCAGGCGGTGGGCGTCCTGCTGACCGCCGCCCTCCTCATCACCCCCGCAGCGGCCGCCTCGCTGGTCAGTGACCGCCTCTCCATGATGATGGGGATCTCGGCGATCATCGCGGTGCTCTCCTCCCTGATCGGTTTGTACGTCTCCTACCGATTTCAGGTCGCTTCCGGTGCCGGCATCGTCCTCGCCTGTACCGCGTTCTTCGCCTGCGCCTGGTTCTACCGAGGCCTTCGCCGGCGGCTTGCTTAGCGATCAGCGCCGGGTCAGATCCAGGACGGTCTTCCCCGTCACCCCCCCGCTGGCGACGGACTGGTAGGCCTCGGCAACTTTCTCGAAGGGAAAGACCTTTCCCACGACGGGGCGTAGCTCGCCGGACTCGAAACGGGGCTCGGCGAAGAGTCGGAAAGCCGAGATCAACTCAGCCTTCTCTCTTCTGCTTCTCGAGCGCAACGTCGAACCCTCGACGCGCAGGCGGAGACGGAGAATCCGACCGAGATCGATCTCGGCTCGGCTCCCGCCGAGGACGCCCACGAGCATGAACCGGCCACGCGACCGCAATGTCTCGAGATGACTCGCGGTCGATGCGCCGCCCACCATCTCGAGCACCAGATCCACTCCCTCGACCCCCAGCGCGATCAGGCGATCGGCCAGGTCGGGACCTTCTCCGACGACGATGGAGGCGCCCCGTGATTTCAGCGTCTCGAGACGCGCCGCATCGCGCCCGCTCGCCACAACCCGCGCTCCGAGCGCCGCGGCCAACGGCACCGCGAAGCTGCCAACCCCACCGGTCGCGCCCGAAATGAGCACCCACTCGCCCCTCTCGAGCTCTCCCTCGACAACCAGGTTGGTCCACGCGGTGATCGCCGCTTCGGGCAAGGCGGCGCCTTCTTCGAAGCTCCAATCGACGGGCAGAGGCATGAGCTGAGCGGCGGGAGCCACGAGTCGCTCCGCTTGCGCTCCACCCGCCACCAGCGTCATGACCCGATCTCCCGCCCGCCAGTCGGTTACTTTCTCCCCGACCCGGAGGATGAACCCACTCGCTTCGAGCCCAGGGATTCGGCTCTCCCCAGGGGGCGAGGGATAGAGACCACGCAGCTGAAGGAGATCGGCGCGATTGATGCCTGCCGCCCGCACCTCGATGAGGACTTCATCGGCGCCAGGCTCGGGCTCTGGAAGGTCTACGAGGCGGGGGAGTGCCTCCTCCCTCGCTTTCGCTGGGGCCACTGCACGCATCTAGGAGGTCGCGACCGGCTCGGCCTCCGTCGGTGCGCTCTCGATATCTGGCGGAGTGAGATCGACGCCTTCTGGAAGGCCGAGAATCCCTTCTTCCATCCAGGTGTACTTGGCGTTGAGGACGTCGATCCCTCGCCGGTACTTGACGACGTCGTCGTTGTGCCACATGTCATGGAAGAGCCGCTTGACCTCGCGCCGGGAGTTGCGGCACGAGAGATCCGCCAGCTCGATCGCGTCCTTGGCATGCGGATCGCCCGCCTCGGCGAGCGCCCTGGCCCGGGTGATGGATGCCGCCATGGCAAAGAGGTAGTTGGCGATGTCGATGGCGCGGAAGAGGAAGCCCTGCTTGTTCTGCAAGCGGCCCCTATAGACCATCATGCCGTGGAAGATGCTACGCGCCAGCTTGCGCGAGGAGCGATTGACGAAGCGGAGATGGCCGGCCAGGCTTCCAAAACCCGAATAGCGAGGCCAACGCCCCCAGCCCAGCCAGCGGGTCGGATACCACCAGAGATAGAAGCCGAAGCTCTTGAACAGAGCCGCCATCTTCTGCCCACCGCTCGAGCGCGGGTCAATCAACGCCCCGGCGATCTCCAAATGCTTGTCCACCGCTTCTCGCGCCATGAACAGATGCATGATCTCGCTCGAACCTTCGAAGATCTTGTTGATTCGAAAGTCGCGCATCATCCTCTCGACGCCGACCGGAACCTCGCCCCGATCGGCGAGGGAGGTTTCCGTCTCGTACCCTCGTCCGCCGCGAATCTGCATCATGTCGTCGACGATTCGCCAGCCCTGGAACGTGTTCCACTCTTTGGTGGACGCGGCTTCGAGACGAATGTCGTAGTTGCCGCGGTCCGCCATCGCGGTGGCGAGTTGGGCGATCGACTCCATGGCGAACGTAGTGGCCGCCATGTCGGCCAACATGTGGGTTATCGCCTCATGCTTGCCGACGGGCTTGCCCCACTGCACCCGGTCGTTACTCCATATGCGACAAATTTCCAGAGCTGCCTTGGCGGCTCCTACGACGCCATTTGGTATCGAGAGCCTGCCGTCGTTGAGCGTGGTGAGCGCGATCTTGAGGCCGCGCCCCTCCTCGCCGATGAGATTTCGTGCCGGTATCCGTACGTTCTTGAAGCTGATCACCGCGTTGGACAGCGCCCGGAGACCCATGAATCGGCAGCGGTGCTCGACTTTGACCCCCTCCCAATCCGTCTCCACCACAAAGGCGCTGATCTTGCCGCTCTTCGGATCTCGCGCCATGACCACAAGAAGCTTGGCGATGGTTCCATTCGTGCACCACAGCTTCTCCCCGTTCAAAATGTAGGCGTCTCCCGATTCCGTCTTCTCGGCCGAGGTCATGAGGCGCGCGGGGTCGGAGCCGACCCGCGGCTCGGTCAGGGCAAATGCGGAGATCTCCCCCTTGGCACAGCGGGGGAGATACTCGTCCTTGAGCTCCTTGCTGCCGAAGTTCTTGAGCGGCTGCGGCACGCCGATCGATTGATGGGCGGAGAGCAGCGCGGTCAGGTTGCCGTCGACGCTGCCAATGAACTGCATGATCTTCTGATATTCGCGATTGCTGAAGCCCAAGCCGCCATATTCTTTCGGAATCTTCATTCCGAATGCGCCAAGCTTGCGGAAACCGTCGACCACATTCTCTGGATACTCTCCGCTCGTGTCGATCGCTACGGGATCGACCTCCTTGGCGATGAACTCCTTGAAGGCTTGGAAGAAGGCCGCGAATTCCGGGCGCTCCTCGCCAGGCAGTGGGAAGGGGTGAATCAGATCGAGGCGGAAGTTGCCGAGGAACGCTTCGCGCAGAAAGCTCGGTTGCTTCCACTCGGCCTCGCGCGAGGCTTCCGCGACGCGCCGCGATTCCTCTTCGCTGACGTGATGGGCTTCAGACGGGCTCATGATGGGGTTCCTTTCTCGTGGTCGACTCGAAGTTGATCGATCGCACGACCCGACAGCTGTCTCTGGAATATTAACAGCCGCAGGCGCCGCTTTCGAGCCGCTGGCGCCCATCGCGCGCCACGTTCCCCAAAGCGGAACGGATCCTGCTTCCAGTGTCTCGATAGACCCTTGGGAACCTCGTACCGGTGGGTGGTGGCCGCGGACTAGGGGTAGATCTTGTAGAGCATGCGCGGATAGGGAATCGTTTCGCGCAGGTGATGAAGGCCACACATCCAGGCGACGAAGCGCTCGAGTCCCATACCGAAGCCGGAGTGCGGGAAGGTCCCGTATTTGCGCACATCCAGGTACCACTGGAAAGCGGCAAGAGGAAGATTGTTTTGCGTGATGCGCTCGAGGAGAAGCTCGTGATCGTGAATCCTCTGGCTGCCGCCGATGATCTCTCCGTAGCCTTCCGGCGCCAGAACGTCGAGGCCGAGCACAACCCGCGGATCCTCCGGGTCGGGCTGCATGTAGAACGCCTTGATGCTCGCTGGGTAACGGCTAACCATCACGGGACGGTCAAACTGGTCGGCGAGCATCGTTTCCTCATCGCCTCCGAAGTCGTCGCCCCACTCGATCTCGACTCCTTTGTTCCTCAGCAACTCGACGGCTTCTGTATAGGTGAGGCGCGGAAACGGAGGCTGGACTCGCTCGAGTGACGCGACGTCTCGTTCCAGCACCTTGAGCTCCTCTTGGCAGCGGTCGAGAACCCGCGCGGTCAGCTCGCAAACGAACTCCTCGGCAAGGCTGGCGAGCCCCTCGAAGTCAAGGAACGCGACCTCAGGCTCGACCATCCAGAACTCCATTAGATGGCGGCGCGTCTTCGACTTCTCCGCCCGGAAGGTTGGTCCGAAGCAATAGACCTTGCCGAACGCCGCCGCGGCCGGTTCCAGATAGAGCTGTCCGGACTGGCTGAGATAGGCCTTCTCTCCGAAGTAGTCGGTTTCGAAGAGAGTCGAGGTCCCTTCGCTCGCGTTGGCGGTCAGGATCGGTGAATCGATGAGCACGAACTCGCGCTGGTAGAAGAAGTCCCGGATCGCCTGAGCCGTTTCGCTGCGGACCTTAAGGGCGGCGTGCTGGCGGCTCGAGCGCAGCCAGAGGTGACGGTGCTCCATCAAGAACGCGACGCCGTGCTCCTTCGGCGTGATCGGGTAATCCGCGGTCAGGTGCACGATCGTCAAATCCTCGAGTTGGATCTCGACGCCACTCGGAGCGCGCTGATCCTCGGCCACGCTTCCACCTACGTGAACGGTCGACTCCTGGGTGACGTCCGAGATCGCCTGCCAGACGGCTTCCGAGACGGCCGCCTTGCTCGCCACCGCCTGCACCTCTCCGCTCCCATCCCGCAGCTGCAGGAACGCGATCTTGCCGCTCGAGCGCTTGTTGGTGAGCCAGCCCTCCAGCTCCACCCGCTCGCCGATGTGCTCTCTCAGATGACGAATCGATACGCGGTCCATGGTGAGCCTTCCCAAAAGGAAGCGTGATTGTAACAGTCAACCGAGACCCGTGCAGCTTCTCGCCGGCAGATCGACCCAATCAAGAGGGGTTCAGGTTGTCTTCCGCATCGAGCGTCTCGAGAGCGTGACCGGCGGCCTCTTGTTCGGCCTGCTTCTTCGAGCGACCCCTCCCCCGTCCGGCTGGAAAGCCCCGCACCCAGCATTCGACCGTGAAGGTCTTGCGGTGGTCCGGTCCGCTCTCCTCGACGTGGCGATAGTCGGGGAGCTCCCAACCGCGAGCCTGCGCCACCTCCTGCAAGAGGCTCTTGGCGTCAAAGGGGCGGGAAAGGCTCTCCTTCTCCATCGCGCCCTCGAGGAACTCCACGACCAGCCTTCGTGCCGCCTTGAGGCCACCATCCAAGTACAACGCTCCGATCACCGCTTCGAGCACATCGGCGAGGAGAGAGGCCTTTTCACGCCCTCCCGAACGCTCCTCGCCGACACCCAATCTCATCTTCTCGCCGAGCCCGACATCACGCGAGAAGGTCGCCAGGATCGGCTCGCTCACCAGGCGGCTCTTGAGCTTCGCCAGGTCTCCCTCGGGGCGATCCGGGAAGCGCTCGTAGAGCCACTCCGCCGCCAGGAGACCGAGGACCGAATCTCCGAAGAACTCGAGCCGTTCATAGTTGGACCCATCCCCCTCTTCGAAGGCGAAGGAGCGATGACTGAGCGCCTCCTCGAGCAGGGCCGGGCGCGAAAAACGATGGCCGAGACGTTTTTCGAGAGAGCGGAGGGCACCGGAGGAGCGACCGAGCATCGAGCGAATGCTAACAGCCTCTCAGCCCTCCCTACCTCCGGCCGAAGCGGCGCTCCAGGTCGGCGTCCGTGAGGGTGAGAACGATCGGGCGCCCGTGGGGGCATGCGTAAGGCTGCTCTGCGGCAAAGAGCTCCACGATCAAGGCTTCCATCTCATCGGCGGTCAAGGGGTGATGCATCTTGACCGCGGCCTTGCAGGAGAGCGACGCCGCCACCGAGCCGAGCAGACGACGGTCGAGATCATCGACCGCCGCTGAGTCCTTTTCCGCTTCGCCGCCGGCGGCGAGCTCGAGCAGGGTGGCGTGGGCGCCATCGACGCTCAAATCGGCGGGAACCGCCGCCAAGGCCAAGGTGTGGTCCGACATCGCCCGAAGCGAGAACCCTCGATGGTCCAGATCATCGATCAGGGACTCGAGTCGCATCCGCTCGGCCGGGCCGAGCTCGAGCAGAATGGGCGTCACCAGCTGCTGCACCGGCACCCGATGACGGCTGAGCGAGCGCCGGTAGCGCTCATAGAGGATCCTCTCGTGGGCGACATGCTGATCGATCAAGAACAGACCCTCCGGGCCCTCGAGCAAAATCAATGCTCCCTTGTATTGCCCGAGAAGGCGAAATGGACGACGAGCTCCCTGCCTTCCGCTGAGCGGCACGGGGGCCCGCTGCTCTGGCGTGATCGACATCTCGGCGACGTGGCCCCCGGCCATCCTCTCGGCGATCACGCCGTCCTCTGGTCGCGGCGCGGGGATCGCGTCGTAGGGCCCGAGGCTCCGCTCGCCGAGCCCTCTCCATGCCAGCGTCCCCGGAGGAGCCTGCGGGGGCCGCAGAGAGGCCGGCTCCTCCCCCCTAGCCGCCTCGAGCGCGGAGCGAAGCTCCACCCCCAAGCGCCCGAATAGCTGGGTGTCGCGAAACCGGACTTCGCTCTTTTGCGGATGGACGTTCACGTCGACCGCCTCATAGGGAAGATCGAGAAACAAGAAGAGGGCGGGAAACTCATCGCTCTTCCAAGCTTCCCGGACCGATCGGTAGAACGTGGCGAGGATCGCGCGGTCGCGCAACAGCCTGCGGTTGACGAACACGAAAAGACGTCGGCCGCGCGTCGTACCCGGACCGCCGACAAATCCCCAGATCGCCTCTCCTTCCTCCCCCTGGTGCCCGATCTCGCTCAGTTCGGCAGCCAGCGAAGGACCGAAGATTTGAGCGATCCGTTCCCGCGCGCCAGCCGTGCCCGGCGGCCTGGGAGGCGCGTCGAGGAGCGCACGTCCCTCGTGCGAAAGGCGAAAATGCACGTCGGGGCGAGACAGCGCGTACCCCTGCACCACCTCCACCGAGCGCCGGAGCTCGGTCGAGGGCTGCTTGGCGAACTTGCGGCGGGCCGGAACATTGAAAAAGAGCGAATCGACTTCGATGGTCGTGCCGCGAGGATGCGCCGCCGGCTCGTGCTTTTTGATTCTCCCGCCCTCGATTCGCACCAGAAAGCCGTTGCCCGGCTCCTCGGCGCTGACCAGCTCGACTCGGGAGACGGCGGCGATGGCGGCCAGGGCCTCGCCCCGGAAGCCCAACGTCTCGATTCCGTCGAGATCGTCGCTGGCGGCGATCTTGCTCGTCGCGTGCCGGTCGAAGGCGAGCAACACGTCATTACGCCCCATGCCACTGCCATCGTCCCGCACCCAAATCGATCGCTTACCGCCCGCGACCAGTTGAATCTCGATCGAAGAAGCCCCGGCGTCGAGAGAATTCTCCACGAGCTCCTTGACCACCGACGCGGGGCGCTCGACCACCTCGCCGGCCGCGATCTGGCTGATCAGCCGGTCGCCGAGCAGATGGATGCGATCCATGCGCCCTATTCTAGTAGGCTGACAGCTGGACAGACCGGTGCCAGGCGTGGCACTCTCGGATGGGAGGTGCGCGATGAGCGAGTTCTTCCAACAGCCCCCGCGACTTGAAGATCCCTGGGAAGGCGATCCCGCCTTCAGACTCTGCCTGGAGCGCCGACTCTCCCCCGCCTCGATTGCGCGACTGCGTCCGGCGCTGCAGAGGCTTGCCGGCTTGGCAGCGGGCGAGATGCTCGACCTGGCGGATCGCGCCGAGGCAAACCCTCCGCAGCTCGTTCAACTCGACCCTTGGGGCCAGCGGGTTGACGAGCTCGAGCTCGATCGCTCATGGAGTGAGCTTCTGGCGATCGCCGCCCGAGAGGGTGTGGTCGCAACCGCCTTCGAACGAGAGTTCGGGGCGGAGTCCCGATTCGCCCAGATGGCTCTGCTTTACCTCTACCACCCCTCCTCGGCCCTCGCCAGCTGCCCCTTGGCGATGACGGACGGCGCCGCGCGGGTGATGGAGACTCAGGCACCGGAAGGCCTTCGCCGGCGTTTCTTGCCCCGTCTGATCAGCCGTGACCCGGCCGAGTTCTGGCGAGCCGGCCAGTGGATGACCGAGCGCAGCGGAGGTTCCGACGTCTCGCGCACCGATACGGTTGCCGAGAGCACTGAGCAGGGCTGGCGACTGTGGGGAAACAAGTGGTTCACCTCGGCGATCGACGGCCAGATGGCCCTCCTCCTTGCTCGCCCGCAGGGAGCGCCCGAGGGAAACCGCGGGCTCGGCCTCTTCTGCCTCGAGGTCCGCAACCCCGACGGCAGCTACAACGGCATCCGAATCGACCGCCTCAAGGACAAGCTCGGCACCCGTGCCCTGCCCACCGCCGAGCTGACTCTCGAAGGGACCAGGGCGGAGCTCATCGGCGAGATCGGGGCCGGCGTCGCCAACATCGCCACGGTTCTCAACGTCACCAGGCTTTACAACTCGTGCTGCTCCGCCGCGGCCATGCGTCGCGCCCTGGCCCTCGCAACGGATTACGCGAACCGGCGCGAAGCATTCGGGCGGCCCTTGATCGACCTCCCCCTCCATGCCGCAACCCTGGCGGAGCTCGAAGCCCTCACCGCGGCCGCCACCCAGCTCGTATTCCACGTATCGGCCCTCGCGGGCAAGGACGAGACCGGAGCTATCGAGGAGAACGAGCGCGTCCTCCTTCGTTTGCTCATCCCACTGACCAAGCTGTGGACGGGGAAGCTCGCGGTGGTGGTAACCAGCGAGGCGATCGAGTGCATCGGCGGCGCCGCTTATATAGAAACCACCGGACTGCCGCGTCTAATGCGCGACGCACACGTCTTCCCGATCTGGGAGGGCACGACCAACGTCCTGGCCTTGGACGTGCTCCGGGTCTTGACCCGCGAAAACGCGTTCGAGCTCTGGCGTCGCGATCTTGGAGCGCGTCTCGAGCGTTGCGCCGATCGCGAGGCCGCCGCGACTCGTCAAACCCTCACGGACCACCTCACGGCGCTCGAGTCCTGGTGGCGGCGAGCCCAAGGGGTCACGAAGGGCGAGCTGCAGGGGCAGCTCCGACACCTCGCGATGACCATGGCGGAGACGACCGCCGCCGTCCTCCTCAGCGAGCAGACCGCTTGGGAGAGCGAGCGCTACGGAGCTTCACCCGCCCTCCCGCTCTTGCGGCTCTTTACCGCGCGGTGCCTGTCCCCTTGCCCGCAGGAGCCGGCGGCGAGCGACGAGCTGATCAAGAGCCTCCGGCGTTCCTCGATCGAGCCCCTTGCGGCAACAAGCCCGGCACGGTGAGCGCGAGAGTGCCGATGCCCGCGCTCGAGAACGGCGCCGGCACCGGCCATGTAGCGCCAACGGCCTCGACGGCTTTCGTCGCGGCAGATCCCTCGCAGTCGGTCCCCGAGGCGGGGGCGCCTCGCCAATCCGCCTAGCTCTGATTCGCTCTCGCCGCCGCCAGGCGGGCGATCGGGACTCGATACGGTGAGCAGGACACGTAGTCGAGACCGACGCCGTGGAAGAACTCGACCGAACGCGGATCACCGCCGTGCTCTCCGCACACTCCGAGCTTGATCCCACTCCGGCTTTCTCTCCCCCGCGCCACCGCCAGACGCACGAGCTGCCCGACGCCGTCGATGTCGATCGACGCGAAGGGATCGCCAGGCACGATGCCATCCTCGATGTAGCGCGGCAGGAAGCTCCCCACGTCGTCGCGTGAGAAACCAAAGGTCATCTGGGTGAGATCGTTGGTCCCGAACGAGAAGAAGTCCGCGTAGGCGGCGATCTTGTCCGCTACCAGTGCCGCCCGCGGGACTTCGATCATGGTGCCGATCGGAATCTCGAGCTTGCTGTCCTCCTCGGAGAGAACGCGCTCGAGGGTCGACTCGATCATGCTCCGCAGGCGCATCATCTCGTTCGTCGATCCGACCAGAGGAACCATGATCTCCGGTCTCACATCCACCCCACGGCGGCTCAGATTCACCGCGGCGCGAGCGATGGCCTCGACTTGCATTGTGTAGATGTCCGGCGCGGTGAGCCCCAGCCTGCATCCGCGGTGGCCGAGCATCGGATTGGTCTCCGCCAGACGATCGACGACGTCCGCGAGATGGCTTGCCTCGATTCCCATTTGCGAAGCGAGCTCGGCAATGGCCCGCTCCCCCTTGGGCAGGAACTCATGGAGAGGCGGATCGAGCAGGCGCACGGTGACCGGCAAGCCCGCCATCGCCTCGAAGATGCCCTCGAAGTCGGACTGCTGCATAGGTAGCAGGTGTTCGAGAGCTTGCTCCCGCTCCGCCTGATTCGCCGCCACGATCGCCTGGCGCACCCATGCGATCCGTTCCTCGTCGAAGAACATGTGCTCGGTTCGGCACAGACCGATCCCCTCGGCGCCGAAAGCGCGCGCGACCTTCGCGTCCGCCGGAGTATCGGCATTGGTCCGCACGTCGAGGCGGCGCAGATCGTCCGCCCACTCGAGCAGGCGGCGAAAGGCCGTGGAAGCGGGGGTCTCCTCGCGACCCTCCATCAGGACCTGGAGGACCTCCGATTCACGGGCGGTCAGGCTTCCCGCCAGGACCTCGCCGGTCGAACCGTCGATCGACAGCTCGTCTCCCTCGTGCAGCACTCGGTCGTCCACGCGGATCTCGTTCGCCGCCTCATCTACCCGCAGGGCTCCGGCACCGACGACGCAGGGCTTGCCCAGTCCCCGGGCGACGACCGCCGCGTGCGAGGTCATTCCCCCGCGGGCGGTGAGGATGCCGGCGGCGGCGTGCATGCCGACGATGTCCTCCGGGGAAGTTTCGGCCCGAACCAAGATGACGTTGCCGTTCGCCGCCATCTCCGCGGCGTGTTCCGCGGACAGGGCAATCTTTCCGGACGCGGCACCCGGTCCGGCCGGGAGGCCTTCCGCCAGGCGATCTCCGTGGGCGATCGCCTCTTGCTTCTGCTCGAGGTCGAAGACCGGCGCGAGCAGCTGGCTCAACTGCTCCGGCTCCACCCTCGCAACCGCGTCGGCCGGCTCGATCAAGCCTTCGTCGACCATATCGACCGCGATGCGCACCGCAGCGAAACCCGTCCGCTTCCCGTTACGGGTCTGCAGCATATAGAGGCGGCCGCCGTCCACGGTGAACTCCACGTCCTGCATGTCGCGCCGCTCTTTTTCCAATGTGCGGCAAACGCCCTTCAAGGTCTCGTACGCGGCCGCGAACTGACCGGTCATTCCTCCGGAATCCGCATCCGGGCTGATCGATTGCGGCGTGCGGATGCCGGCGACCACGTCCTCGCCTTGCGCATTGATCAGATACTCGCCGAAAATCCCCTTCTCGCCAGTGGCTGGGTTGCGCGAGAACGCGACGCCGGTGGCGCAATCGTCACCACGATTTCCGAACACCATGACCTGCACGTTGACCGCGGTCCCCATCTCGTTGGACAAGCCCTGCAAGCGGCGGTACTCGCGCGCTCGGCGATTGTCCCAGCTTTCGAAGACGGCGGTTATGGCGCCCCAGAGCTGTTCCTTGGGATCTTCCGGAAAGGGCTTTCCATGCTCCGCTATCTTCGCCTTATAAGCGGCGATCACGTCCAGCAAGGAATCTTGGGAGAGCTCCGCATCCGTCTCCACTCCCTGACGCTCGCGAGCTTCCTCCAGGATCTTTTCGAAATCGGAGTGAGGCACCTTGAGGACGACGTCACCGTACATCGAGAGCAGGCGGCGATAGCAGTCGCGCAGAAACCGCGGCTCGGCGCCGGCCGTTATCGCCTCGGCCACGATGTTGTCGTTGAGACCGAGGTTGAGAATCGTGTCCATCATTCCCGGCATTGAAACCGGAGCGCCCGAGCGCACCGACACGAGAAGAGGATCCTTGCCCTCTCCAAAGCGCTTTCCATGCTCGCGCTCCACCCGAGCCAGATTGTCCTCGACCTCCTTCGCCAGACTATCTGGGTACTTCCCTTCATTTTGCTGGTAGAAACGGCAAACTTCAGTGCTGATGGTGAAACCGGGAGGTACCGGAATCCCGAGCTGGCTCATCTCGGCGAGTCCGGCCCCTTTGCCACCGAGGAGGCTCTTGTCAGGCTTTCCCTCCACGACGCCATCTCCACCAAATGGAAACACATATCGCTGCGACATAACTCTCCCTTTCTTGCCTATCTTGATGATGCGGTTTCTGTAGTGTCAGACGCCTTCGTCGTTCTCTTCCTTGGAGCGATTCTCGCGCGCCCGTTGTTCTGCTTTGTCTACTACGATCGAAGTGAGCTCGGCCACTCTGCGGAAGGTTCGTTCGATCGACTGCAATATCGCGATTCGGTTGCGCCGTAGCTCAACGTCCTCGTCCATGACCAGCACCTCGACAAAGAAGCGGTCGAGGACCTCGGCAAAATTGGCGATGGCGCGCAGAGCGGCCGCATAGTCGCGGCTTTCGGCGCTCTCCTCCACTCGCCGTCTCAAAGCTCCGGCCGCCACATGGAGGTCGCGCTCCGCCTGATCGACGAACAGGCTCTCCGCTACGGGACGCTCCGTCTCGTTGCCAACGATGTTGGCGATGCGCTTGGCGGCAAGGGCGACCTCGAGGAATCCCGGCTCCTCGCGAACCGCGTGCAGCGCTTCGACCCGGGCGCGAGTATCTGGCAGGTCGGCGTCGCCCACCGCCAGCGCGGCTTCGATCTCGTCGTACTCGAATCCCTCGCGTCCGAGGAGAAAACGCAAACGGTCGCGGAGGAACGGGCGAACTCGTTCCAGCACCTCTTCGGCTTTGATCGCGAGGCGATCACCGTACAGGCGCACCGCCTTCGCCGCCAACAAGTCGAGATCGATTGGAAGCCTTCCCTCTAGCACGATGCGAACGGCCCCCTGAGCACAGCGGCGCAATCCGAACGGATCCTTGCTCCCGGTCGGCTGCTGCCCCGCTCCGAAGAGGCCGACGAGCGTGTCGAGTCGATCGGCGAGGCCAACCACCAGCCCGGCGCGCGAGCGCGGCAGGGGATCATCGGTTCCCGCTGGAAGATACTGATCGTAGATCGCCCGCCACACATCGTCCTGGTGACCTTCGAGGCGGGCGTAGATTCCGCCCATCACGCCTTCGAGCGACGTGAACTCCTTCACCATCTCGCTGCTGAGGTCGGCCTTGAGCAAGCGCGCCGCCTGCAGAGCGGCTTCGAGCTCGTCATCCCAACCCAGTTGCTCGACCACGGTGCGGGCAAGGGCCGACACCCTTTCGGTCTTTTCCGCGTAGCTGCCGAGGCGATCGTGAAAGCTCAGATGCGCGAGCTCCGCGGCGCGTTCGACCAATCTGGTCTTGCGATCCTCATCGAAGAAGAATCTGGCGTCGGCGAGGCGGGCGCGCACGACCCACTCATTCCCCAGTCGAACTCGATCGTTCGGGTCATCGGGCCGATCCATTACGGTGAGAAACGAGGGCAAGAGATTGCCATCGCGCTCGACAGTAAAGGCGCTCTGGTGGTCGCGCAGGCTCGTGATCAAGACCTCGCGCGGCAGGTCGAGGAAGTCAGTTTTGAAGTGTCCCACCACGAGACCGGGAATCGCGCAAACCGCGGCGAGTCGATCGAGGAGGTCCGGGTCCTCGACCAGCCGTCCGTTCAGCGTTCGCGCCGCCTCTGCCATCTTCTCGGAGAGCATTCGGCGTCGCTCCTCGAAGCTCGGAACGATCCCTCGGGTAGAGAGCTTGCGCTCCCAGTCCGCGGCTCCCCTCGCCACGAAACTCCGCGGTGAGAGCAGGGAATGACCGACCGATCCCGCTCCGCTCGCGACTCCGAACAGCGAAAAGGGAACCACCTCGCCCGAGAACAACGCCAGAATGCCGTGTACCGGCCGCGCCCAGGGCCCCGACCGGGCTCCCCAGCGCATCGTCTTCGGCCACGGGATCTCGGTCACGACGCGTGGCAGGATCTCGGACAGAATCTCTCGTGTCGGCCTGCCGGGGATCGTCTGTCGCGCCACGAGATATTCACCCTTGCCGTCGCGCTCGGCCCTCGTTAGAGCGTCGGCCGCCACGCCACAGCGCTTGGCGAAGCCCTCGAGGGCGGCCGTCGGCTTCCCCGCTTTGTCGTAAGCCACCGACACGGGTGGGCCGTAGACGACCTCCTCCCTCTCCTTCTGGGCCTCGGGCAGTCCCTTGACGATGACCGCGAGGCGGCGTGGCGTGAATCGGGTTTCGATCTCACGCGGGGCAAGATCCTTTGCGATCAGCTCTTCGAACAGCCGGCTGCTCAGCGCCCGAATGCCAGAGCGCAGCATGCGCGCGGGGATCTCCTCGGACCTGACTTCGAGAAGGAGCTCACCGCGAGGCATCGGCCGCCCCTTCCTCGCTGTGCACCTCGGCCACCCGATCCGCTCGATCGCGATCGAGCAGTGGGAACCCCAGTCTCTCGCGGCTGGCGATGTACGCCGCGGCACACGCGACGGCAAGATTGCGCACGCGCTTGATCAAGGCTACCCGCTCGGTGGCTGAGACCGCCCCTCTAGCATCCAGCAGATTGAACAGATGAGAGCACTTGAGAGCGCACTCGTACGCCGGAATGACCAGGTTCGCTTGCAGGCAGCGCTCCGCCTCTCGTTCGAAGCCGGCGAATTGCTCGTTGAGGAACTCGACATCCGCGAGCTCGAAGTAGTAGTGGGACATCTCCACTTCGTCCTGATGCCGCACGGCGCCGTAGGTGGGGCCTCCCGCAACCCAATCGATGTCGTAGACGCTCTCCGAAAGGGTCAGGAACATCGTGATCCTCTCCAGACCGTAGGTGATCTCCACGCTGATCGGGTCGAGCTCGAGTCCACCGGCCTGTTGAAAATACGTGAATTGAGAGATCTCCATTCCGTCCAGCATCACCTGCCAGCCGACGCCCCAAGCCCCCAAGGTCGGCGCTTCCCAGTTGTCCTCCTCGAAACGCAGGTCGTGAACGGCGAGGTCGATGCCCATCGCTTCGAGGCTCGCCACGTACATCTGTTGCACGTCCTCTGGCGCGGGTTTCAAGATCACTTGAAACTGATAGTGCTTGCCGAGACGGAACGGGTTCTCACCATAGCGGGCGTCGGCGGGACGGCGCGACGGTTGGACGTACGCGACCCGCCACGGCTCGGGTCCGAGGACCCGCAGGAAGCTGTCGGGATGCATGGTGCCGGCCCCTACCTCGAGATCGTAAGGCTGCGCCAGGACACAGGCGCGATCGGCCCAGAAGCCCGCCAGGTTCAAGATCAGGTCCTGGAAGCTCGTGCTCATGAATTTGACTCTCCCCCGGCCAGGGTTAGCGACCGCTGCATCACCCGATAGCTCTTGAGCTCGCGGCCCAAGAACCTCCGCCGCAGTCGCCCGCAGAGATCTTCCACCACGGCGAGCGCGGTCCCCGGCGTCTTGCCAGCGAGCGCCTTGACCGGCTCGCGGGCGCTTGCCAATAGAAATTCGAATGCCGGACCGGCCACGGAGAAACCCCTCGGACCGGCGTGGCAGTCACGGCACAGCAAAGCATCGCCACCTTCGGGCAGCACCGCCTCGCCACGAAACTCTCTCCCGCACTGCGGGCACTCGAGCGGTGGTGGGAAGATGCCCGCCAACCGCAGGATCCAGACCTCAAAATATCGCGTTACGAGCTCTCGATCGAGCCCCGCGGCGAGAGACTCGAGAGTGGCCTCGAGCAGCCGACAGAGACGCTCGCTGTCTTCGTTCTCCTGGGCAAATTCAGTCAGGTGCTCGGCCAAGTAGCTCGCCAGCAGCAGCCCTTCGAGATCCCTCATCGCCCGCGAGGGGCTGTGCAAGAGGTCGGCGGAGGAAATGCGTGCGAGATCTTTGCCCTCCCTCTCGTACCAGGTGACTCGCACCTTGGCGAGCAACTGCAGCTGCCCCGCGAAGCGTGAGTGCTTCCTGCGCGAGCCCCGCGCCACACCTCTCTTCTTGCCCTGCTCGGCAGTGAGGAAAGTCACGATGCGATCCCCCTCCTGCAGATCATAGACATCGAGAATTCGCGCTTCCGCGGTAAACAGATGCATGGACGGCTCGGTGCTTACCTCAGGATCAGATCGATGAGAGTTGTCGCCAGGCCGAAGTAGATGAGAATCCCGAGGATGTCATTCGAGGTCGTCACCAAGGGTCCCGCCGCCACGGCCGGATCGATTCCCAGGCGAGAGAAGACAATAGGAACGAGAGCTCCAGTCAGCGACGCGAGAACGATAGCGAGCAGAAGGGCCACGCCAACCACCAGCGCCAAATACGGATTCTGGTCGAGAAGGACGGCGGCAAGGGCCACCACCACGGAACAGACGATCGCCAGAAGCAGGCCAATCTTGGTCTGTTGCCAAAGAAACCGTAGGATGCGGCCGCTTCCGATACGCCCGGTGGCGAGTCCACGAACGGCGAGAGTCGAGGTCTGGGACCCGATGTTGCCGCCCATTCCCATGATCACCGGCACAAACGTCAACAAGAAGAGGGCCTCCTTGAGCCCGACCTGGAAGCGCTCGAGAACGACGCCAGTCGCGATCAGTCCGACGAGGGTGACGAGCAACCACGGTAGCCGAATCCGGGCAACCTTGAGGGAGTGATCCGAATAGAGGAGCTCGTCCTCCGACGTCCCCACCATTTTCAGGAAGTCCTCGGTCGCCTCCTCCTTGAGGATATCGATAATGTCGTCGACGGTGACGATCCCCACGAGGTGATTGCCCTCGTCGACCACGGGAATCGCCAAGAGGTCATAGCGTGCGGCGAGCTGCGCGACGTCTTCTTGATCTGTATCGGTATGAACCTTGATCACCGAACGAGTCATAACTTCAGAGAGCAAGCGCGCCGGCGGCGACAACAGGAGCTGGCGAAGCGAAACGACACCGACTAAGTGACCCTCTTCGTCGGTCACGTAGAGATAAGAGATCATGTCGATGTCATTGGCGTTCTGGATCGCGGCGATCGCTTCGCTGACTTGCCTCCCTTCGGGAAGCGCGAAGAACTCCGAATCCATGATCCGGCCGGCGGTGTCGTCGCTGTAGGTGAGGTGGGTCTCCACCTCGGAGGGGCCTCCCAGACCCGTCATGTCGAGCACCGGCTCTCGCAGGGCTTCGGGCAGAGACTCGACGATGAACACCGCGTCGTCGACCGACATCGGCCGAATGAGAGCGGCGACCTCCTGCGCCGAGAGACGTTCCAGAATCGCCAACCGTTGCGGAGATTCCAACTCCGTGAGCACTTCGCCCGCGCTCTGGGGAAACGAGCTCACAAGCACCTCGAAAACGTCGAGCTGCTCGGACGGGGTCAAATCCCGAAGAAGAACGGCGACATCCTCGGGACGCACTCTCCTCAGAAGCTTCTCGATATTTGCCCGGGCTCCACGGCGCACGAACTTGCGCAGGGTGTCGCTCAATTTCTCCAGCCGCCAGTGGCTAACGGTGGTCTCCATCAGACCAGCGATCGTACCACAGAGCCGCTCTGTGCGCCCCCGGCCCCGGCATTGGAAGTGCTTTTATTGTAACGACTTACGGAGATGAAACAGAGATGGGGGCGGAGCGATTCCCGTTTCTCATCGATCGCTCCAGTCGATTTCTTCCTGCATTCGCTCTAGCTCGCTCAAGATCCGGGGATCCTCGCGCCATCCGGGCTGCACGCGCACGTGCAAATCGAGGAACACCTTCGCCCCCAGGTACTCCTCGAGATCCCTTCGCGCCGCGCTGCCAATTGCCTTGATACGACTCCCCTTGCGACCGATCACGATCGCCTTCTGGCCTGCCTTGTCCACCAGAATCGAGGCAAAAATGCGCACCAAAGAACGATTCCCGACCTCTTCCCAACGGTCGATCCGCACCGCGGTCGCGAAGGGAACCTCGTCGCGGGTCATTGCCAAAAGCTTTTCGCGAACCCTCTCCGCCGCCAAGTAGCGCTCTGGCTGGATGGTCACCAGGTCGGGGGCGAAGCGCGCTTCTCCGGGCGAGAGGCGATCCCAGAGTAAATTCAAGAGGCGGGCGCACCCATCGCCGTTCAGCGCCGAAACCGGCACGATCTCGTCGAACTGCCCGTTTTCCGCGAAGCGCGCGATGCGCGGCAGCAAGGCCCGCTTGTCGATGCGATCGATCTTGTTCAGGACAGCGATCTTCGGCGCTCCACTCTTGCCCACGAAGTCCAGGAGAAACTGATCTCCCTGACCAAAGGGGACGCTGGCATCGTGGAGCACACAGACCACGTCGGCCTCCGCCATTGCTTCGCGCGCCGCCTCGACCATCTGACGGTTCATCCGATGGAGCGGACGATGGACGCCGGGAGTGTCGAGAAACACCATCTGCCCCATGGAGGTAGTCAGGATCCCCATCAAACGGTGGCGGGTGGTCTGCGGCTTGTCGGAAACGATCGCCACCTTCTCGCCGAGAAAGCGGTTCATGAGCGTTGACTTGCCGGCATTGGGCCTTCCGACGAGAACCACGTTGCCGGCGCGCTTGGAGGTGGCGGCAGGCGTCTCCGTCATGGCTTTGCTCCCCCTTCGCCTCCCTCCGCCGTCTCACTGCGCACCCGCTCGATGGTCACGCTCTCGATTCTGCGGTCGGCAACCGACTCGACGGTGAATAGCAGCCCCTGAGCCACGACCGTCTGCCCGGGCTTTGGGACATCCCCCACCAAGCCGAAGACGAGTCCCCCAACGGTCTCGTACGGCAGGTTCTCGAGCTTCACTCCCGTAAGATCTTCGAGGTCCGCCAGGTGCGCTCTTCCATCGATCTGCCACTTTCCGTCACCGAGCGAGCGGGGCTCCACCAGCGCCGGCTCATGCTCGTCGAAGATCTCCCCCACCAGCTCCTCGACCACGTCTTCCACAGTCACCAGTCCAGCGGTCCCGCCATATTCGTCGACCGCAATGGCGAGTTGCTGGTGGCGGCGCTGAAACTCCTGAAGAAGCTCGTCCACAGGCTTGGTCTCGGGCACGAAATAGGGACGGTGAGCAAGCTCCCGGGCGTTCGCCGCCTGTCCCGCGCGCAGCGCCTGGAGGACATCGCGAATGTGCACGACGCCGACGATCTGGTCGATCGATCCCTGAAAAACGGGAATGCGAGCGTGCTTCGCGGTCAGAAACTCCTGCGCCAGCTCGTCAACCCCGGCCTCGACGGGCACCGCGACGATGTCGATGCGCGGGGTCATTACGCTCCGGACCTGAGTGTCCCCAAAGTCCACGATCCGCCACACCAGGTCTTCTTCTTCAGGCTCGAAGATTCCTTCGCGTGCCCCGACGTCGAGAAAAGCCTCGATCTCCTCGTCGGAGACCACCTCTTCTCCAGATCGTTTGTTGGCCGCCCGCAACCGGATCCATGGCCCGAGCAACAAGATCAACGGCAGAAAGGCGAATGCCAAGAACCGATAGACGGGGCTCAGTGCGTGCAATGCCCCTTCCGCCCGTCGTGCGACTAGCCGTCGCGTCGTGATCTCAGCCAACCCGGCGGCCACCACTGCCGTGGTGACCGCCCAGCCCAAGGAATGAGGAACGCGGCGCTGAGCGAGCGGCCACCAAACCACGGCAAGAATCAGGAAGGGCACGGCTCGCGCCGCTATGGAGAGCAGGAAACGGAAGGCCTCGAAGCGCCCGGGCTGGGAATAGAGGGCGGCGAGCCGGCCCCCTTTCTCTTCGCTCCAGCGACGCAGGCGAATCGATCCGCTACGGTCGAGGAGACCCGCCAGGGTGAAGAGCAAAACGGTGACGGCAAGCGCCCCGAGAATGAGCGCCCCGGCCTCGAACCAAGGGATCACGAACGAGACTCCACCGCTCGCTGCCCTCCGCTTGCGATCCACTTGCGGCGCAGCTTGCTCTCGAGGCGGGCCATCGTTCCGTCATCGGTCTCGTGGTCGTAGCCAAGGCAGTGCAAGGCACCGTGCAAGAGCAGAATCTTCAGCTCGCGCTCGAGTGAATGTCCGGCGGCCTGCGCCTGGCGACGCGCCGTGGGAACGGCGATCAGGACGTCACCCAGGTGTCGTTCCCCTTCGCCAGCTTCGCCGGGAAAAGAGAGGACATCGGTCGGTCCGGTCATCCTCCGCCAACGTCGATTCGCATCCGCCACAGCGCGGTCGCTGTCGAGGCGAGCGCCGAAGCTGGCCCCTGGACACAAGGCGGAGATCAAGGCGTCCAGCCAATCATTGATTTTCGCCACCATCGAGACCGGTAGGCGCGCCGGATTCTGGATAATCACCTCGCCGGATTCCGGCGCCGAGGCGGCGATCCTTCGCTCGTCCACCATCAGCTCATCTTGGCGACTTCCACCACCTGAGATGAGATCTTCTCGCCCCCGTTCTCGTTGAAGTCGAAGCCGGGGTAGTCGATACGGCGATGGAAGAAATTGGCGAGCACGCGAAGAAAGGCGTCGCCGATGCGATTCAGATCGGCAAGGGTGAGATCGGTCTCGTCGAGCTGCCCGTCCTTCAAGCAGTCATCGACGATCGCTCTCACGACCGAGCGCAGGCGAGCAGGCGAGGCCTCGGTCAGGCTGCGGCTCGCCGCCTCCACTCCATCCGCCAACATGAGGACTCCCATGACCTTGCTCTGCGGCTTGGGTCCGGGGTACCGGTACTCCTCTTCGCTGACCACGCCGCTGTCCGGGTCCGCCCGCTCGAGAGCGCGATTGAAGAAATACGTGATCAACCGCGTTCCGTGATGTTGGGCAATCGCATCGTGGATGGGCTGCGGCAGATGGTATTGCTGGGCCAGATCCAGCCCCTCCTTCACGTGATTGATGAGAATGAGCGCGCTCATCGAAGGAGCCAGGTGGTCGTGCCGGTTTTCGTTGCGTTGATTCTCGACGAAGTACTCCGGGCGAAAGATTTTCCCTACGTCGTGGTACAAGGCCCCCGTATAGGCCAGAACCGGGTCGGCGTCCACCGCCTCGCAGCCCTCCTTCGCCAGATTCGCGACCATCAGGGAGTGCTGAAAGGTGCCGGGGGCGGCGAAGGCCAGGCGCCGGAGCAGGGGCAGGTTGGTGTTGGCAAGCTCGATCAGGCGGATATCGGTGGTCAAGGAAAAGACCGACTCGAAAAGAGGCACGGCGAAGCTGGCGGCGGCAGAGGCGAGGAGCCCTCCGATCAGGCCACACACCAAGTCGAAGCCGACCTGCGCCAAATGCGGCGGCTCTTGACGCTGAAGCGCCACCAACATGAGGATCATCACCGCATTGGTGACCGCGATGACCAGCCCGGCGCGAATCATGGTCGAGCGCTGCTTGAACTGAAAGTGCTCCAGGGCGTAGATGCCCGCAAGGGCGCCGCCCAGGGAGTAGACGACCGGCCACAGCGCGCCTCCCGCCACAGTCCAGCCCATGACCACCGCGAAGAGCAAGGCGACGAGCAGCGCGATCGAGCGGCGATAGAGCAAGGTCACGACCAGCGCCAGGGAGGCGTAAGGCAGGGCGAACAGATAACTGGTGACTGAATTGAAGGGCGCCGCGTCGAAGGAGCCAGCGAGGGCGGTCGACACGAAAGAGCCGAAGCGCGCCCCGAGAAGCGCAAGGAGAGTCAAGAGGAGAAGCTCTCCCAGCACCTGATTGCCGGACTTGCCTTGCACGCTCGGGCCTCCGCGCGCCCCCAAGGCGAGGACCAGGGCGACGAGAGAGAGGAGGACGAACACTCCTAGGATCGGAAGGACGAGACGCCTTCCGGTGCGCCGTTGACCAGCTAGCTCGGCGATCGCGCGCGCTTCCGAAGCGGTGATTTGATCCCCCTTGCGGACGATCATCTGCCCCTTGTGTATCTGAGTGAACACTGGCGGCGTGCTCGCGACCGCGGCTTCGCGGCGGCTCCGGGTTTCCGCGCGGTTGGGCACCAGGTTCGGAGAGAGGTTGTCGATCATGAAGCTGACCAGGGCATCACGATCCCGCGTGGAGAAACCGAGAAGATCATGGAGACGACTGCGTAGAAGCTCCTCGACCTCGGAGGGATAAGCGAGAAAATCGAAGAGATTGATCTCGGTCCTCTCGCCTCCCCCCACCGTGCGCAAGGTTATTCCCCGAACCCGGTTCTCGAGAAGCAGGCTCTTGTTGGCGACGATTCCGCGGGTCAACACCTCGTCGAAAAGCCCCCGGATCCGGTCATCGAGATTGGGCTGAAAGCCCTTCTTGGCGAATAGCTCCGCCTCCGCGGGAGACACCTGTAGCCCGCTTGCCTGACTCAACGCGGTCGCCAAGTCACTTGCCGATAGTTTCGATGCTTTCGAGGATTTTCGGTGCCCCTTGCCCGAGCTCGGCGCCGTGAGCTTCTTTCCCGCGGCAAACAGACGGTCAACCTGCTGCTCGCGCTCGGCCGCAAGCCCCGGGTCAAAGTCGAAAACGGGAAGAACCGCGTCGCGCGCGGCTTGCTGCTTGGCCTGGGTCGTTTCCAGATCCGGCACCAGAAGGGCCCGTGACGCCTCGTAGTCGCGGTGTGCGATTTCGCCCGGATTCACCTGCTCCGCCCTTGAAAAGGTCCCGGCCGGCAAGAGCGTCCAGGCGCCAATCACCAGGAAGAGCATGAGCCAGAAACCCCAGGCGGCGCGCAAACGGGCCCAAGCCTCTTTCCCGCGCAATCCCTGGCGAAGCCACCACCCACCGGGCCGACGCAGGCCGGCGGTGCGGAGCGGTCGTTGTCGTCGAGCCATGCTCCCTCAGGCCTCCTCACCCGCGGCTTGCGTGTCGACGGCCTTGTTGCCGGCTGACCTGCCGTAGTACCGGTCGTACGCGGTGATGATCTTCTGCACCAAGTGATGGCGCACGACGTCACGCTCGCTGAAGTGAATGAAACAGATTCCCTCGATATCCCGGAGGACCACCGCCGCTTCGCGCAGTCCGGAGACCTTGCCGGTGGGCAGATCCACCTGCGTCACGTCTCCGTTGATGACGGCTTTGGAGTTGAATCCGATACGAGTCAAGAACATCTTCATTTGCTCGGTCGTGGTGTTCTGGGCCTCGTCGAGAATGATGAAGCTGTCATTGAGCGTCCGGCCGCGCATGAAGGCTATGGGCGCCACCTCGATCATTCCGCGCTCGAGCATACGGCCGACCTTCTCGAACCCGATGATGTCGTAGAGAGCATCATAGAGTGGCCGCAAGTAGGGATTGACCTTTTCGGCGAGGTCCCCGGGAAGAAAACCGAGCCGTTCCCCCGCTTCGACTGCCGGGCGGGCCAGCACGATCCGGCGCACCTGCTTCTCTTGGAGCGCCGCGGCGGCCATTGCCACCGCAAGATAGGTCTTCCCCGTCCCGGCGGGGCCGATCGAGATGACGATGTCGTGCTGCGACATCGCATCCAGGTACTGCGCTTGCTTGAGGCTCTTGGGAGCCACCAAGCGGCGAACGGTCCCAAGCATTCCCTCGGTGGAGAAGAAATCCACGAGCGAGGCTCCGGGGTCTTCTCGCAAGACTCGAATGGCCGTGGCTACGTCACCCGGACGCAACCGGTAGCCCGCCTCGAGGAGGCGCGAGAACTCGCCGAAGAGGTGCTGCACGACCTCCGAGCTCTCGGCTTCCCCTTGGATCCTCACCTCGTTGCCCCGAGCCGAGAGCTCCACATCGAACGCCCGCTCGATACGGCGCAGGTTCTCGTCGTGGGTTCCGAAGAGCGTCGCCAGCCCCTCTTGCGCCAGGGTAACGTCGGTCATGGCCTGTGCGAGAAGGGAGTCGGAACCTGCCACCGAACGGGGCGCCCGGGCCGAGAACTCGCCACCGCCGGACCCGGCGGTGGCCCCGCTTCATTCACCATTGCGGCTACTCTACACCACCGAATCCGCTCGCGCTGGCTCTCTTCTTCAGTCTTTGGAGTAGTCATAGAAGCCACGGCCGCTCTTTCTCCCGAGCCGGCCCGCGGTAACCATCTGCTTGAGCAGAGGCGGCGGCGCAAAGCGCTTCTCGCGATATTCGTCGAACATGATATTCGCGATGTAGTAAGTGGTGTCGAGACCGACGAAGTCGAGCAGGGTGAACGGCCCCATCGGGTAACCACAACCCAGCTTCATCCCCTTGTCGATGTCTTCCACCGACCCCACTCCCTCCTCGTAAGCGCGGATGGCGTCCAGGAGATAGGGGACGAGAAGACGATTGACGATGAAGCCGGAATTGTCTCGGCAAGCGACGGCTTCCTTGCCCAAGGAAGCGACAAAGTCCCGCGCCGTCTCGAAGGTCTCGTCGCTGGTAAGCAGGGTTCGCACCACCTCCACCAGCTTCATGACCGGCACTGGATTGAAGAAATGGAGGCCCACGAAACGCTCCGGGCGGCTGGTGAACATGGCCATTTGCGTGATCGTCAGCGACGAGGTGTTGCTGGCGAAAACCGCCCCCGGCTTCACGACGCTATCGAGGTCCGAGAAGGTCTTCTTCTTCTCATCGATGTTCTCGACGATTGCCTCTACCACCAAGTCGCAGTCGGCCAAGTCGGCCAGGTCGACCGTGCCCTTCAGCCGGCCGAGGGTCGCTTTCTGGTCCCCGGCGCTCAGCTTTCCCTTCTCCACCGCTTTTCCGAGGGAGCGCTCTATCCGATTGAGCCCCTTCTTCAGAAAGTCCTCCGTTACCTCTCGAACGACGGTTTCATAGCCCGACTTTGCGCTGACTTCGGCGATCCCGGAGCCCATCAGGCCGCAGCCCAGGACACCGACTTTCTTGATTGTCATCGTTTTGCTTCTCCTTGATCAGAGTTGTGCGTTCGCGGATCACACTTCTGCGTTCGCGGCTCGAGCGACGCCTTGGAAAAAGGGCTGGACGAGAATCTCGCGTCGCTCCAGCTCGCCAGTCACGATTAGCTCAACCGTCATGCCGCGGAGCCCGGTGAGAATTCCATCCGGGAGCCGTTCCGGCCACTCCACCGCCTTGACGCCGGGGCCAGCAAGCACCTCCTCGATCCCCAGAGCGCTCGCCTGGCCGCTATCGAGTCGATACAGGTCTAAGTGAAAGAGCCGTCCACCCGTTCCTCGGTGCTCCCGCATCAAGGTGAACGTCGGCGATTGGATCTCTCTCGGGTCGATGCCGAGACCCCGTGCGAGTCCTTTCACCAGGACCGTCTTCCCGGCCCCGAGTGGTCCTTTGAGCAACATCACCCCGTCCGGCATCAGCTCGTGGACCAGCTTCGCTCCGACTTCCTCCGTCTGCGCTGGAGAGGCGCTTGACCAGCGTTTCATGAATCGGCGATCGCGGCGAGGATCCGAGGTAACCAGGTAAGAAGCTCGCTTGCGGGGATGACTCGCTGGCCTTCCTCGGCAACCGCGCGATCTCCGGCGAAGCCGTGGACAAAAACTCCCAGGCACGCGGCCTCATAGGGAGCCATGCCCTGGGCAAGCAGCCCCACAATGATACCGGTAAGGACGTCACCGCTGCCACCGCTAGCCATCGCCGGGTTCCCTGTCGGATTGATCGCGGTCCGACCATTGGGATCGGCGATCAGGGTACGGTGGCCCTTGAGCACGACGATCGCGCCGCACTCCCCTGCCAGCTGACGGACCGCCGCCAGGCGGTCGGCCTGAACCTCGCCGGGGGAGCGACCGAGCAACCGTCCCAGCTCTCCCGGATGGGGCGTGAGAATCATGGGCGCCGAGCGCCGGAGCTGGCCCGGGTCACCGGCGAACGCGTTCAGACCGTCAGCGTCCAGCACCAGAGGAACCTCGGACTCCCGGACGATTCGCCGCACCACCTCGACCGTCCCCGGCGCCAAGCCGAGACCGGGTCCCGCGGCGAGCGCCGTGCGCTCCGCCGCGGCCTGGAGGACGATGTCTGCAGCTGCCGCATCGACCGTTCCACCGGGGCCGGCAGGGAGTCCGATCGTCATCGATTCGAGCGAGGCCACGTCCACGGCTCCAGCGATCGCGTTCGGGACCGCCGCCGTGACCAGGCCGGCGCCGACGCGGACCGCGGCGCGCGCCGCCATGATTGCGGCCCCCGCCTTCCCCATGCCACCGGCGAAGATCAAGGCGTGACCGTAGGTCCCCTTGTGGCTATCGGGAGCGCGGGGC
The DNA here is from genome assembly GCA_046704885.1 of Thermoanaerobaculia bacterium. Classification (GTDB taxonomy): domain Bacteria; phylum Acidobacteriota; class Thermoanaerobaculia; order Multivoradales; family JBJKRB01; genus JBJKRB01. The sequence goes on along the minus strand of JBJKRB010000106.1, from coordinate 8,885 downwards.
GCGAGCAACGGGGCCAGCTCGGCCTCCTGCAGCAGCTCGAGATCGCCTTCCGCCTCCGCGATCAGCGAGGGTGGGATACCCAAGTCTCCGATCACCACGTCGCCCGCCGCCACCGCTGCGGGCTCCAGCACGTGCGCCACCTTTAGCGCGGCAAGAGAAACAGTCAGGTCGGCCTGGACATGAGGTCCCGGAAGCGACGGCAAGCTTCCCTCCAACCCGCTCGGGATATCGACCGCCAGAACGGGACGACCGCAGGCGTTGATCCCGGTCGCGGCATCCCGGGCGAGGCCCTCCAGGGGCCGGCTGAGCCCGGTGCCGAAGAGCGCATCCACCACAAGGTCCGAAGCGGCCGCCCGTTCGAGCGCCTGGGTCAGTTGCGCCGCATCGCGCAAGGGGTGAATGGCGAGACCCATCTTGCGGCAGATCCCCAGTTGGATGGCGGCATCGCCTCGCGGCTCGCCCTTCCCGAAGAGGAAGATCTCGACCGAGAAGCCCAAGTTCGCCAATCGCCGGGCGACCGCCAAGCCGTCCCCGCCGTTGTTGCCCGGGCCGCAAAACAGTGCGACCGCTTCGGCCTGAGGGAAGCGGTCGGTCAGGGCCTCGACCACGGAAGAGGCGGCGTTCTCCATCAAGACGAGGCTGGGAATTCCGAGCTCCTCGATCGCGCGCCGATCCACTTCCCGCATCGCTTCGGTTGTCAGGACTTTCATGGCACGACCTCCGCGCGCATCATTCCCCAGCCGGCAAGAAGGGATCGGGTCGCGGGACAGAGGCTGGGAGCTTCCGACAGCATTTCCCTCAACCACTCGAGATCGGCCGGCGTGTCGATGTCCCGTTCCTCGGCAAGCAGTTGTGGGGTCAGTCCGAGGCGCCGAGAGTTCGAAAGCATCTGGTCAAGAACCTGGTCACTGCTCCACGCGACATCGGAGAAGAGCTCCGGCTGAAGTCTTTCGCGCCTTAGGGCAAGCAAGTAGTACCCTCCATCCCGAGCAGGACCGAAAACGAGATCCGCCCCTGATTCCAAAGCTTCAAATGCCTGGTCGACTCGCTCCCTGGCCAGGGTTGGATGATCGCTGCCGATCACCGCCACCAGCGGCTGGCGCCCCGCGGCCCAGGCGAGAGCCTTGAGCTGTCGGTGTCCCAAGTCCCCATCCTCCTGTCGCAGCCCGGGGAATGCCGCCGGCGGCGGCGTCTCCTCGCCCTCTAGCGCCCAGGCAAGCCAGATCTCGTGCTCCGCGCCAGCGAAGCGCGAGCTGAGGTCATCGAGAAAGGCGCGGTGGAGATCCGCCGCCTGGCGACCGGTCAAGCCGCCGATGAGGCGAGTCTTGACCCGTCCAGGCACAGCTGGCTTGGTGAAAATGACGAGACAACGGCCACTGTCCACGCTCGAATTCTAACCCGGCTCCCCGATTCCTTCGCGGCCCGGGACGCCGTTCAGGCTGCTACACTGCCCGATGGGATGGCTACGGTAACCCTTCTCACCGATTTCGGCGAGCGGGACTACTATGTCGGCGCGGTAAAGGGCACCCTGCTGCGCCTCGCTCCCGCCGTCTCAATCATCGACATCTCACACCAGGTACCACCGGGAGACGTTGCCTGTGGCTCTTTTCTGCTCGGCGCCTATTTCCGCAGTTTCCCGGCGGAAACCATTCACCTCGCCGTCGTCGATCCGGGAGTGGGAAGCGAGCGAGGGATTCTCGCCGCTCGTGCCTCGTCCCAGCTCTTCGTAGGCCCTGACAACGGGCTGCTCACTCCGATTTTGCCAGGGGCCGAGGTCTTCGCGGTCGAGCGCCGGGATCTCTTTCTCGATGCACCGGGCTCCACGTTCCACGGCCGCGATCGTTTTGCTCCTATTGCGGCCGCCCTGGCGCGAGGAGAAAAGCCAGAGGGTTTGGGAAAGCCGGCTCGACAACCGGTTCTCCTCGAACAGGAGGAACCGAGCCGAACCGAGGATCAGCTCAAGGGTCACGTCGTTCATATCGACCGATTCGGCAACGTCGTGACCGACTTGCCCGCCGGTTGGCTCCCCGAGGTTTCAGCCGCCGTCGAGATCGGCTTTCACTCCACATCGGCGCATGTATCCCACTACTCCGAGCTTGCTTTCGGCCAAGCCGGGTGGCTCATCGGCTCGCTCGGCACTCTCGAGGTTTCCCTGAACGGCGCTTCCTTGGCGGACCGCTGGCAAGTGGTGCGGGGGGACGAGGTACGGATGCCCCTGCGATAGAGTCTTCAGATGGAGGCTACAGTTTCCGGAAGGAGCGCGTGATGACTGAATGGGAGTACAAGATCATCAACATCCGCAGCGAGAATTACCGCTTGGATCCCAATGCCGCCCGTGAGCTCAACGCCCTGGGTAGCGAAGGCTGGGAGCTCGTTTCGATTACCTCGGTGAATTTCAAGACCGGAGCGACCGACAACATCGCCATGGTGTTCAAGCGCCCGGCAGATTCCGCGTCCTGACACCGGCGAGGCCACGCAGAGCGGAGGCAACCGCCGATCCGGCGATCAGGCCTCCAGCCAGCCCGAGCGCGCACGCCAGCCACGGCCAACCGCGTGGGCTCCATCCCAGCTCGCGATGAAGGGAAAGGCGAAGATCGCTGAGCTGATCCTCGAACGTGGAGCGGCGCCGCTCGAGCTCCTTCATGGCTCCTCGTCCTCGTCGAATTCGCCCCGCGCGCGCCTCGCGCCCTCCGGAGATGCGATCTGGGCCCGCCACCAATCACGGTGATCTTCGATGTGTCGCTCCACCGTTGCCTTGGGGCTCTCGACACGCCGCAACCGGCGCCAGCCGAGCGCTCCAACGAGCGCCGCCAACAGCAGGAGGGCACCGGCGACGATGAGGGTCGCGCCCCAGCGCGGTAGCCAGATGGCGAGAATCTCGACGGCCGCCAAGAGAAAACCGGCGAGCGCCCAGAAGCCGATCCCCAAGGCGAGGGTGATGATCGCCAGGGCGACGAGGAGCCGTCTTCCGTTGGCTCCGAGGTCCCTTTCGAGGGCATCGACCTCCGCCTTGATGACCCCCAGGTAGGCTGACCCCAGGGCCCGCAGCCCGTCCAGCCACTTCCTCGCGGATCGTTTCATTGGCTATCTCCGACGTCCACCATTCCCTGAACGAACGATTCGGTGGCCCCCAGATCATCGCGCACGCCTACCGCCACACGCTGCTCGCCCGAGCGCATCAGGAGTCTCGCCTCATAGGTGTAGTACTCCTTCTTCGCCTGATCGACCTTGTCGGCGGGGATGCTGATCGGGAGGGGGTTGCGCTGCACCGGCGAGGTCCTTCCCTCGTGATCCATCGCCGAGACGAACACTTCTACGCGCGCATCGTAGGTCTTGTCACGCGGCACCAGCACCAATTGCCCGATCGGCAGCCGGATGTTGACCGGCACCAGGTAATAACCGTCTTCGCGACGCGTGGCGGTGCCAAACTTGAGAGAGACCTTGAGAGGGTTGGTCTCATAGCCAAAAATCAGCGTCGACATCGTTCCATCGGCCATGCGTGACTCCGTGGTCTTGTCGCGATAGCCATTGCGGTACCGGATCTTCAAGTCCCGGCGTCCTTTCACCTTGACCTCGATCCGATGGTAACGCCCGTCGCCGGCGTGCCCGGGGGTATAGCCCAGCGAGTAGTAGGTATTGAAGTCCTGCGCTACCTTGTCCAAGGCCGGAGTCACGTTGTTCGTATTGAGAATGGCAATTCCGCCGGTGTTCTGAGCCATCAGCCGCAAGGTGCTTTGCATGTTGGAACGATGAGTCTCGGCGACATCAACTCCCAATCCCATGGAACGCGATTGAGCCGTGACTCCGGTGTCCACCCTTAGACCACCGGCGTCGATGGTGTAGAAGGCGACCCGATTGGAGTTGGCCTGAGCGGTGAGCTCTTCGAACTGCTGAGAAGCATCGAAGGTGAAGGACTCGTTGAATACCGACGCGTTTGGATAACGCGACTGGATTGCGTAGTACAGATCCTGCGCGGGATTCATCGGCAGCCCATCGCTCACGTAGAGAATCGCCTTGCGTCCGGGCAGGCCAGCGAGGGAATCGACCATCTGCTTCAGGGCATCGAGAGTGAAGCTGAGATCGTTCTGGATGGACTCCGCGTACTGCCGGACACGCACCACAATGCTGCTCACGTCCTTGTTCTGATCGATCATGTCCATGATGTCGCGCCGATCGGAGTCCGTCTGGACCGCTCCCCCGGTCAGGTCCTCGAGCTTGAAAAGGGCGGAGGCAATCTCCGTCGGATCCGTGGTGAACGGATGCCGGATATGCAGCGAGTGATCGTACGAGACCAACATCACTCGATCACCGCGCTTGACCTTGTTGTCCAAGAACTGACGCAAGTTGCTGAACACGTGGTTGCGATTGAAAGGATGGATATTGGTGTTGTCCACGTAAATGATCAGAGACAGTTGCTGATCGGGCGGAACCTGCGCCTCGCCGCGCGGAGGAACGGGGGCCGTCGGACCGCTGGGCTCCGTCTTGGGCTTAACCGCCTTCCGCGGATGACCTCCAGCCACCGCGTAGAAATTCGTGATTTTCACCGGGCGCCCGTCCTCGAAGAGCTGGAAGTTGCTCTTGTTGAGGCCCGTCACCGGCTTTCCGTCGCGAGTGGTCACGTAGACATCGACGTTGACGACGTTGACGTTGACCGTGTCGTAGAAGGCATTCGCGGACTCCTGCGTCTTGTCCCCTTTGGCCTGGGGCGAGCTCGCCGCCGCGCCTAGGGCGGTAATTGCTCCGGAAGCTAGAACCAGCACGAAGAGCAAGACTCGCTGCAATGCGTGTTGCCTCATATCAGACTCTCTAACTTGAGAACGGGTGATTCGCGGAGAGATCCCGCGGCTCCAGCGACGTTCATCCTAGCACTCCCGCATCGACCTCGACCTCCTTGCCGAGGCGGGCCGCGAGGTGTCGAACGATCAACTTCGAATGGTTCCGGGAGTTGTCGATGAAGATTCGGCCGGTATTGGCGCCGGCTTGAATCGTACCGGCAATGTAGAGGCCGGGGACGTTCGACTCACAGGTCTGGGGATCGTAGCGCGGGACCAAGGTCTCCGGGTCGACCTCGACCCCAGCGGCGCGCTCGAAGTCAGCGTCCGGAAGATAACCGATCAGAACGTAAGCGGAATCGGCGGGAACGACCTGATCTTCCCCATGCCGACGCACGACCACGGCGCCGTCTTCGAAGCGAACCACCTCGCTTTCAAACAATGCCCGGATCGACCCCTCGGCCACCCGGTTCTCGATATCTGGCTTCACCCAGTACTTCACGGTCGGCTTGAATCCCCCGCCGCGCACGACCATGGTCACGTCCACGCCCGCGCGCCAGAGCTCGAGGGCGGCCTCCGCCGCTGAGTTGCCGCCACCGACGACCACCACGCGGCTCCCGAAATCGCGATAAGGATCGCGGTAGCGCGCGTATACCCACGGCAGGTCCTCGCCTTCGACCTCGAGACGCTTTGGATTCGCGAAATAGCCGGTGGCGAGCGCGACGGCCCTGGCCTCGCGCACCTGGGCTCCTTCGCGCCCTTTGGAGCGAACCAAGAAACCGTCTCCGGCGCGTTCGATCAACTCGACCTCCTCGAACAGGGCGAGCGGAATCCCGAAGTAGTCGACGACGGCGCGATAGTAGACGAGCGTCTGCCGGAGGCTGGGCTTCTCTTCCGGCACGGTAAAGGGCAGCTCCGCGACCTCGAGCTGGTCGCTCGAGGTAAAGAAGTTCATGTAGGTAGGAAATCCCAACAGGTTGGCGGTGAGGGGGCCGCGATCGAGAAGCAGGACTTCCAAACCGGCGCGCCGGGCTTCCGCCCCGAGCGAGATGCCGGTGGGCCCGGCGCCGACGACGAGCAGATCGAGTCTTCTTGCCGTATTCTCCATGACGACCCCGATTCTCTCAGATCTGGGTTCCGCCCCACTCTGGGACGTTGTCACGCCCCTCAGCGGGGAAGCAAGCGATAGAGGGGATTGACGGGAGCGCTCCCGGCGCCCACTGGATAGGCGGCCTCGATCGCCCCCCCCAGGAACTCGATCGCCCCCCCCACCGCTTCCACGAGCGGTTCGCCAAGCGCCAGGCGCGCGGCGATCGCGGAAGAGAGGGCGCAGCCGGTGCCGTGGGTCAAAGAGGTGGTTATTCGGCGGTGGACGAAGCGATGCAGGACACCATCGGTGCACAGGAGATCCACCATCTCGTCCCCGTCGAGATGCCCACCCTTCACCAGGACCGCGACGCGGCCTTCGGCGAGGAAACGCGCCGCACGCGCCTGGCCCTCCTCGTCCCTTACGGGGATCTTGGTCAGCCGCTCGGCTTCGGGTGCGTTGGGCGTGACGAGGGTCGCAAGGGGAAGGAGCCTGTCCCTGAGCTCGGTGAGCGCGTCCGGGGAGAGAAGATCCGCACCGCTCTCTGCCGCCAGCACCGGATCCAGGACGATAGGAATCCCGGGGTGCGCCGCGAGACGGTTTGCGATCACGTCGATCGCGGCCTTCCCGCCGACCATGCCGATCTTGACCCCGTCGATGCGAATGTCCGCGAACACGGCGTCGATTTGGGCCGCGATCACCTCCGGCGTCGCCATCTCGACCTCGGTGACAACCCTGGTGTTCTGAGCAGTGATGGCGGTGATGACGCTGGCGCCGTAGACGCCATGCGCGGCGAACGTCTTCAGGTCCGCTTGGATTCCGGCTCCCCCTCCCGAGTCGGAGCCGGCGATGGTCAGTAGATGGGGCGGCCCTTCCCGCCCGCTCATGTGGCGGGCCGCGAACCGCTGTCGCCGCGCCCGCGCCAGAAATTGGATCGGGCCGCCCAGATCCAGAAGATGGCGATGAGGACCGCAACGCTGATGACCTGGGCGAGAGTGAAGTATCCGAAGAAGCGATCATCCTTGGCGCGCAGGAATTCCACCCCAAACCGTTCCACGGCAAGCAGGGCGAAAATCGAGAGCGCGGTCGACCCCGGCTGTAGCCGGCGGCGAATCAAACGCCTTCCGATAAGCCAGATGCCCAGGCAGATCAGGGTCTCGTAGATCTCGGTTGGATGAACGGCGATCAGTTGATTGTTCGGAATCGAGGCGGGAACGCTGATATGCCAGATAGTGCGCATGTTTCCGGCCGTCGTGGGAGGCAAGCCGACCGGAAATTTGACTCCCCATGGGAGGTTGGTCGGGATTCCGTAGTCGTCACCCACCAGGAAGCAACCGATGCGACCGACCGCGTAACCCACGGCCAGGGCCACGGCTGCCGCATCGGCGGTGCGCCACACGGGAAGGTGACGGTGGCGAAGAACCCAGATCACCGCCAGACCACCCAGGATGAATCCGCCGTACCAGACCAGACCGGAGCGATCGAAGAGAAGGTGCCAGTCGTGGTAGAGAATCGCGTAGTAAACCTTCGCCCCGACGATGCCGCCGATACCGCCGGCGAAGAGGATCGCGCTGGCGTCCTCCGCGTCGCCTGCGCCCAGACGCTTGAGTCCCCACGTGAGTTGCGCATAGGCGGCGAGAAAAGCCAGCATGAGCATCACCCCGAAGGGGCTGATGGAAAAGCTGCCGATGTGAAATAGCTCGCGTAGCATCGGTCCGTATCGTAACATTGGCTGCCATGCCTTTTGCGCCTCGTGAGCTCGCCGATTTCCTGCCCCGAAGCCAGCGTCAGCGCTTGCTGCTGAGAGCCTTGCGCCAGCAGAGCTCCCGGCAGATCCGGCGTCTGCTGCTCAAGGTCCACCCGGCCGACATCGCTGAGCTCTTCGCGCTTCTACCTCCTGGAGAGCAGCAAAAGCTGCTCGAGATCCTCTTCGACCTACGCCTCGCGGCCCGCACCCTGCGCGAGCTCGATCCCGGTTTGCAGAAGCAGATGATGGCCGACCTCGCGGATGATCGCCTGGCCGTGATGCTCGCTCGGCTCTCCGCCGACGATTCGGCGGAGCTCCTGCGGCTGCTCGACGAGGATCGGCGCGAGCAGGTTTTGGGACACCTCGATCACGGCGCCGCAATTCGCCTGCGTAACCTCATGCAATTTGGCGAGGAGACCGCCGGGGGAATCATGAACCCCGACGTCATCTTCTTCCGCGCTGAGGAATCAGTGAGCGCCACGCTCGCCCGCCTGCGGGAGCTGGCGCAAACCCGCCGCATCTTCTATCTCTACGTGACCGACGAAAGGGGCCACCTCGCGGGAATCGTCAACCTCTGGCAGCTCGTCACCGCCGACAGCGAACGAGCCCTGTCCGAGATCATGGGAACGGACGTCGTGACCGTAGGGGTAGGGACTCCGCAGGAGGAGGTCGCCAGAGTCTTTGCGCGTTACGACCTGCTGATGGTGCCGGTGCTCGACGAAGACGGCCGGCTGGTGGGAGCCATTACAGTAGACGACGTCATCGACGTCATCGAGGAGGAGGCGACGGAAGACTTCTACCGACTCGCCAACCTCGATACCGACGAGAGCGTTTCCACCCCGGTATGGCGGTCCGTACGTCTTCGCCATCTCTGGCTGCAGGTCAATCTGTTGACCGCGTTCCTGGCGGCGGCGGTGGTCTGGCGCTTCGAGCCTTCGATCGCCAAGTATGCCGTGCTCGCGGTGTTCATGCCCATCGTCCCGGGCATGGGAGGCAATGCCGGCACTCAGAGCCTGACCGTCGTGGTGCGGGGCCTTGCTCTAGGCGAGCTCGATCTCAGAGGCTCGACCGGCGTCATCCTCAAGGAGGTGGCGGTAGGCCTCCTCAACGGAATCGGCACCGGGCTCGTTCTCGCCCTGGTCGCCTACCTGTGGGAACGCAATCTGGTCCTCGCGGTGATCCTGCTCATCGCCGAGACCGTGAACCTGGTCGTAGCCGGGCTGGCGGGAGCCTCGATCCCCCTCCTCTTGCGCCGCTTGAATCTCGATCCAGCCCTGGG
>JBJKRB010000105.1:0-15518 GCA_046704885.1 Thermoanaerobaculia bacterium | reverse complement strand
CAAACCCTGCGACGACAAAACCTTCGTAATCGCCGCCGTCAACGTCGTCTTACCATGATCCACGTGACCGATCGTACCTATGTTCACGTGCGGCTTCGATCGCTCAAATTTCGCCTTCGCCATAACGCCTCCTCGCTATCCCCTTCCAGTCCGTCTCATATCCAGTTGCGTCTTGTCCGCTCCGGAAAATCCTGGCCGCCCCTTAACCGGCGGCCTTGGCCACGACCTCTTCACTAACACTCTTCGGCGCCTGCTCGTACGCGGCAAACTGCATCGTGTAGCTCGCCCTGCCTTGCGACATCGAGCGCAGGTCGGTCGCGTATCCAAACATCTCGGAAAGTGGCACCCGGCAGGTGATCACCTGAGCCCCGCCTCGTGGCTCCATGTGCTGAACACGGCCGCGCCGGGAATTGATATCGCCAATCACGTCCCCCATGTAATCCTCCGGGGTCACCACCTCCACGGCCATCACCGGCTCGAGCAGTACCGGGCGGGCGCGCTTGCAAGCATCCTGGAATGCCATCGAGCCGGCAATCTTGAACGCCACTTCCGACGAGTCGACCTCGTGGTAGGTGCCGTCGTTGAGATCGACCTCGACGCCGTTCATCGGATAGCCGGCGAGCGGCCCCGTCTCCATCGCCTCGCGGATACCCTGCTCGACGGGCTTGATGAACTCCCTGGGTATCGCACCGCCGACGATTTTGTTGTTAAACACGAACGCCCCCTCGGAGTTCGGACGGACAACGATCTTGCAGTGACCATACTGTCCACGCCCGCCGGACTGGCGGACGAAGCGACCCTCGCCCGGCGCCTCCGCGGTAATGGTCTCGCGATAAGCAACCTGGGGCTTGCCGATGTTCGCTCCGACTTTGAACTCCCGGACCAAACGATCGGTAATGATTTCGAGGTGGAGCTCTCCCATCCCCGAGATCAGAGTCTGCCCCGTGTCCGGTTCCGTGTGCACCCGGAAGGTCGGGTCCTCGTGCATGAGCTTCTCGAGCGCGAGGGCAAGCTTCTCTTGATCCGCCTTGGTCTTGGGCTCGATCGAAACCGCGATCACGGGCTCGGGGAAGCTCATTGCCTCGAGCTGCACGGGGGCCTTCGGGTCACAGATGGTATCGCCCGTCGAAACCCCCTTCAGGCCCACCGCGGCGGCGATATCGCCCGCCCACACCTCGGAAATCTCCTCGCGCTTGTTTGCGTGCATCTTGAGCAAACGGCCGATGCGCTCGGAACGCCCCTTGGCTACGCTCAAGACCGAGCTCCCCGACTCGATATGCCCGGAGTAGACCCGGAAGTACGCGAGTTGACCGACGAACGGGTCGGTCATGATCTTGAACACGAGGGCCGAGAATGGCTCATCGTCCGAAGCACTGCGGCGAATCACCTCCTCGCCGTCCGGAACGAGCCCCTCGACCGGCGGGATGTCCTCGGGAGAGGGAAGGTAGTCGATCACCGCGTCGAGGAGCGGCTGCACTCCCTTGTTCTTGAAGGCGCTTCCGCAGAGCACGGGCTGCAAGCGATTGGCGACCGTGGCGCGGCGCAGGGCGGCTTTGAGCTCCTCGTTGGTGATCTCTTCGCCGGAGAGATATTTCTCGAGCATCTCGTCGTCGGTCTCCGCGACGAGCTCGACCATCTGCTCCCGGACCTTGTGAGCTCGGTCCAAGAAGTCCTCCGGAACGTCGACCACCTCGAACTCAGCGCCCAGGGCCTCGTCCTTGTAGAGAATCCCGCGCATCTCCACCAGATCGATGACGCCCTTGAGCTTATCTTCCTTGCCCCACGGAAGTTGAACGACAACCGGTGAAGCGTTAAGGCGAGAACGCATCATCGCCACGCAGCGGTCGAAGTCAGCGCCGACCCGATCCATTTTGTTGACGAACGCAATGCGCGGTACGCGATAGCGGTCGGCTTGACGCCAAACAGTCTCGGACTGAGGCTCGACCCCGGCCACCGCGTCAAAGACCGCGACCGCACCATCGAGAACGCGCAGCGAACGTTCCACCTCGGCCGTGAAGTCGACGTGCCCCGGAGTGTCGATAATGTTAATCCGGTAGTCCCGCCAGAAACACTGGGTGGCCGCGGCGGTAATCGTGATGCCACGCTCCTGCTCTTGCACCATCCAATCCATCACCGCGGTGCCTTCGTGCACCTCGCCCATCTTGTAGCTCACCCCCGTGTAATAGAGGATGCGCTCCGTGGTGGTCGTCTTACCGGCATCGATATGCGCCATGATGCCGATATTGCGGGTCTTCTCGAGTGGTACTTTGCGTGCCATAGCGTCTACTCATTCGCGCACAAGCGACAGCACGACTAGCTGTCGCGGACCAATGCTTCTAAGCTAGGAGTCCGTAGCCCGCGCTCGGCGGGGCGGAATTACCAGCGGTAGTGAGCGTAGGCCTTGTTGGCTTCTGCCATGCGGTGGGTGTCCTCCTTCTTCTTGATCGCCCCACCCCGATTCTCCGCGGCCTCCATGAGCTCGGCCGCCAGCTTCTGTCGCATCGTCTTCTCGCCCCGCCGCTCGGCACTCTGAATCAACCAACGCATCGACAGCGCCAGCTTGCGGCCAGGGCGAACCTCAACCGGTACCTGATACGTGGAGCCACCGACGCGGCGCGACTTCACCTCAACCGCGGGCTTCACGTTCTCAACCGCCTTCTTGAAAACCTTCATCGGGTCGTCGCCCGACTTCTCGCGGATCGTATCGAGCGCATCATAGAGGATGCGCTCTGCGACCGACTTCTTGCCGTCGCGCATCACCACGTTGACGAACTTCGTGACCAGCTGCGAGTTGTACAGCGGGTCCGCGAGGATCTCTCGCTTTGGAATCGAGCCACGCCTAGACATCCGTCCTCACCTCTTACTCACGACTTCGGGCGCTTGGCGCCGTACTTTGAGCGGCTCTGACGCCGATCTTGAACCCCGACCGCGTCAAGAGTGCCACGAATGACGTGATAACGAACACCCGGAAGATCCTTGACGCGACCGCCACGGATCAGAACGATCGAGTGCTCCTGAAGATTATGCCCAACGCCCGGAATGTAGGTGGTCACCTCAATCCCATTGGTCAGACGCACGCGAGCAACCTTGCGCAGCGCTGAGTTGGGCTTCTTTGGCGTCTGCGTATAGACGCGCACGCAAACCCCGCGCTTTTGCGGTGAACCCTGCAGCGCCGGGCTCTTGGTCTTCGCAACTTGCTTCTGCCGGCCTTTGCGCACCAGCTGATGAATCGTCGGCATTCCTCTAACCTCTACGCTCTCCTCAAGAGACCCCACCGCCGCACCGTCTCCGTGCGGCCGGTGGCAGCTCTTGACCCTCTCAGTTTTGCGCCCGAAGGCCTCTCAACCCTCGAAGCGTTGTCTGTTCCCAGACGAGAAGAACCCACCACGGTCCCGGGCGGGACCCTCGGTGGCATAACTCGCGAAGACTAGCAAACCGCCCCGGAACCGTCAAGTCACAATCCGGGCGTTAAACCCGCTGCGACTTGTCTCGCGAGGCAGTTGCCGATCCGAACCGCCGCCGCCTCGCTTGTCCACTCCCGGGCAGGCGGCGGAGTCTTCCCTACTCGCTCTCCACGACCTCCTCGGCCATCGGCTCGATCTCGTCTTCACCGAAGTCGATGAACAGCTCCTCTTCGGCCTCGAGCTCGGGCTCGGGAAGCTCCTCGGCGAGATGGAAGTCGTGGTAGAAGCTCATTCCCGTACCGGCCGGGATCAAGCGGCCGACGATGACGTTCTCCTTCAAGCCGCGGAGCTGATCGACCTTGCCGGCGATCGAAGCCTCGGTCAGAACCCGCGTGGTCTCCTGGAAGCTCGCCGCGGAGACGAAGCTGTCGGTCGAGAGCGATGCTTTGGTAATTCCCTGCAGCATCGGACGGCCGATCGACGGTTGCCCGCCAGCCGCTACGACCCGGTCGTTCTCCTCACGGAAGTGCCAACGGTCGACTTGCTCGTCGATCAGGAAGTTGGTGTCGCCCACTTCTTCGATCTTCACCGAGCGCATCATCTGGCGGACGATGACCTCGATGTGCTTGTCGTTGATGGCCACGCTTTGCGAGCGGTAGACCTCTTGAATCTTGTCGACCAGATAGCGCTGGAGCTCCTTCTCGCCCAGGACCTGCAGGACGTCGTGCGGGTTGATCGCTCCGTCGATCAAGGGATCACCTGCTCTCACCCGCTCCCCCTCCTGAACGTTGACGTGCACCGAACGCGGCACCATGTACTCGCGCTCCTGGCCCCCGTCGCTCACCACCAGAACCTTGCGCATGCCCTTGTATAGGTCGCCCATGCGCACCGTACCGTCGATCTCACTGATGATCGCGGGCTCCTTCGGGCTTCTCGCCTCGAAGATCTCGACGACTCGAGGGAGGCCTCCGGTGATGTCCTTGGTCTTCGTCGACTCCCGCGGAATCTTTACCAGGACGTCGCCAGGATCCACCGACTGGCCGTCTCGGACCACAAGGTGAGAGCCGGTAGGCAGGAGGTAGCGTCGAACCTCATCCTTCTTGCGCCCGTGGACCACGATCCCCGGCACTCGCTTCTCGCTGGAGGAGGCTTCGACGATGATGCGCTGCGAGAGACCCGTTACCGTGTCCGTCTCCTCGCGCAGGTTCTCGCCCTCAACGATGTCCTGGAACTCGACCTTGCCGGCAATCTCGGTCAGCACCGACGAGGTGAACGGATCCCATTCGACGAGATCCTGCCCGGGCTCGACCTCCTGTCCTTCGTGGACCATGAGGTGAGAGCCGTAGGTCAGGGCATAGCGTTCGAGCTCTCGCCCCTTGCTGTCGGTGATCACCAGCTTGCCGTTGCGGTTGACCACGACCAGATCGCCCTTCTTGCTCTCGACGGTGTTCACGTTGATGAACTTGACCCGGCCGGGATTGTTCGACTGGTGCTTGGACTGCTCGCCCACACGGCTCGCGGTTCCTCCATAGTGGAACGTCCGCATGGTGAGCTGAGTGCCCGGCTCGCCGATCGACTGCGCCGCAATGACCCCGACGGCTTCACCCAGATCCGTCATCTTGCCGGTGGCGAGGTTGCGACCGTAGCAGGCGGCACAAACGCCGCGCCGTGCTTCGCAGGTCAACACCGAGCGGATCTTGACCCGCTCGATTCCGGCCGACTGGATGTCGTTGGCCAGGTCCTCGGTGATCTCCTGATTGAGGCCGAGGATCAGCTCGCTGGTCATCGGGTCGTAGATCTCTTCCTGCGATACCCGGCCGACGATACGGTCGCGCAGAGGCTCGAGGATCTCGCCCCCTTCCATGATCGCCGTCACGTAGATTCCGTCGATCGTTCCGCAGTCCTCCTCGGTTACGATCACGTCCTGCGACACATCGACCAAGCGACGAGTGAGGTAACCCGAGTCGGCGGTCTTGAGCGCGGTGTCAGCCAAGCCCTTGCGCGCGCCGTGGGTCGAAATGAAGTATTGCAGCACCGAAAGACCCTCGCGGAAATTCGCCGTAATCGGAGTCTCGATCACCTCGCCCGAGGGCTTGGACATCAAGCCGCGCATTCCGGCGAGCTGGCGCACCTGTTCCCGCGAGCCACGCGCACCGGAGTCGGCCATCAGGCGGATCGGGTTGTATTCGTTGCGCGTCTCCTCTACCTCCCGGATCTCGGAGAACATCTCCTCCGAGACCTTCTCGGTCACCCGGTGCCAGATGTCGATGATCTTGTTGTGGCGCTCCCCCGCGGTGATGACCCCCGCCGCGCGCTGGCGCTCGATCTCGATCACGTCCTCCTCGGCCTTCTCCATGATCTTCCGCTTCTTGCTCGGAATGACCATGTCATCCATGCCGAAGGACACCCCCGCCTTGGTCGCGTAGTTGAACGTGATCTCCTTGATCTGGTCGAGCATCTTCACGGTCAAGGCGTTGCCGAACTTGATGTAGCAGTAACCCACTAGGTCCTGCAGCCCGCGCTTCTTGAGCAACCCGTTGATGAAGGGGATCTCTTTCGGCAGGTCAAGGTTGAAGATCACGCGTCCGACGGTGGTCTCGATCAGGCCGCCCTCGATCTCCTCCATTTCGGCGTGCAGAATGTCCTGGTCGTCGAGCTGGGTCTCGAGGTTGATGAACGGGCCCCGGTAGCGCACGCGAATGGGTGTGTGAGTCTCCACCGCTCCCTCGGACAGCGCAATCAGAACCGACTCGAAGTCGCCGAACACCCGCCCCTCGCCCTTGGCGTTCTTCTTGGCCATGGTCAGGTAGTAACCGCCAAGCACCATGTCCTGGCTGGGAACCGCCAACGGCCGACCGTGGGCCGGTGACAGGATGTTCTGCGACGAGAGCATCAGCACCCGGCTTTCGATCTGCGCCTTGGGCGAAAGCGGAACGTGAACCGCCATCTGGTCGCCGTCAAAGTCGGCGTTGAACGCGGCACAGACCAGCGGGTGGATCTTGATCGCCTTGCCTTCGATCAAAACCGGCTGGAACGCCTGGATGCCCAGGCGGTGCAAGGTAGGAGCTCGGTTGAGGAGGACCGGATGGCCCTGAATCACCTCTTCGAGCGCGTCCCAGACGGCGTCCTCCTCGCGCTCCACCATCTCCTTCGCGGCCTTGATGGTGCCCACGAGACCCTTTTGCTCGAGGTTGTTGTAGATGAAAGGCTTGAAGAGCTCGAGCGCCATCTTCTTGGGCAGGCCGCACTGATGAAGGTGAAGATCGGGACCGACCACGATCACCGAGCGTCCCGAGTAGTCGACGCGCTTGCCGAGCAGGTTTTGCCGGAAGCGCCCCTGCTTACCCTTGAGGGTATCGGACAAGGACTTCAAGGGCCGATTGTTCGAACCCTTGAGCACCCGGCCGCGACGACCGTTGTCGAAGAGCGCGTCGACCGCCTCCTGCAGCATGCGCTTCTCGTTGCGCACGATGACCTCCGGCGCCCTGAGCTCGAGAAGCTTCTTCAACCGGTTGTTGCGATTGATCACGCGCCGGTACAGATCGTTCAGGTCGCTGGTGGCGAAGCGCCCGCCATCGAGCGGCACCAGGGGCCGAAGCTCGGGTGGAATGACCGGAAGAACGTCCAGGATCATCCACTCGGGGCGATGCCCGCTCTTGCGGAAGGCGTCGACCACCTTGAGCCGCTTCGCCGCTTTCAGGCGGCGGATCTGGCTGGTCTCCGTCTTCATCACGATGCGGAGCTCCTCGGAGAGCTCGTCACAATCGATGCGCGCCAGGAGCTCCTTGATGGCCTCGGCGCCCATGCGGGCGTCGAAAGCGTCCACGCCGTACTCTTGCTTGAGCTCCCGATAGCGCTCCTCGGAGAGCAGCTCCCCGTCTCCGAGCTCCGTGTCCCCAGGATCGATCACCACGTAGCTCTCGAAATAGAGCACCCGCTCGAGGTCGCGGAGTGGAAGGTCGAGAAGATGGCCGATGCGGCTGGGCAATCCCTTGAAGAACCACACGTGGGAAACCGGGGCAGCCAGCTCGATGTGGCCCATGCGCTCGCGGCGGACGCGCGAACGCGTGACCTCGACGCCGCATTTGTCGCAGACCACGCCGCGGTACTTCATCCTCTTGTACTTACCGCACAGACACTCCCAGTCGGTGATAGGGCCAAAGATCTTGGCGCAGAAGAGACCGTCCCGCTCCGGCTTGAAGGTGCGGTAGTTGATGGTCTCGGCCTTGGTTACCTCACCGTGGCTCCACGACCGGATCTTCTCCGGCGAAGCGATGGAAATCTTGATCGCGTTGAAGTCCTTCAGCGACTGTGGCTTGTCGAAACTACGCAGAGGTTGCAATTCCATTCCTCCTTACTGGGCTTAGGCCTTCAACAATTCGATATCGAGGCAGAGACTCTGGAGCTCGCGAACCAATACGTTGAAGGACTCGGGGAGACCCGGATCCTCCGGAATGTCGCCTTTGACCAGAGCCTCGTAGACCCGGCTCCGTCCTTCGACGTCGTCGCTCTTCACCGTCAGCAGCTCCTGCAGGGTGTAGGCCGCGCCATACGCCTCGAGGGCCCACACCTCCATCTCGCCGAATCGCTGGCCGCCAAACTGAGCCTTACCGCCTAGCGGCTGCTGAGTGATCAAAGAGTAGGGCCCGATGGAGCGCGCGTGGATCTTGTCGTCGACTAGGTGCGACAGCTTGAGCATGTAAATGTAGCCGACGGTGACCTTCTGCTCGAACGCCTCTCCGGTCATGCCGTCGAAGAGCTCGGTCTTGCCCGACGACGGAAGCTTGGCTTCTCCGAGGAAGGCTTTGAGGTCTCCCTCGCCCGCCCCGTCGAACACCGCCGTGGCGAACTTGAGCCCGAGCGCCTTTCCAGCCCAGCCAAGATGGGTTTCGAGGATTTGGCCGACGTTCATTCGGCTCGGAACGCCGAGCGGATTGAGAACGATCTCCACCGGGGTTCCGTCCGGCAGGTAGGGCATGTCCTCCTCCGGAAGAATCCTCGAAATCACTCCCTTGTTGCCGTGCCGACCGGCCATCTTGTCTCCCGCCTGAAGCTTGCGCTTCATCGCGATATAGACCTTGACGAGCTTGATGACGCCCGGAGGCAGCTCGTCGCCCTTCTGCAGCAAGGCGATACGCTCCTCGTTGACGCGATGAAGGACCTCGATGTGCGAATCCGTGCGGCGGTAGATCTGATCCACCGTCGAGAGCAGGTCCTTGTCGGCGAGCGGCAGGCGCAGGATCTCTTGGCGGGTCAGGCGCTCGAGGACATCGAGGGTGATCTTGCCCCCCTTGTCGAGGAGCTTCTCGCCTCCACGCGAGGTAACACCGGATGAGACCTTCTGCTTCAACAGGAGGTCATTGATCTTCTTGTTGCGCTCCTCAGTGAGAATCCGGACCTCGTCCTTGATGTTCTTCTCCAGGCGGCCGATCTCGTACTGCTCGATCTCCTTGGCCCGGCTGTCCTTCTCCACTCCCTTGCGCGAGAAGATCTTGACGTCGACCACCGTGCCCTCGATCCCGGGCGGCACCTTGAGGCTCGCGTCACGAACGTCTCCGGCCTTTTCACCGAAGATTGCCCGCAAGAGCTTCTCCTCCGGCGTGAGCTGGGTCTCGCCCTTCGGCGTCACCTTGCCGACCAGGATGTCGCCCGCCTTCACCGTGGCCCCGAGGCGGATGATCCCGCTCTCATCGAGGTCCTTGAGCGCGGCTTCCGAGACGTTCGGAATGTCGCGGGTGATCTCTTCGGGCCCGAGCTTGGTGTCGCGCGCCTCGATTTCGAACTCTTCGATGTGGATCGAGGTGTAGTAGTCCTCCTTGACGAGCTTCTCCGAAACCAGGATCGCGTCCTCGAAGTTGTAGCCACGCCAGGGCATGAAGGCCACCAATACGTTTCGTCCCAGGGCCAGCTCGCCCTCCTCGGTCGAGGGACCGTCGGCGAGCACATCGCCCTTTTGCACGCGCTGTCCCTCGCCGACGACCGGCTTCTGCGTGATGCACGTGTTCTGGTTCGAGCGCCGGAACTTGGTGAGCTGATAGATGTCGGCGCCGAACTCCTTGGCTTCGCCGGTCTCGATGTCCTCGCCCTCGACGCGCACGATGATGCGCTCGGAATCGACCGAGTCCACGATTCCTCCGCGCTGGCAGAGGACCACGGCACCGGAGTCGCGCGCCACGATCTCTTCGAGGCCAGTCCCGACGACCGGCGACTCGCTACGCAGCAGCGGAACCGCTTGCCGCTGCATGTTGGAGCCCATGAGCGCGCGGTTCGCGTCGTCGTGCTCGAGAAATGGAATGAGCGCCGCGGCCACGGAAACGAGCTGCTTGGGGCTGATGTCGATGTAGTCGATTCGATCTCGCTCGACGGTGACGAAGTCGCCGCCGGCGCGCGCGATGACGCGCTCATCGATCAAGTTCCCGCGCTCGTCGAGACGGGCGTTGGCCTGGGCGATGATGTGCTTCTCCTCCTCCCAGGCGGTGAGATACCAGGCAAACGGCTCGGCCTCGACACCGCGCTTCTTGGCTCGCTTGAGCTTGGCGTTGGCAGCGGCGAGGTCGTCTCCGGTGATCACCTCTCCAAGCTTGTAGGGCCCGTCGCCGATCCGTGTGACCCGGTAATGATCGATCACCCTGCCGCTTTCAACACGCTTGTAGGGGCTCTCGATGAAGCCATAGTCGTTGATCCTGGCGAAGGTCGCGAGCGAAGAGATCAGGCCGATGTTCGGACCTTCAGGGGTCTCGATCGGACAGATGCGGCCGTAGTGCGAAGCATGGACGTCGCGAACCTCGAATCCGGCCCGTTCGCGCGACAGCCCGCCGGGGCCCAATGCCGAGAGACGGCGTTTGTGCGTCACCTCCGAGAGCGGATTCGTCTGGTCCATGAACTGCGACAGCTGGGACGAACCGAAGAATTCCTTGACCGCGGCGATGACCGGCTTCGAGTTGATCAAGTCATGGGGCATCGCCGAATCGATGTCCTGGTGAACCGACATCTTCTCTTTGATCGCCCGCTCCATCCGCACCAGGCCGATGCGGAATTGATTCTCGAGGAGCTCGCCCACCGAGCGGACCCGCCGGTTGCCGAGGTTGTCGATGTCGTCGACTCGGCCAACGTCCTTGTGCAGCCTCATCAGATACTCGATGACCTTGTAGAAATCCTCGGCCGAAAGGGTCTTCTGGTCGACCGGGACGTCGGTGTCGAGCTTGATGTTGAACTTGAAGCGACCGACGCGCGAAAAGTCGTAGCGCTTGGCGTCGAAGAACATGCCGTAGAAAAGCGACCGGGCGCTCTCCAGGGTCGGAGGATCGCCAGGTCGCATGCGGCGGTAGATCTCGATCAGAGCATCCTTGGCGTTGCGCGTCGTGTCCTTCGCCAGCGTGTTGGAGAGCAGATTACCGATCAGCTCCCAGTCGGGGAAGAAGAGCTCGACGTCCGTGTGATTGCGATCCGCCAACCGTTCCTCGAGATCTTCCGGCACCAACGTATTGACCTCGCAGATGATCTCGCCGGTGTCGGTATCGACTACGTCGGAAAGAAAGTAGGCGCGATCGAGATCCGTGACTTTGACCCCGACCTCCGCCGTTCCTCCCCCGCTGAGCTTCTTGGCCAGCTTGTCGTCCAAGGTCACCCCGGCGAATACTGAGTACTGCTCGCGCCGGCCGCGGCTCGAGCGGTCACGTACGCGTTCGCGTTCGAGCACTGCGGGGCTCAAGGTCAGGGAGAGGCCGCCACCGGCCTTTACCTGAAGGGGTACCGGAACGTAGAACTGGCGCAGGATCTGTTCGTCGCTTTCCAGACCCAAAGCGCGCAGAAAGACCGTAGCGTGGAACTTGCGCTTGCGGTCGATGCGAATCGACAGGATTTCCTTCTGGTCGTACTCGAACTCGACCCAGGAGCCCCGGTACGGGATGATCTTGGCGAGGAAGCTCCGTGGTCCCTCTTTGGTGAAGAAGACACCCGGGCTGCGATGCAGCTGCGAGACGATCACGCGCTCGGTTCCGTTGATGATGAACGTTCCATGATCGCTCATCAGTGGGATCTCGCCGAAGTAGACCTCCTCCTCCTTGGCGTCGCGCATCATGCGCGCTCCGGTCTCGGGATCCTTGTCGTAGACGAACAGCCGGAAGGTCACCTTGAGGGGCACCGCGTACGTCATTCCCCGCTCTTGGCACTCGGCCAGCGAATACTTGAGGCGAAGATCGACCGGGTTGCCGCAGATGTCACACTTGGTGACGCGATTCTTGTTGACCACGCCACACTGGGAGCAGGTGACCGTCTCCTCGTGCGGATGGTCGGTCATGATCTTGGAGCCACAGTTGCTGCAAGTCATGCGCAGGTACTCGAGCCCCTTGAGCTCGCCGCATTTGCATTCCCAGTCACCAATCGTGTACTTCACGAAGTCTAGAGAACAGGTCTCGCGGAAGTCGGAGAACGGGAAGATCCCCGTAAACACGGCTTGGAGACCGTGGTTCTCGCGCTCCTCGGGCAGAAGGTTCATCTGCAGGAAGCGCTCGTAAGACCGACGCTGGACGTCGATCAGGTTCGGGATCGGCAGGGAAGTCGCAATACGAGAGAAGTCCTTGCGCCGGGTGGCCTCAGTACGGATCGGTTGTGCCATAGGTTGTTCCTCAGCTCGTCCTCGTCAGCGGTGGGCGAAAGCGGCGCTCTCCCATCGGGATGCTCACGCCGCCGACATTTCGACGATACGAAAGCGCACCCGGCTCGCCCCGAGAATCGTGGCGACATCCGAGTGAGCTTGGCATTCGTTCAATTTCTAATGCAAAAACTACACCGGCGGTGGGGGCCGCGAAACAACGACCCTCGCCGGACTCCAGTCCAGCGTTCACCGCCAAACTGGCACCCTTGTGCAAATTACTTGAACTCGACCTGAGCCCCAGCTTCCTCGAACTTCTTCTTGATCGTCTCCGCGTCGCTCTTCGACACCGCTTCCTTGATCGTCGCGGGAGCCGACTCGACCAGGTCCTTGGCCTCTTTGAGGCCGAGGCTGGTTACTTCGCGAACCGCCTTGATGACGTTGATCTTCTTGTCTCCCACCGCGGTGAGAACGACATCGAACTCCGTCTTCTCCTCTTCGGCGGCGGCTCCTGCCGCTCCACCCGCGGCGGCCATGGCCATGGGCATCGCGGCGGCGGCGGCGGATACACCGTAGTGCTCCTCCAAAGCCTTGACGAGCTCGTTGAGCTCGAGCACCGTCATCTCGTCGATCTGCTTAATGAAGTCTGCGCTTGCGATAGCCATCCTCTGTTATCTCCTCTGGCGTCGGACGTAACGTCCTCGATTCAATCATTTATTCCCATCGAGCCATGGCCGCACCTGCCCTTTTGAGCCGGTGCGTCCGGGCTATGACTTCGTTTCTTTCTCCTGGCGAACCTGATCCAAGACGGTGACGAATTGCCGCGGTACCGCGGCGAGCACCCGCGCAAAGCGCGTGATCGGCGATTGCAGCAAGTACAAGAGCTTGGCGATGAGCTCTTCCCGGCTGGGGAGCTTGGCGATCTCGGCAATCTCCGCACCCGCCACGGCGCGCCCTTCGACAAGCCCCGCCTTGAACTCCAAGACCGGCACATCCTTGGCGAAATCCGCCAGCGCCTTTGCCAAGGCGACGGGATCTTCGCTGCAATAGGCGATGGCGGTAGGACCTTGCAGGTGGTCGGCGAGATCGGCAAGTGCGGCATCCGCGATCGCGCGCCGCACCAGTCGGTTCTTGACCACGACGTAATGCCCTCCGGTCTCACGGATCTTGCTCCGCAACTCGGTGACCTGGGGCACGGAAACCCCCTTGAAACCAATGATGAAAGCATGCGGAGCGGCCGCCAAACCGGCGCGGTACTCCTCCACCATCTGCTGTTTTTCGGACGACGTCAACGGCATGGTTCTTCTCCCTGATCCACTACGCTTCCACCACACTGAGAGCGGACTCGTCAACCTTGACTCCCGGCCCCATGGTGGAGGAAATCGTGACCGACTTCACGTACTTTCCCTTGGCCGCTGCCGGCCGCGCCCTGAGAACGGCGCTCACCAGGGTATCGGCGTTCTCCTTGAGCTGCTGCTCCGAGAACGACGCCTTGCCGAACGGCGCCTGAATGATCCCCGCCTTATCGACGCGAAACTCGACCTTACCTGCTTTGATGTCCGAAATCGCCTTGCCCACGTCGAATGTGACGGTGCCGGTCTTCGGATTCGGCATCAGTCCCCGGGGACCGAGAACACGACCCAGGCGACCTACTGACTTCATCATGTCGGGGGTGGCCACCACCGCATCAAAATCGAGCCAGCCTCCTTCGACCTTCTTGGCGAGCTCGTCGCCACCAACGTAGTCGGCACCCGCTTCCTCCGCCTCCTTGAGCTTTTCGCCACTGGCGAAAACTAGGATGCGCACCTTTCTCCCAGTCCCGTGCGGAAGAACTACAGTGCCTCGCACCATTTGATCCGCATGCTTGGGATCGACGCCAAGACGCATGGCAATTTCGATGGTCTCGTCGAACTTGGCGAAGCAAGCCGCCTTGACGGCCTCCACCGCTCGATCCATCGGAAGCGCCCCATCCTCCAGCTTGTCGACCGCGTTGCGATAGCTCTTTCCGTGCTTTGGCACGATCTTTCTCCTCTTCAGCTCACCGGTCCGCCAACGGACTTGATCAAGCTTGAACCTCAATCCCCATGGATCGCGCGGTTCCCTCGATAATTCGCACCGCAGCGTCGAGGTTGGCAGCGTTGAGATCCGGCATCTTGAGCTTGGCGATCTCCTCCACCTGCGAGCGGCTGAGCTTCGCCACCTTGGTGCGGTTGGGCTCGCCCGAACCCTTCTCGATCGCGGCGGCCTTGCGCAGCAGAACCGCCGCGGGGGGAGTCTTGGTGATAAACGTATAGCTGCGATCCGCGTAAACCGTGATCACCACGGGAATGATGGTCCCCTGGTCGGCCTGAGTGCGAGCGTTGAACGCCTTACAGAAATCCATGATGTTGACCTGCGCCTGGCCCAACGCCGGACCTACCGGCGGAGCCGGGGTCGCTTGCCCGGCGGGGATCTGCAGCTTGATCTGTCCAACCACCTTCTTCGCCATAACTGTTCTTTCCTCTCGCGCTTACAGCTTCTGCACCTGGGAGAACTCGAGCTCGACCGGTGTCGCCCGACCAAAAATCGTGACCATTACCTTCAGGGTGTTACGGTCGAGATTGACCTCTTCCACGACTCCCGTGAAGTTGTTGAACGGCCCGTCGATGATCTTGACCGGCTCGGACCTCTCGAAAACATACTTGGGCTTGGGCTTCTCTTTCGCCGTCACCACCTGCTCGAGGATCTGATCGACTTCCTCCTGGCTGAGCGGGGTGGGCTTCTTGCCGGTGCCCACGAAACCGGTCACCTTGGGCGTGTTCTTCACCACGTGCCAAGCCGGATCGGACATCTCCATCTCGACCAGAATGTACCCCGGGAAGAACTTGCGCTGGATCTCCCGCTTCTTTCCACCCTTGTATTCGACGACGGTTTCGGTGGGGATGCGGATGTCGCCGAAGGCGTCGCCCATTCCCAGGGCGTCCGCGCGCTGCCTGAGCGTCTCCTTCACCCTCTCCTCGAAGCCGGAGTAGGTATGAACGATGTACCATTGCTTGCCGCTCGCGGTGGCGCTGGTTTCGGTCGAAGAGCTCATGATCCCAGTACCTTGAACAACCCCTGATACGCCTTCAGAATGACGATGTCCGAGAGCCACAGGAAGACCGCGAAGATGACGCTGGTGATGATGACCACCACGGTCATGCTCATGACCTCTTGGCGCGAGGGAAAGGTAACCTTCTTCATCTCCGCGCGCACCTCGGAGAGGAAGGTCGTCATCTGTTTCCACCACTTCATAATCGATTCTCGCTTCCCAATTTCGCTGGCAGGCCAGGAGGGATTCGAACCCCCAACCCTCGGTTTTGGAGACCGATGCTCTACCAGTTCGAGCTACTGGCCTGTTGACTTGCGGCCTCTGTCGAGCGATTGCTCGTTTTCTACTCGATCACCTCGGTGACGGTGCCAGCGCCGACGGTGCGCCCGCCTTCGCGGATCGCGAAGCGCACGCCCTTCTCCATCGCGATCGGCGCAATCAGCTCTACCTC
>JBJKRB010000104.1:0-9745 GCA_046704885.1 Thermoanaerobaculia bacterium | reverse complement strand
CCGCAACCGACCTCGGCCATGATCCTCCCCGCCGTCGCCAGGTCGTCGTTCGGGCCACAGGTTCTCGGTTCCGCGCGCATCAAATGCCGTACCTTCATGGTGTGCCTCCTATGATGTCGAGCGCGTGGAGTCGCGCTTCCATAGCACGTTAGCTCTAGGTCTGGAGCGCCGCCACGTCCGCGCGGGCGGCCCTCACCGCCACCCACGAGGGTGGGAGAAGAGCGTGTGCGTCCTGAGGTCGTGCGCTACTGCGGATCGCGGCAGGTGGCTGATGAAGGATGCCGGCTAGTTTTCTTCCCAGTCCCAGAAGTAGTCGCGGTTGGAGAGGAGGGTCTCCGCAGATGCTTCCCGTTGTGCCGCTCCGTGCGGAAACGCCGTGGCCGGGGGCCGATCGCCCAAGTGTTCCACCTGCTCCTCGAGGTCCGTAGCCGTGCGTCTCCAGTACTCGTCGGTTCCGAACTCCGGCCAGGCGCGTTGGAAGGCGGGATCGTGATACCGGCGCGCAAGCCAGGCCGCGTAGTGAACCATGCGCAATCCACGCAAGGTCTCGATCAGGTCCAAGGTGGCGGGGTCGAAAAGACGAAAGCGTTCGTAACCCTCGATCCACATTCGCCGCTTCTCCCACGTCGCCTCGTCCCGACCGGGGAGCGCCAACCAAAGATCCTGCACCGCGGGTCCGACGCAGAGATCGTCGAAATCGAGCAGTCGCAACTGACCATCGCGCACGAGAACGTTTCCGAGATGAAGGTCGCCGTGGAGACGATGGGTCTCGATTCCCTCGAGCCCGCGATCCGCCGCTTCCGCGATCGTCTCAGCCGCGGCGCGAAAGCGCGGCCAAGCGTCGGAGGGGACGCTCTCGTGGGCCTCGAGCCAGGCGAGAGGCTCGCGCACCCAAAGATCCGCCCCCAGACGCCAGCGGCTCGGAGAGTCGTGGCGCGCACCGGCATTGTGAAGACGGCCAGTGAGCATCCCGAGCCGTACCGTGAGCTCGTCGTCGAGCTCGTCCGGTGCGCGGCCCCCGCGCCGCTCGAAGAGAGCGTAGAAGATGCCGTCGATCATCTCCAGGGTCGAGCCGCTGGCGAAGGGAAGCGGTGGCGCAACGGGAATCTCCTCGGCCGCGAGCTCTGCCAAGAAGACGTGCTCCTCGAGAACCTGCTCGCGGTTCCAGCGGCCGGGACGGTAGAACTTCGCGATGACCCGGCTGCCGTCCTCGAGCTCGACCTCATAAACCCGGTTCTCGAAGGAATTGAGGGGATAGCAGACCGGCCGCGTCGCCAGGCCCCCGCGCTCGACGGCGGCAAGCACCTTGTCGGGGGTCAGCCGCAGGAAGAGATCTCTCGCTTCCCTCTCCACCTGGGACGCGGTTGGGGGTCGGTCGCCAGCGCTCGTCATCGCCATCACTCTACCGAAATCCTCGGTCTGCCTCGCCACTCTTTGGCGCGGCGAACCTGGGCGCCTCTTGCCGCGCCCGCTCGGCAGCCGACGAAACAAGGTGAATCCTGACAAAATCATCGCATGAGGCTCCGTCTGTTGCGGCTCTGGAACCGGCTGCGTGCGAGCTACTGGTTCGTGCCCGCCGCGCTCACCGCCGCCTCCGCCCTTCTCGCGGTAGGGGTCGTCGACTTCGAGCGCAGCAGAGTCGGGCGCGACTTCGTCGCCTCGATCTTCCTCCGCCATGTGGGGCCGGAAGGAGCGCGAGCGATCCTCGCGACCCTTGCCGGCTCAATGGTCACCTTGGCCGGCGTTACCTTTTCGATCACCATCGTCGCCTTGACCGTCGCCTCCAGCCAGTTCGGCGCGCGCCTGCTGTCGAGCTTCATGCGCGACACTGGAAATCAGGTCTCGCTCGGGACTTTCATCGCCACCTTCACCTTCAGCTTGCTGGTCTTGCGCCGGGTCGGCGACATCGGCGGCTCCGCCTTTGTTCCTCAGCTCGCCCTTACCGTCGCGATGGTCCTGGGGGTGATCAGCCTCGGGGTGCTCATCTATTTCATCGACCACGTGTCGCGCTCGATCGACGCCCGCCAGGTGATCGCCGTGGCCGGGCGGGAGGCCGATCGGGCTCTAGCCGCGGCATTCCCCCGGCCGGAAGAGGAAACACCGGAAAGGGCATCCGAGGTCAAAGGGCTGATCGAGCGCAGCGCCGCGGGAGTCGTCGTTCCCGCCGGACGCAGCGGTTACGTCGAGATGGTGGACACCGCCGCCCTCTTGGCCACAGCCACGGAGCTCGATCTCGTGGTCGAGCTGTGCTGGCGCGCCGGTCAGTTCGTGGTCGAGGGCGAGCCACTCCTTCGCGTCGATCCAAGCCCGGTTCCAGGCGGCGAGGAACGCTTGATCGGGAGCATCGCGATCAGCAGTAAACGTCCCGATCG
Organism: Thermoanaerobaculia bacterium; assembly: GCA_046704885.1. GTDB lineage: Bacteria > Acidobacteriota > Thermoanaerobaculia > Multivoradales > JBJKRB01 > JBJKRB01. The sequence goes on along the minus strand of JBJKRB010000104.1, from coordinate 7,373 downwards.
CGGCGACGCGCTCGCCGCGATTCAGCAGGTCGTCGAGATCGGGGTGCGGGCCCTCTCCCCTGGCATCAACGATCCCTATACTGCCGCCAACTGTGTCGAGCAACTCGGTGCATCCCTGCGCCCGCTGGCCGAGCGCGGACCCGGCTTACGCCTGCGTCGCGACAGCGATGGAGCGCCGCGCTTGATCCTTCCTCCTTCGCCGATCGGCGAGCTGGTCGACGCCGCGTTCGATCAGCTGAGGCACTACGGCCGCGCCACCCTCATCGTGCCCATCACCCTGCTCGAGACCCTCACCGCCCTGGCCGCCCACGCCCGCCACCCAGACTTCCGCGCCGCCTTGGGCGAACAGGTGCAACGAGTTCATGAGACCAGCCGCGGCGCCCTGACCGTCGCCGCCGACCGCCGCCGCTTGGACAACGCCTATCGCATCGCACGGAGGGTTATCGGCGGCGAGCTAGACGCAGAGAAGGAGGCCTCCTGATTCGCTTCTTCGGGCGTCTGGCCCTGGCCCTGGCCGCGGCCATCCTGACGCTCACGGCGGTGGAGGGAGCGCTGCGGCTCACCTCCATCGGCGCCGCTGGAAGGGGCTCTCCGTGGTTCGCCGGCGGCAGTCACCCCAGGTTCCTCTTTCAACCGTCGAAGGCGACCGGGTATGCGCTGCGCCCCGGCTTTCGGGGCCGCGACATCGCCGCCAGCGGCGAGTTCGACGTTCCGGTCGCGATCGACGCCCAGGGCCTGCGCCAGAGCGGGGCCGTGGCTCCAGGGAGCGTCCGGCCGATCCTGGTTCTCGGCGATTCGATGACCTACGGCGAAGGCGTGACCGCCGAGCAAACCTTCTCTGCTCTACTCGAGACCGAGCTCGGGAGACCTGTGATCAACGGCGGCGTTCCCGGGTTCGACAGCCGTCAGATGGCGGCGCGGGGAGACGAGCTCGTTTCTCGGTTCGACCCTTCGCTGGTGATGGTGGTCTTCGCTTCCGCTTGGGACCTCGACCGTTGCTCGCGGCCCTTCGTCTATCGCGACGGCTACATCGTAGCGTGGGGCTGGAGGCATCGCCTCGAGCTGGTCAACGGGAATCTCTACCCGTGGGAGGTGCGATCTTCATGGGCGGGTCCCTTGACCGCGAAAATGCAGGGCCACTCCCGCCTCGCCCGGCTCACTCTGCCCCCCCTGTTCACCCTGGCCCACCGCTTGCTGCGCCGCGGCGCCGAGGCTCCCCTTCCTCCGCCCGCGGCCTGGGACCCTTGCGCCCAGGCTCTCGCCGCCCTCTCCTCGCGATTTACCAGCCCTAGTCGAAAACTCCTCGTGGTCTTGATCGACAGCCCCAAGAAACGCGACATCGAAGCGACCGCGCGCATCGCCCGGCGGCTCACCGCTCTTCGCCTTCCCCACATCCTGCTCGACGACCTCCTACCGGCGAGCACGATCGAGGAGCGCCGCTATCCGATCGATCGGCACTGGAACGCTAGGGGTCACCGGGCGGTGGCGCGAGCCTTGGCTCCGGTGATCGAGAAGCTCGAGCGCCCAGCGGGCTCGCCTTAGGCTCGTGGCTCCACACCTCGGCGGCGTCTCCAACCGAGGAGGGAAGCGTCATCTCCCGGAAACCGGCGGCCGCCAGACTGGCGTGAAGGCGAGCCAGCTCGGGGCGATGCGCCGAGGAGAGCGGATGCCACAGTAGGACGTAATCGATCGAACAGCCAGGACGGCGCGCATAACCCGTCAGCTCGGGATCGGGTGTGTCGGTCAGCAGGCGGTCCGGCCCCCCCAGCCAGCGCATGGGATCGCATTGCTGCCGGTAAGCGACCGGAAAATAGTCCTGCTGCTCCTGATAGTTCGCGAGGTTGACCAAGGGCCTCTGCGCCACCGCGTAACCGAGGGCGTTTTGAAACGGGCGGACCCGGAAGGAGATCCGCCTGCCCAGCCCCCCACGGTTGGCGAGGGAGAGAGGCAGCACCGTGCTCCCCGCCGGAATGGTCGCGGCGGCGGTCTCGTACTGCACCAGCTCCCCGCCGAGACGACGATAGCTGAACGTGTGGAGGACGAGAAAGGCGATCGCGATGCCGGCCGCGGCGGCGACCAGGACTCTCCGCCGGGAGGCCCCCGACTCGGTCGCGAGCCAGGGAATGAGGACGAGAAAGACAAACAGCTGAACCCGCGGATTGACGTAGCCGCCGCCCGAGATCCCGTCGGGCGCGATGAAGTAGATCAGGACGAAGAGCAAGGCGGCCGCGAGCAGAGCGTCGCTCGCCTTTGGCCTTGCCTGGGACCTTAGCGCCGAGATCACCAGGCCCACGAAGAGAGCGCCGAGCGCCACGCTGACGGCGATCTCCAGCCGTTGATAGGAGACGAGGGACTCGACGAGAAGGAGCTCGCGGAGGAGGACACTGAAAGAGAGCCGCCCGCTCTGCCCCAGCCCCTGGTGCACGAGGAAGAGCATCATCAGGGCGATGCTGGGCAACGAAGCGAAGACCACGGATGCAGCGGGGCGCCCCGCCATGCTCAGCCCTCGGCGCCAGCGCTCGCGTCCGTGGGAGGAAGACGAGAGGAGCCAGCCCTCCCACCCGATCACGGCGCCGAGAAGGACCAGGGTCAGCACCCAGGTGACAGGGTGAGCCAGGAAGACCATGAGGAGGAGCGTGGCCAGACCGACCGTTCCCCCCATTGTGGGAGCGGCGCGACGGGGCCACCACCAACCGAGGACGAGAAAGAAGAGCGGCAGGCTCCAACAGAAGTCATAGAAGCCCATGTGAAGCGGATAGTTATAAACGAACGGAAAGGCGAGGAAGGCGGCGGCCGAGGCTCCTCCCAGCCGGCGAACCGCATAGAGCGCCGTGAGTGGCAGAGCCAGGGCGTAGAGCGAGAGCAGCAGCTTCTCGGCGTAACGGGGGGCCATCGCGTCGAAGGAGGCCGCGAGCGGGAGGTAGATGAACCAGTTGGGCTGCGGCTCGAGGTTCAAGCGCAGGTAGTGCTCCGTCACCGGGTCGTTACCCGCTTCGAGACGGGCCATGATCGCCGCCATCTCGAGGTGCACCGGCCCATCCTGGGTCGGAAGGTACGGAACCGACCAGAACGGGATGAGCTGAACGAGGAGGAGAACGGCGAAGAGCCATCGTTCGCCCCGGCTCAGCTTCGAGTCTGTCCCAAATCCTGCTTGGCTATTGAGATCCCGCAAGATGCGTGGCCTCCTCGCAACCGGCGCGACGCTAGCACAGCGAGGCACCCTGTGTCGGCCTCGCGACGAGTCGTGCGGCCGCGCCAACGGCGCGGGTGCCGGTGATCGGAGAAAATCGCTATAGGCTTACGCTTCGGGCCTGGGGCGGAGCTCGCGCCCCAAGGGCGGCGCACGATATGACCTCGATCCTGGGAGTTTCTGCCTTCTACCACGACTCAGCCGCTTGTCTGGTGGCGGACGGCAAGATCGTGGGGGCCGCCCAGGAGGAGCGTTTCAGTCGCAAGAAGCACGACGATGGTTTCCCCTCCGCGGCCATCGACTACTGTCTGGAAACAGCGGGCCTCGACCCGGGAGACCTCGACTACGTCGCCTTCTACGACAAGCCGTTTCTCAAGTTCGAGCGTCTCCTCGAGACCTATCTGGCCGTGGCCCCGAGCGGCTTTCGCTCCTTCGCCGAGGCCATGCCGATCTGGTTGCGCCAGAAGCTTCATTTGACGCGTGAGCTCAACCGAGGTCTCAAGCATCGCTATCGCCGTCGCTATCTCTTCCCCGAGCACCACCTCTCCCACGCGGCGAGCGCCTTCTTTCCTTCACCCTTCGAAGAAGCCGCCATCCTGACCCTGGACGGAGTCGGTGAATGGGCGACCGCGACCTACGGCATCGGTCAGGGCAATCGCGTGCGCCTGACGCATGAGCTTCGCTTCCCGCACTCCCTGGGTCTTCTCTATTCGGCCTTCACCTACTACACCGGCTTCAAGGTGAACTCGGGCGAGTACAAGCTCATGGGACTTGCTCCCTATGGCGAGCCGCGCTACGCCGATTTGATTCTCGACAAGCTGATCGATCTCAAGGAAGACGGCTCGTTCCGGATGGACATGTCCTACTTCAACTACTGTCAGGGCCTGACCATGACCAGCCGCCGCTTCGACGATCTTTTTGGAGGTCCGGCGAGGAAGCCCGAGTCGCCGATCGGCGAGCGCGAGATGGACCTCGCCGCTTCGATTCAGCAAGTGACCGAAGAGATCATGCTGCGCAGCGCCCGCCACGTCCACTCCGAGACCGGGATGAAGAACCTATGCCTCGCCGGAGGCGTGGCCTTGAACTGCGTCGGCAACGGCCGCATTCTGCGCGAGGGACCCTTCGAGAACCTTTGGATTCAACCCGCGGCCGGAGACGCGGGCGGAGCCCTCGGCGCGGCGCTTCTCGTCTGGTATCAGCTCCTCGACCATCCGCGCACCGCCCTGGCGAGCGACGGTCAGGCCGGCTCCCTTCTCGGACCGAGCTTCTCCGAGGACGAGATCCGCTCGTACCTCGATGGCATCGCCGCTCCCTACCAGCTCTTCCCCGATGACGAAGCGCTTTGCGCCCACGTGGCGGAGCGCCTCGCGGCGGGCGACGTTGTCGGCTGGATGCAGGGGAAGATGGAGTTCGGGCCGCGCGCCCTGGGCAGCCGCAGCATCCTTGGCGACGCTCGCCGCCCTGAGATGCAGTCGGTGATGAACCGCAAGATAAAGTTCCGCGAATCGTTCCGTCCTTTCGCTCCCTCCGTGCTCGCCGAACGGGCCGACGAGGTCTTTGCCCTCGATGGAGTCGAGAGCCCCTACATGCTGCTCGTCGCCCCGGTGCGCGAAGAGCGGCGAACAGCGGTCAACGGCTCAGAGGTCGACCTCCGAGGGTTCGAGCGGCTGTCGGTCCCGCGGTCCGACGTTCCGGCCGTGACTCACGTCGATTATTCGGCGCGGGTGCAGACGGTCGACCGGGTGCGCCACGGCCGCTACCACGCCCTGCTCGAGGCCTTCGCGGCGCGGACCGGCTGCCCGCTCCTGGTCAACACCAGCTTCAACGTGCGCGGCGAACCGATCGTTTGCACGCCCCAGGACGCTTACCAGTGCTTCATGGCCACCAACATGGACCTCCTCGTGCTCGAGCGCTTCGTGCTGACGAAGCAGGAGCAACCCGCGGCCCAGCAGCACGAAGTGGATGACTACTTGGCGCGCTTCGCGCTCGATTGAGGCGAGAGCTCTGAGAATGAAACCAAATCTCGATCCCAGCGAACGCGAGCTCCGTTGGTTCGGCCTCTTGGCCCTCCTGTTTTTCGCCGTGGTTGCAGCGCTCGTCGAGCTTCGCTCGGCAAGGATGGCGGCCTCAGCGATCATTCTCGGAGCCGGCGTAACGCTCGCGCTCGTCTACTACTTCGTACCGCCGCTGCGCCTCCCGATCTACCGTGGCTGGATGTTGGCCGTCTGGCCGATCGGCTGGCTGGTCACCCACCTGCTTCTGGCCATCGCCTTCTACCTGGTGGTCACCCCAGTCGGGTTGCTCCTCAAGCTCCTCGGCCGCGATCCCCTCGAGCGCCGCTTCGATCCAGAGGCTACTTCGTATTGGCGCAAGCGCGAACGCGACGCGGAGCCGAGCGACTATTTCCGCCAATTCTGAGATAGCCTTCTCAAAGACGGAAAGTAGAAAGAATGCCACGAGACGACGATTTCAGCAGGCAAGCCGAGGCGCCGCAGCAAGGCTTCCTAAAAGAGCTCTGGGACTTCCTGCGCCACAACAAGAAGTGGTGGCTTACCCCGGTCATCGTCACCTTGATCGTCGTCGGGATCCTCGTCATCCTCGGCAGCACCGCCGCCGCGCCTTTCATCTACACGCTCTTCTGAGGCGCTTTCCCGGCACGAGCGCTGCGTGTAGAATCCACTTCCACAATCGGGATTCGCTCCGCCTTTGACCGCAGGCGGAAGAGCCAAGAGGGTCCGGCCGCACGCACTGGACGGGCCGAGAACGAGGGAGGAGATTCGATCATGAGACGGACTCTCGAGCTGACGCTTCTGGTCGCGGTGGCGAGCTTGCTGGCATTCTCCTGCGGGCAAGGAAAACCCGCCGCCAGCACCAACGCCAACACCAACGTGCGCAGCGAAACCGCAAGCGCGGTCCCCGCCAGCTACTTCGACAACAGCGGCTACGACGACGTGCTCTCCGGCGGCGTCAAGATGATCCCGATCAAGACCGACAAGGGAACCTTCCACGTCTGGACCAAGCGCATCGGGAACAATCCCCGCATCAAGGTCCTCCTCCTCCACGGGGGACCGGGCTTTAGCCACGAGTACCTCGAAGCTTTCGACAGCTTCTTCCCCGGCGCCGGCATCCAGTACTACTACTACGACCAGCTGGGCTCCGCCTACAGCGATCAGCCCAAGGACGACTCCCTGTGGACCCTTCCCCGCTTCGTCGAGGAGGTGGAGCAGGTGCGCGAGGCCCTCGGTCTCAACAAGGACAACTTCTACCTCTACGGCCACTCTTGGGGTGGGATCCTGGCGATCGAGTACGCCCTCAAGTACCAGCAGCACCTCAAGGGGCTGATCATCTCCAACATGATGGCGAGCGTTCCAGCTTACAACGAGTACGCCAAGAAGGTGTTGATGCCGGAGATGGACCAGAAGGTGCTCGCCGAGATCCTTGCCCTAGAAAAGCAGGGCAAGACCGACGACCCCAGGTACATGAACCTGCTCATCCCCAACTTCTATACCAAGCACATCCTTCGCATGCCGTTCGACCAATGGCCGAACCCGGTCATGCGCGCCTTCAACGACGCCAACGAGCACATCTATGTCCTGATGCAGGGGCCGAGCGAGCTGGGCGCGAGCGGCCGCCTCGCCAACTGGGACCGGAGCAAGGACCTGCCCAAGATCTCCGTGCCCACCCTGATGATCGGCGCCCGCTACGGCACCATGGACCCGAAGTACATGAAATGGATGTCGCAGCAGGTGCAGCGCGGGACCTACCTCTATTGCCCCAGCGGCAGCCATCTCGACATGTACGACGATCAGCAGACCTACATGAACGGGGTCATCAAATTCATCAAGGACGTCGACGCCGGCGACGTGAGCTTTCACACGAAGGGGTGACGAGACGCAGCGGGATCGCGCGCTACCGGACCGCGCCAACGGTGCCTGGCGCTCTCCAAAGGTGCCTGGCACCGGTGTGCGGAGTGGCGGAAGCGCATGGGAATCGAACCCACCCCCGCTACCGCATCCGGCAGCGGACTACGGTTTTGAAGACCGCGGGAGGCACCAGCCCCCGAGCGCTTCCGACCGGAGTCTAGCAGTCCGTCACGGGCTCAAGTGACGCGGGAGAGTAGGCGCTCGGAGCCGATGAAGCGGCTGTAGGCGACCCCCACGTGGTACCAGTGGAGGAGGCTGGC
>JBJKRB010000103.1:0-7428 GCA_046704885.1 Thermoanaerobaculia bacterium | reverse complement strand
AGGTTCCCGATTTCGAAGCTTGGAAGAAGGCCTTCGATAGCAACCCGCTCCATCGACGACGGGCAGGGGTCCGGCGCTACCGGGTCATGCGGCCCACCAACGATCCGAAGTACGTGATGATCGACCTCGAGTTCGAGAGGGTTGAGGATGCTGAGGCCATGCTCGCCTCGTTGCGCCAGCTTTGGGGCGAGGTCGAGGGCACGCTCATGGAGGCGGGGAGAGCGCGGATTGTCGATGTCCTCGAGAGCGTCGAGCTCTACGCGTAGCGCTACCGCCCACACCCGAGTTCCCGATGGGCCGGCCAGCCGGCAGATCGATTCGATAAGGTAGAGAGAGCACAGCCCGAGAAGCGCGCTAAAGGCGGCGGCCGGCGGTGATGCCGGGCCGCTGGTGGGCAGCGCTATCGGCGAGGAAGGAGGCAACCATGAGCAGAGTCGACGTCAACGGAGCCTTGCTGGAGGTCGTGGACAAAGGCGAAGGGGAGCCGCTCGTTCTCGTCCACGGCTCGACGAGCGACTATCGGAACTGGGACAGCCAGATCGAGCCCTTCAGCGCCAGCTTTCGCACCATCGCTTATAGCCGGCGCTATCACTGGCCGAACGAGACGATCCCAGCGGGCAGGAAGTACCTGATGGATGAGCAGGTCGAGGACCTGCGAGCGCTCATCCACGTGCTCGACCTGGCGCCGGTCCACCTCGTGGGCCACTCGTTCGGCGCCTTTCTCGCCTTGATGGCGGTGATCCGCGAGCCCGAGCTCGCCCGCACGCTGACTCTCGCGGAGCCGCCGGTGGTCACGCTTCTCGTCAGCAGCAAGCCCACGCCCGGAGAGCTCCTGAGGCTCTTTCTCACCCGGCCGCGGACCGCGGCCGCGATCGTCAAGTTCGGCGCGAAAGGCGTGGAGCCGGCGGCCAAAGCATTTGCGCGCGGCGATGACCAACAAGCTCTGGCGATCTTTGCCGAGGCCATCTTCGGCGCCGACGGATACGACGACTTCGCGCGGACGCGCAAACGGCAGATCCAGGACAACGTGAGCGAGACTCGCGCCGAGCTTCTCGGCCCTGGCTTTCTTCCGCTCGAAGCCGCCCAGGTGCGGAGAGTCGAGACTCCGACCCTGTTGCTCAACGGCAAGCGCTCGATCCCGCTCTTCAAGCTCCTCGCCGACCGGCTCGCCGAGCTTCTGCCGCACGTCGAGAGGGTGAGCATTCCGGGCGCCGGACACATGATCCAGGAGGACAACCCCGCCGCGTTCAATGCCGCCGTTCTCGATTTTCTGCGACGAGAGAGTGGAGCGCAGGCCGCAAAGGGGGGCTCCCATTCCGGCTGAGGCCATCAGTCTGAGCGAAGAGGCGTAGGAAACGGCGTTCCTCGAGTGTTCCTAGAATAGGGCGCATGATGAAGCTTCAGATGACCTACATCGGAGGACCGACCCTTCTCCTCGAAGTCGGCGGTTTGCGGATCCTCACGGACCCGACGCTCGATCCGGCCGGCGGGGAGTACAAGGGCGCCGGCTATTCTCTCTTCAAGACGCAGGGACCGGCGATCGCAGCCGAAGACCTAGGCCCCATCGACGCCGTTCTCCTCAGCCACGACCACCACTTCGACAACCTGGACACCGCGGGCCGAGAGCTCCTGACAAGGGTTCCGCTCACCATCACGACCGAGGCGGGCGCGGAGCGCCTGGGCGGAGCGGCGAAGGGCCTCGCGCCGGGTTCCTCCCACGAGCTCTCTCTTGCGGACGGCGCGGCGCTCCAGGTCACGGCCACGCCGGCGCGTCACGGGCCACCTGGGGGCGACCGGGGTCCCTCCATCGGCTTCTTGGTCGAGTGGGAGGGCGCCGGGAGCAAGACCCTCTACCTCTCCGGCGACACCGTCTGGTACGAGGGCGTCGAGGAGATCCCCCGTGCGCACCCAGTGGACGTCGCGGTGCTCTACGCGGGCGCGGCGAAGGTATCGGTCGCCGGTCCCCTGCCTCTTACCCTCACCGCGGAAGGAGCGGTCGAAGCCGCGCGCGCCTTCAAGGATGCGATCATCGTGCCCCTCCACTTCGAGGGCTGGAAGCACTTCTCCGAGGGGCGCGCCGAGCTCGAAGAGGCGTTCGCTCGCGCCGGCCTCGAGGACCGCTTGCGCTGGCTGGAGCCGGGGCAGCCAGAGGTGTTCTAAGAGCCCTGCCCTATACGGGCAAGGCGAAGTGAAGGATACTTCGAGGAAGGGGAAACCGATGAGTCAGGAAGGGAAACCGAATCCCGCTGAGGTCTATCAAGAGTATTTCGTTCCAGGAAACTTCGCCCGCTGGGCGCCGGTCCTGCTCGAACACGCGAAGCCCAGAGCGGGCGAGCGCGTGCTCGACGTTGCCTGCGGAACCGGAGTGGTGGCCCGCCGGGTGGCACCGATCGTCGGTGACGAGGGCCGGGTGGTCGCGGTCGATCTCAACCCGGCGATGCTGGAGGTGGCGCGCGGTCTCGGCGCGCCAGATGGCGCCGCGATCGAGTGGGATCAGCGCGACGCTTGCGAGCTTCCCGACGGTCCCTTCGACCTCGTCCTCTGCCAGCAGGGGCTCCAGTTCTGTCCCGACCGCAGAGCGGCGCTCGAGGAGATGCGCCGGGTGCTGGCGCCCGGAGGAAGGGTGGCGATCAGCACCTGGCAAGGCCTCGAGCATCAAGCCGTGAATCAGCCGCTCGTTGCCGCGGCGGCCAGCCGCCTCGAGACCTCGATCGAGGCCCTTGCCGGTCCGCCGTTCTCACTGAGCGAGGCGGACGAGATCCGCTCCCTCCTCGAGGAGGCGGGCTTCGAGGAGATCGAGATCGAATCGGTGAAACACGAGGTGAGCTTTCCCCAGCCCGGGCGCTTCGTGATGCTCACCCTGCTCTCCGCCGCGGCCGTCATTCCGAAGCTTGCGGAGATGGACCACGCCTCGCGCGCGGCACTGGCCGAGGAGGTCACCCACGACATTCAGGGAGATCTCGAGCCCTATGTAAACGGTGACACCGTCTCCTTCCCGATGTGCGCCAACATCGCCGTTGCTTTCGCCTAGTGAGAAGCGATGAAGTCGCTGCGTTTCAAGCTGACCCTAGCGCTCATGGCGATGAGCTTCCTGGCGATTGCCATCGTCGGGCTGACCTCACGCTGGCTGATCCTCTCTCGCTTCAACCAGCTGATCACCGATCACGCTTTCCGTGGGTTCGAGCTCCAGATCGGGACCTACTACGACCATTACGGATCCTGGGAGGCGGCGCGGGAGGGCGAGCCCTTCACCGAGTTCATAAGACGCTTCGGTCCGGTAGGTCCGGGCCCAGGTCCCGGTGGTCGACCGCCCCTCGTCGAGCGGCCCATGACCGACGGCATTCGCGGCCCCGAGGGGCCTGGCCCGCGACGCCTTGGGCGGGGCCCGCTACCCCCAACTCCCAGACGTCTCTTCGTCGGCTCGCTCACCCCCTTCCTGGTCGTGGACCGCTCGGGAAAGGTCCTCCTGCCGCTCATGGGGCGCAAGGCGGGCTCCACCGCGAGTGCGGGGGAGATGGCGCGGGCCCGCCCGATTGCCGACCACGGTAGGGAGATCGGGCTGGCGATTCCATTGCGGCGGCCGCGGCTGAGCGAGCTCGAGAGCCAGTATCTGAGCGAGGTCAGGGACTCCTGGATCTACTCCTTGCTCATCGCAGCGGCGCTGGCGATCCCCATCGGGATTCTCCTGGGCAGCCGATTTACCGCGCCGATACGCGAGCTCACCGGCGCGATCCGCGGGATGCAGGGCGGGGAGCTCGGCCAGCAGGTGCGAGTGAGGACGGACGACGAGATCGGCGAGCTCTCGCACGCCTTCAACCGGATGAGCGCGAATCAGGCGAGGGCCTATCGAGATCTAGAGACCTCACGCGCTCAACTAGCGGAGCAAGCGAACCTCTTGAAGGAGCTCAGCCTGCGCGACGATCTCACCGGCCTCTTCAACCGGCGCGGCTTCGACGAGCAGGTCGCGACGCTCTTCGCGCGCGCTGCCCGCTTCCGCCATCCGCTGACCCTGGCGATGGCCGACATCGATTACTTCAAGAGCGTCAACGATCACTTCTCGCACACCGTGGGCGACGCTGTCCTGCGCGAGGTGGCGGGGCTGATCACCGCGACCGCGCGGGAGATCGATCTGGTGGCTCGCTATGGCGGCGAGGAGTTCGCGATCGCCTTTCCGGAGACCGATCTCGCCGGCGCCTCGCGGACGCTTGAACGCCTGCGCGAGGCCGTGGAGGGGCATGACTGGGAGCGGCTGGCCCCCGGGCTCGCGGTAACGCTTAGCGTCGGTCTCTCCCAGCGCGCGGAAGAGGAGTCCTTCCAGCTGGTGCTCGACGCCGCGGACATCATGCTCTACGAGGCCAAGGAAGGCGGCCGCAACCTGGTGCGGTTCTAGTTTCCCGAAACCGTCACCGCGAGCGAGCGCGGCGGCCTCGACGTCCCGCGGTCTGTCACTGCGAGGAGCCCGCAGGGCGACGCGGCAGTCTCGATGTGCCGCGGGGAATGTGCCCGCTGGCAAGTCGGGATTGCTTCGGCCGCTAGGCGGCCTCGCAATGACAGTGCTGGAGACGTGAGATCGCTTCGGCCCCTACGCGGCCGTCTCCTCCCACGGCCCTTCGCTCACCGCCGACAGCTTCTTCATCGTCGGGATCAGCGCGGCGGCGATCACCGTCCCGATCACGGCCACGATTCCCAGCCTGGTGAAGAGGTTCGTGTAGAGGGGCAGAGTGTCGATGGGGTTCGTCAGGTTGTGGGGGACGCTCGCGAAGGTCGCGACGTAGCTCCCGAGGTACTGCGAGATCCCGGTGGCGAGAAACCAGACGCCCATGATGAAGCCGCGCAGCGCCGGGCCGACGTAGCGCGCCATGACCGCGAGGCCGAGGCCGCTGATCAGAAGCTCTCCCAGCGACTGGAATCCGTAGCCGCTGATCATCCACCAGAACGAAATCTTGCCGGCGGTGGCGAAGTGGCCGCTGAATCCATAGATGAAGAAGCCGAGGGAGAGGACCGCGAAGCCCATCGCGAACTTGGTTGAGATGTGGAAGTCTCCGCCCTTGCCCTTGCCGAGATGGTTGTAGAGCCAGGCGAGGCCCGGGCTCAGGATGAAGATCCAGATCGGGTTCAGGGCCTGGACCTGCCCGGCGGGGACGTGGTACCCGAAGAAATCGAGGTTGACGTTGCGCAGCGAGAAGAGGGTGAGCGAGGTCGACATCTGCTGATAGAAGATGAAGAACAGCATTCCCAGACCCGTCAGGATCAGCACGGCGGTAAGCCCCTTGCGCTCGCGCTCGTTTCCCTTGCGCATCATGATGCCGAAGATCACCAGCATGGCGATGAATCCGAGAATCACGGTCCCCCGCGCGACCATGAGGTTCTGGACGATGAACGTCACGAGGACGACGCCAATCGCGATACCGAGGATGACGAGAACGAGGCGCTTCACGTTGAGAGGCTGGAAGTCGGGCTCGGAGCCCACGTGCCGGAGGTAGCGGCTCATCGCGAAGTAGTTGAGGATGCCGACGATGAGACCACCGGCACACAGCGCGAACGCCCAGTGCCATCCGAACTTGATCGCGATGAGCGGCGTCGCGAGCTGCGACGCGGTCGCGCCGATGTTGACCGCCATGTAATACATGGTGAAGGCGCTGTCGATTCTCGCGGAGTCACCCTCGTAGAGCTTGGAGATCATGTTGGCGGGGTTCGCTTTGAAGACGCCTCCGCCGACCGCCACGAGGCCCAGGGCGGGGAAGAGAAGCTCGGGATGGTTAGGAATCGCTAGCCCGATGTACCCGAGAGCGAGGACCAGCGCCCCGAGAACCATCGTGCGACGGCTGCCTAAGAGCTTGTCACCGATCCAACCGCCGACCGCGGGCACGGTGTAGGCGAGCGCCGCGAAAGCGCCAAACGTGAGGTTGGCGCGATCGTCGGTGTAGCCAAGCTTTTGAACCATGAAGAGCACGACCACCGCGGTCATGCCGTAGTAGCCGAACCTCTCCCACAGCTCAATCAAGAAAAGGGTGGTAAATCCCTTTGTCCGGGAAGGCGTCTGGGCCTCTGTCGCCATGTTGATCTCCTCGAATGGATGAGTAGTAAGCGAGCGGGAATGCTATCATCGTCGGCGCCGCGAACACCGTGGCGCTTCTGTCAAATACCACCTCATCCCGGAGTTTTGCCATGCATGCATTTGATGATCCGTCCGTCGTTTTGAGCCAGACCCGCATCGTGGAGCGTTTCCTCGACTACGTTCGTTTCGACACCCAGTCGGACGAGAACAGCGACACCTGCCCCAGCACCGCCAAGCAGCTCGAGCTCGGGCGGCGGCTGGTGGAGGAGCTGAAGGAGCTCGGGCTCAAGGGCGTGGGCGAGGCCGAGGTCACCATGGACGAGAACGGCTACGTGGTGGCGGAGCTCCCCGGCACGGCTCCGGGACGCGTGGGGCTCTGCGCCCACATGGACACGGCTCCGGCGTTCAGCGGCGCCGGCGTCAACCCCCAGCTGGTAGAGGGCTACGATGGCGGAACCATCGAGGTCGGCAATGGCGTCGTCCTCGACCCTGAAGACACGCCGGAGCTCGCGGACTGCGTTGGCGACACGATCATTACCACCGATGGGACGACGCTCCTCGGCGCCGACGACAAGTCCGGCATCGCCGCCATAATGGGGGCCCTGGAGATCCTCCGCAACGAGCCGGATGTCCGGCGCCCCACGGTGCGCGTCTGCTTCAACCCCGACGAGGAGATCGGCCGCGGCGCCGACCGCTTTCCCATGAAGCGCTTCGACTGTCCCGTGGCCTTCACCGTCGACGCGAGCATCACGCGCCAGATCAACGTCGAGACCTTCTCCGCCGACAAGGCGGTGCTCACGTTCACCGGCGTCTCGGTTCACCCCGGCACGGCCCGCGGCAAGATGGTGAACGCGCTCACCTGGATGGGGAAGCTCCTGGACCGCCTCCCCATGGGCGAAGCGCCCGAGTGCACGGACGGGCGCGAAGGCTTCTACCACCCCGTCGTGGCTTCGGGCGACGCCGCCGCGTGCACCCTGCAGCTCATCATCCGCGACTTCGACACCAAGGTCCTGGAGGAGCGCGGCCGCAGGCTCGAGCGGATGTGTGACGGGCTCATGGCCGAGGAGCCGGACCTCGACGTCAAGGTCGAGATCACCAAGCAGTACCGGAACATGTATGACGTCCTGAGCGGCCATCCCGAGGTCGCCGCAAAGCTGGAGCAGGCGGTACGGGACGCCGGGATCGAGCCGAGGATGGAGCCCATCCGGGGTGGCACGGACGGCTCCCGCCTTACCGAGCTCGGGATGCCCACCCCCAACATCTTCGCGGGAGGCGTCGACTTCCACGGGCCCTCCGAGTGGATCTCCACCCGCGTGCTGGCCCAATCGGCCTGCACCATCCTCAACCTCGTGCAGCTCTTCGCCGAAGAG
>JBJKRB010000102.1:0-33939 GCA_046704885.1 Thermoanaerobaculia bacterium | reverse complement strand
TCGGCGAGCGCCTCCTGCACGACCACGAACGTCGCCCCCCAGACGACGGTGGCGAAGAGCAAAGCGAGGCGGGCGCGAGCGCGATACGAGGCCACGGCGCGCTCATCATAGCCGCGCGCCACGCGGGGACCTAGAATGAAGCTCCATGGTCGCCGGAGAGCCAACGCTGGGAAGATCGGCAGAGCGGAGCTCCTTACTCAAGCGCTGGGCGCTCGAGGAGGAGTTCGATCGCGCTGGCGTGGCGGTTCTAGGGCCATCCGAGCAAGGGGAGGCGTATCGAGAATGGCTCGAGCGCGGCGATCAGGCCGGAATGGATTACCTCGAGCGGCGGATGGAGGAACGGTTCGATCCGCGGAAGCTCCTGCCCGGCGCCAGGAGCGCGCTTTGCGTCACCTGGCGCTACGCGCCGCTGGTAGGGGAGGGACCCGAGAATCGGGGCGATTTGTGGCCGGGCGTCGCCCTCTACGCCCGCGGCGACGATTACCACGAGGTGATCCAGGTGCGCTTGCGCCGGCTCGCAACGCGAATCGAGGAGGCGTTCCCGGGGACCGAGACCCGTTCGTACGTCGATACCGGCCCGGTGCTCGAGCGCGAGCTCGCCGCAAGGGCCGGCCTTGGCTGGCAGGGGAAGAACACCTGCCTGCTGCACCCCAAGGACGGGTCCTACTTCTTCCTCGCCGAGATCCTCTTGACTCTCGATCTCGCGCCGGATCCCCCGATCGCGGATCTCTGTGGCTCGTGCACCCGCTGCCTCGACGCTTGCCCCACCGAGGCGCTTCCCGAGCCCTACCGGCTCGACAGCCGCCGCTGCATCAGCTACTGGACGATCGAGCACCGGGGCGAGATTCCCGAGGAGATGCGGGAAGGGATCGGAGAGTGGGTCTTCGGCTGCGACGTCTGCCAGCAGGCCTGTCCGTGGAACTGGAAACGCCCCCGGCCCATGGATCGTGCTGGTCGCCACGGGCGCCCCGAGCTCGCGGTGTCCGAGAAGCGGGCCGGGCTCGACCTGATCGGTCTCCTCACGCTGTCGCGCGAAGACTATGTCGAGCGCTTCCGGGGCAGCGCCATGAAACGCGCCAAGCTGGAGGGCCTGAAGCGCAATGCCGCCATCGCCATGGGCAACCGCGGCGATAAGCGCTACCTGCCGGCCCTTTCGGAAGCCAGCTCCCAGGAGGACCCCACAGTCCGTTCCGCCGCGGAGTGGGCGCTCGAGATGGCTCGCCGCGAAGGTGTCGGGGATGGGTTCGCGCCGGTCCGGAAAGGGGACCTCGAGTGAGGGCCGGTGATCGAACCCGGGTCCCCTGCGAAGCCCGCCGATGGTTGACAGCGAGGCGCGCCCTTCCTATACTCCAAGGTCCCGAGTTCTCAAGAGCTTAGAAGGAACTCGAGCTTCCCAAATCCCAATCGGGAAGGACAGGCGTGAGCCTGATCTCGAAGGACAAGGAGGAAATTTCTTAATGGATGCTAGCGAAGAAAAGCACGAGACCGTCGACCCGGCGACCCTGGACACGTCTCGTGCCGAAGATCTCGATTACGAGCAGATGGTGAGCCTCTATGACGAGAGCTTGCGCAACCTCAAGGAAGGCGAGGTCGTCCAGGGACGGGTGATCGGTGTCACCTCGAGCCACGTCGTGGTCGACGTCGGCTACAAGTCTGAGGGCTTGATCCCTCTGGATGAGTTCTCTGTCCACGACGGCAAACTGGAAGTCGCGCCCGGGGACGAGATCGAGGTACTGCTGGAGAAGACCGAGGATCAGGAAGGTCACATCCTCCTTTCCAAACAGAAGGCCGAGCGCCTGCGCGTATGGACCGAAGTCGAGCGCAGCTACAAAGAGAACAAGACCATTAGCGGCCGGATCTCCGACCGGATCAAAGGCGGCCTGACCGTTGACATCGGGATCCGCGCCTTCTTGCCTGGTTCTCTCGTCGACATCAAGCCGATCAAGAACCTCGAGAGCCTGCGCGGGCAGGAGCTCGAGTTCAAGGTGATCAGCCTCGATCGCCGGCGCAACAATGTCGTCCTCTCCCGCAAGGCGGTGCTCGAGAAGGAGCTCGAGAAGAAGAAGGCGGAAACCCTCGAGCGCCTCGAAGAGGGAGTGGTGCTCAAGGGCGTCGTCAAAAACATTACCGACTACGGTGTGTTTATCGATCTCGGTGGAATCGACGGCCTGCTCCACATCACCGACATCTCCTGGGGTCGCGTCAGCCACCCCTCCGAGTACTTCGCGGTGGGGGACGAGGTCGAAGTCGTGGTCCTCAAGTTCGATCCCGAGACCGAGCGAGTTTCGCTCGGCTACAAGCAGAAGAGCGAGGACCCCTGGACCTTGGTCGACAAGAAATACCCGATCGGTTCGCGCGTCCACGGCAAGGTGGTGAGCCTGGTGGACTACGGCGCGTTCGTCGAGCTCGAGGAGGGCGTCGAGGGCCTCATCCACGTGAGCGAGATGTCCTGGACCAAGAAGGTCGTGAATCCCTCCAAGCTCCTGTCGGTCGATCAAGAGGTAGACGCCATCGTTTCGGAGCTCGACATGAACCAGCGCCGCATCAGCCTGTCGCTGCGGCAGGTCGAGCGCAATCCCTGGGAGGATCTGCTGGTCAGCCATCCGATCGGCAGCGTGATCGAGGGCAAGGTCCGGAATCTCACCGATTTCGGCGCCTTCGTCGAGATCACCGACGAGATCGACGGCCTGATCCACGTCTCCGATATGAGCTGGACCAAGCGCGTCAAGCATCCGAGCGAGGTCGTGCAGAAGGGTGACGCGGTGCGTGCGAGAATTACCAACATCGATGTCGAGAACCAGCGCGTGTCACTTTCGATCAAAGAGTTTCTTCCCAACGAATGGCAGGATTTCGTCGACGCGCACCGTGTCGGCGACACGGTCACCGGCCGTGTGGTCAACGTCACCGACTTCGGTCTCTTCATCGACATCTACGAGGGGCTCGAAGGGCTGGCTCACGTCAGCGAGATCGAGGTGCCGGGCGGCAAGCTGGAGGACCATTTCTCGGTCGGACAGTGGGTCTCGGCGCGCATCCTGAGAATCGAGGAGGACGAAAAGAAGGTGGGCCTCACGATGCGCGGGGTGCCACAGCCGACCGCTGACGAGATCGCCGAGCTGGAGGCGGAAGCGAAGGCCAAGGAAGAGGCCGAGGCGGAGGCGATGGCGGAGTCGGCGGAAGAGAGCGGCGGGGAAGAGATCGCCGGGGCGGAAGAGGGAGAGGCGCAGCAGGCGACTGCCGAGAGCGAAGCGCAAGCCGAAGCCGAGAAGCCGGAGGAAGCGGCGGAAGATGCGCCTGACGACGAGGGCGAGAAAGAGAAGTAGAGAGCGGCTACGGCCGGCCAAGTCTGCTCGCCGCCGGTTCGAATGGTGACTGGACTCGATCGAGGGGAGGTAAGCGCAGTGGCTCGCAACGACGGCATGACGAAAGCCGAGCTGGTTGACGAAGTGGCCCGGATGACCGAGCTGACCAAGAAGCACGCCGAGGTCATCGTCAACACCGTGTTCGAGAGCATCGTCGAGTCTCTCAAGGACGGGGAGAAGATCGAGCTCCGCGGATTCGGTAGCTTCAGGATTCGCCATCGTGGCTCCCGCATCGGTCGCAATCCCAAGACCGGAGCCAAGGTCAAGGTTCCGCCCAAGCGAATTCCCTACTTCAAGCCTGGGAAAGAGCTGCGGGAACTGCTCAACGATTCCGACTCCTGAGCCTCCTATCGGTCAGGGCGATGGAAGTACTCTTCACTCCATGGAGGTACTCCTACATCACTGGCAACCATTCGCAGGAATCGTGCTTCTTCTGCCGCGCCGCGGAAGATCCGGACGACCCGGAGCGGCTGGTCGTCTTCCGTGGTGAGGAATGTCAGGTGCTGCTCAACCTGCATCCCTACACCAGCGGGCATTTGCTGGTTGCTCCGCTCGCGCATCTCGCTTCTCCTGATGAAGCCGAACCTCGGTTGGGAGAAGAGATCTGGAAACTGATCTGGAAGAGCAAGAATGTGCTCGAGCGCATTTACGGGCCCGCCGGATTCAACATCGGTTTCAACCTCGGCAGGGCGGCGGGGGCCGGAGTCCCAGGGCATTTCCATTGCCACGTTGTGCCGCGCTGGAGTGGTGACACGAACTTCATGGGATCCGTGGCGGGAGTACGATTGATTCCCGAGGACCCGGCGCAAGCTTGGCGCCGTCTGCGAGATCACTTTGATCATGGGGAGAGCGAATGACGGAGAGCGAGCAACAGGCGAGCGAGGAAAAGGCGGGGATCGAAGCACGGCCGATTCTCGCCGGCGTGCTGGCCTGGTTGGTTCCCGGCCTCGGCCACCTCTTTCTCGGAAAACGAGGCCGGGCCGCCATCTTTTTCGTGGTGATCGCCTGCGCCATCATCTTGGGTGTCATCCTGCACGGGAACCTCTACCATCCGGTGAGCGGACAGCCCTTGACTACCGTGGCCACCCTCGGCGCGATGGGCATGGGGCTGCCGTACTTCTTGCTGCGGTACGTCGCTCACTATGCCGGGGTCATCACCGACATCGGATACGAGTACGGCACGGCCTTTCTCCTGACCGCCGGACTCATGAACTTGCTGTTGGTGCTCGATGTCTGGGACATCGCGCGGGGAGTGAAGGACTAGCCCATGAGTCACTTTCTACTGATGGTGGTCTATGCCCTTTTGGTGGCGGTCTTCTTCGCGGCGCTCTGGCGGCGTGAACGCAAAGGCCAGATCCGGTTGTTCCTGCAAATCTTTCTCGGGCTGGTTCTTGGTGGGTTGGCGCTCGCTTGGCTCATGTACCCGTTTCCTTCAGGTCCGCCGGTCGGTCCGTGACCGGACACTCGCGGCCGTTGGAGGCGCCCTCGCTGGCGGTTGTTGATCGATGAAAGGCGGCGAGGAACTATTGATGGTGGCGGGCGAAGCGTCCGGCGATCTGCATGGAGCTCGGCTCCTTGCCGAGCTTCGCGGGCTCGCCCCGGAAGTCCAGGCTTTTGGCCTCGGCGGTGATCAGCTCACGGCGGCCGGCTTCGAACGGATCGCTGACGCGCGCGAGATCGCAGTGGTGGGAATCAGCGAGGCGCTCCGGGTTCTGCCCCGGGCGCGAGTGATCTTCCGGCGCTTGCTCGAAGAGGTCGAGCGGCGGAGAACCAGGACGGCCGTGCTCATCGATTTTCCCGACTTCAACCTACGTCTCGCCCGCGAGCTCAAGAAGCGCGGAGTGCGGGTTCTCTACTACATCAGCCCTCAGGTCTGGGCCTGGCGTCGCCGCCGGGTCAAGATGATCGCTCGCGTTGTGGATCGGATGCTCGTGCTCTTTCCCTTCGAGGTAGCGTTCTATCGAGAGCGGGGCGTAGAGGTCGTTCACGTCGGTCATCCGCTCGTCGATGAGGTGCCGAGTCTGGAGAGCGTTTGGGACCGCTCCACGGCTGGCGGGCCCTTCGAGCTCGCCCTCTTGCCGGGATCACGGGTGAATGAGGTGGAGGCCTTGTTGCCGGTAATGCTCGAAGCCGTTCGACGGCTCGCCAAGGATCTTCCCCTGCGCGTCCGCCTGCTTCTGGCGCCCACGGTCCCACGTGAGCTCGTCGACGAGGAGATCGCCCTTTCTGGTCTTCCGGTCGAGGTCGCCGTGGGGGACCGTTTCCAGCGTCTCGCGGAGAGCCATCTGGCGATCTGCGCCTCGGGCACGGCTACTCTAGAGACCGGTCTCGTGGGGACGCCCTTGATCGTGATCTATCGGCTCGCCAGCTGGACGTATTTCGTTGCCCGTCTCCTGGTGCGGTTGCCGTACTTCAGCCTGGTCAATCTAGTCCTCGGCAAGCGGGCGGTCCCCGAGCTCGTCCAGTTCGAGGCGCGACCGGCGCGTATCGCCGACGAGGCCCGCCGCTTGCTTACCGACCGTGAGGCGGTGGCGGAGATGCGGCGGGAGCTCGTCCAGCTTCGCCCCCGCTTGGGGGAGGGCGGCGCCAGCCGCCGCGCCGCTATCGAGGTCGCTCGCTTTCTCGGCGCGGAGGTTCCGGCGTGAGTCTCGCGGGCTTCCTTTGGCGATACTTCCGTCGCTATACCGCGTGGCTGGGAATCGCCATCGTGGCGATCGTGGTGTTCGCAATTGCCACCACGACGCTGGTCTCCCTGATCGAACCCATTTTCGGCGACGTGCTCTTGGCTGGCGACCAGATGCCGGGAGCGCTGGCGCTCGTGGGCGGCAGCCACACCCACTCGACCAGCGGCAAAACGGCTGCCGGCGGAAAGATGTCCGCTCTTCAGCGCTACGGGCTGAAGTCGATCCTCGACCGCGGGTACAAGTCGCTCAAACGACACTTCGGCATCAACCGGCAGAACGTCGTCTTCTTCGTTCCGATCCTCTTCGTGACGATCTTTCTGATGCGCGCGGTCTCCGACTTTCTCTCCGGCTACGCCTTTCAGAAGATAGGCCTCGGCGCCACCACCGACATCCGCAACGACCTCTACCTGCGTATCCTCGAGCAGTCGAGCCGCTTCCATGGGGAACACCCGTCCGGGGAGCTGGTGAGCCGCGTCGTAAGCGACGTTGCGATGATGCAGAATGCGGTGTCGAACCGGATGCTCGACCTCTTCCAACAGTCGGTGACGCTGGTCTTCCTCCTTTATCTGCTGCTCTCCACCAACCTGCGCCTGGCGATCTTCTGTGTCGTTCTGGCTCCGATTCTGGTGGTTCCTATCGTGCGCTTCGGCAAGGGCATGCGGCGGAGCAGCCACAAGAGCCAAGAGCGGATGGCCGATCTCGCCAATCTGGTCGCGGAAGGGGTGCGCGGACACCGAGTGGTCAAGGCGTTCGGCATGGAGGAGTTCGAGTACCAGCGTTTCCGCAAGGCGACCGCCCGTCACCTCAAGGTCAATCTCTGGGCGCAGATCCTCTCCAACCTCTCCGGGCCGGTGGTCGAGTCGATCGCGGTCTTGGGAGCGGCGGCGCTGATCATTTACTCGGGATTGGAGATTCGCGCCGGCAAGCTGTCCGCTCCGGTGCTGATTGCATTCCTGGCCAACCTCTTGGTCATGTACGACCCGATCCGCAAGCTCAACAAGGTGAACTTGATCCTGCAGCAGTCGTGGGCCGCCGGACAGCGCGTGGTGAGCGTCATGAGCATCACCAACGAGGTCCGGGAGCCGAAGCGCCCGCGGCGCTTGGAGTCCGTCGAGCGGGGCGTGGAGATCGAGAAGGTCTGCTTCGGCTACGGCGAGAAACAAGTGCTCAACGGCGTCGATCTCACCTTGCGTCGGGGCGAGATCGTAGCGCTGGTCGGCCCTTCGGGCGCCGGGAAGTCGACGCTCGTCAACTTGCTGCCGCGCTTCTTCGATCCCAACTCCGGCCGCGTGATGATCGACGGGGTCGACATACGCGAGTTGGCCCTCGACAATTTACGATCCTTGATCGGCATCGTCACCCAAGACACCGTCCTGTTCAACGACACGGTGCGCAACAACATCGCTTACGGGCGCGGCGACCTGCCCCTCGATCGGGTGCGCGAGGCCGCGGCGGCGGCATATGCCGAGGAATTCATCCTCGACCTCAAGGAGGGCTACGACACGGTGATCGGTGAGTCCGGCTTGAGGCTTTCCGGGGGCCAGAGGCAACGCCTCGCCATTGCTCGGGCCCTGCTCAAGAACGCCCCCATTCTCATTCTCGACGAAGCGACCTCGCAGCTCGATACCGAGTCCGAGGCGCTGGTGCAAAAGGCCCTCTACAACCTGATGGAGGGACGCACCACCCTGGTGATCGCTCACCGGCTCTCCACCGTGACCAAGGCGGATCGGATCGTCGTGCTCGACGTGGGACGGGTCATCGAGGAAGGCACGCACGCCGAGCTGCTCGCCCAGGCCGGCGTCTACAAGCGCCTCTATGACCTCCAATTTCGACTCTGAGTGAGAGACACCGTGGGGATCATCTACAGCATGACCGGCTACGGCCAGGCGCAAGGCAGCGACGAACGCCATCGGGTCGCGGTGGCGATTCGCACGGTCAACCACCGTTTTCTCGACCTCTCCTTGCGGCTGAATGACCAATACCGATCACTCGAATCTCCTCTCCGCGAGCGCCTCTCGGCCCGTTTACGGCGGGGACGGGTGGAGGCGACGATCGAGATCGAGTATCTCGGCGAACGCAGCGCACGTGTCGACGTGGATCGCGCGGTGGTTGCGGCGCTCGAGGCGGAGCGCCAACGTCTAAGCAAGGACGCAGTCGAGATTCAACCCCTGAGCTTCTCGGACCTCTTGCGGCTTCCCGATGTGGTCCGGGTGGCGAGCAAGAGCGAGGAGTGGACGGCGAGCGATCAACGCTTGTTCGAGAAGGTGCTCGATCAAGCTCTCGATCAAGTTCTCGGAGGACGACATCGCGAGGGCGAGCAGTTGCAGAAGGTACTCGAGGAACGGCTCGAAGAACTGGCGGAGCTCGTCGGGAGCTTGGCGGAACGGCGGAAAGCGGTCGAGGAAGAGACCCTGGAGGCGCTTCGCCGACGGCTCGGCCGTCTTCTCGCGGAGTCTTCGCTCCCCGAGGATCGGCTGGCGCAGGAGGCGGCCGTTCTGGTCGAGAGGAGCGATATCGGTGAAGAGCTCGATCGGCTAGGGTCGCATCTGGCGCACTTTCGAGAGAACCTGGAGCAGGGCGGTGCGGTGGGGAAGCGTAGCGATTTTCTGAGTCAGGAGATCTACCGCGAGCTCAACACCGTGGTCGCCAAGTGCCGCGACGCGCAGATGACCACGATCGCGGTCGATGCCAAGCTGCTCTGCGAGCAGCTGCGAGAGCAGGTGCAGAACCTGGAGTGAGGCGAGATGGCGGCTCGTCTTGTGCTACGATGAGCCCGCGTTACTTACTGAAGGAAAAGGGGTTGCATGTCGCGCGGTGAACTGTTCATTCTCTCCGCTCCGTCGGGGACCGGAAAGACCACCCTCATTCACAGCATCATGACGGAGGGCCTAGCCGAGTTTGGTGGCGTCGCCTTCTCGGTCAGCTATACGACACGCAAGCCGCGGCGCGGAGAAGAGAGCGGCCGCGACTACCATTTCGTGGATCATCGCGAATTCCTGAAGATGATCGAGGACGACCGCTTTCTCGAGTGGGCCGAGGTGCACAACAACTACTATGGCACCGCCTACGAGGAGGTCTTGCCGCGCCTCGAGCAGGGGATCGACGTGATCATGGATATCGACGTCCAGGGAGCGGAGCGCGTCCTGAGCCGCCACCCCGATGCCCACAGCATTTTCATCATCCCGCCCTCCTACGAGGCACTGGAGCAACGGCTGGCGGGAAGAGGGCTCGACGATCCCCAGGCGATCACCCAGCGTTTGGCCGTATCTCTCTGGGAAATCAGGCGTTATCAGCAGTATGAGTATGTTATCATCAACGACAACGCGGCCCGGGCGAGTGATGTCCTGGCCGCGATCATCCTTGAGAAGCGTCATCGTCTCGAGCGGATCAACGGGGAAGTACAGACCGTCTTGGAAGATTTTCGGCGCAGCGCCGAGTCGGCGCATCTGTTGAGCGAGACCCCCGATGAGCCGGCGAGCGACGGGGATGACGAGACTTCCGAGGAACTGCCGACCGACAAAGAAGGGGAAGACGAGAAGTCATGAGCCTTGATTTCGAGAACATGCCAGAAAGAATCGATAGCGAGTTCCGTTTCATCTTGGTGGCGGCGGAGCGCGCCGAGCAGCTGATGCGTGGGGCGCCTCCGAAGATTGCGCCAGCGGCGGCCAAGCCCACCCTTGTCGCTATGGAAGAGGTCTTGGACGACGTCGTCGATTGGGACTACGGCCCCGCGCCGGTGGTGGAGGTCGCCCTCGAGGCGGAAGAGGCCGCTCCGGAAGACGAACCACAGTAGGTTCCCGCCGCGACACGCGGCATAGGACCACGACGCCCCTCACCTGCGCGTAGACCAGCATAGGATCGGGTTAGGGCGGCGATCGAAAATGAGCTCGGCGAAGATCGTTCTCGGGGTAAGCGGCGGAATCGCGGCTTACAAGAGCGCCGCGCTGGTTCGCTTGTTCAGCGCCCGGGGATTCGCCGTGCGCTGCGTGCTGACCGCCGCCGCGGAATCCTTTGTGGCGCCGCTGACGCTGGAGGTCCTCTCCGGGGAAGCGGTGGCCCGCGACGAGTATCTCGAGGCCAACGGCAGCGGTCGCGAGCTCCACATCGACCTCGCGCGGTGGGCCGACGCGGTAGTGATCGCGCCGGCGACGGCCCATACCTTGGCGCGGCTAGCGCTGGGCTTGTCCGACGACTTCCTCACGACGTTCGCCCTGGCATTTCCAGGGCCGATGATCGTTGCTCCCGCCATGCATAGCGCCATGTGGAGTCACCCGACGGTCCAGGAGCATGTTCAGCAGTTGATCGCCCGGGACGTGCTCATGGTGGGGCCGGATGAGGGGCTCTTGGCGTCGGGAGAGATCGGCTGGGGACGCATGGCGGCGCCCGAGGCGATCGTCGAGGTGGTCACCGAGGCACTGGCGACAACTTCGAGTCTTCACGGTCGCACGGTTGTGGTTTCGGCCGGCCCGACCCGCGAGGCGATCGACGCCGTGCGTTTTCTCACCAACCGCTCGAGCGGAAAGATGGGTTTCGCGCTGGCCGCCGAGGCCGCGAGACGCGGGGCGGTCACTCATTTAGTGGCCGGGCCGGTGAGCCTGGAAACCCCCCTGGGAGTCGATCGGCACGACGTTCAAAGCGCCGCGGAGATGGCCGCGGCCATGGAGACCTTGGCGCCAAAGGCGGACCTGATCATCATGGCGGCGGCGGTGGCCGACTTCGCTCCCCGCGCCAAGTCCGAGCGCAAGCTGAAGAAGGCGGATGGCCCACCCCGGCTCGAGCTCGTTCCCACGGAGGATATTCTCGCCGGCCTTGCGGTCAAAGCGCCCAACGCGATACGCGTGGGATTCGCGGCGGAGACCGAGAAAATCGACGACGCCGCGGCGGAGAAGCTGAAAAACAAGAAGGCGGACTTCATTGTTGCCAACGACGTTTCCCGCCGGGACATCGGCTTCGCGAGCGACGACAACGAGGTCACGGTCTGGAGCCGCGACGAGGAGCCCCTCGCGCTCCCGCTTCAGAGCAAGCGCCGGCTCGCCTCGC
Organism: Thermoanaerobaculia bacterium; assembly: GCA_046704885.1. GTDB lineage: Bacteria > Acidobacteriota > Thermoanaerobaculia > Multivoradales > JBJKRB01 > JBJKRB01. The sequence goes on along the minus strand of JBJKRB010000102.1, from coordinate 22,856 downwards.
AACTGATCGAGCTCTTCGCTCGCCGCCTCGAGCAGGACGGAGGTTGAATCCGTGAGCTCTTCGCTCGACGGTGTTCTGGCTTATCTCGCCGATATCGGATTCCACGAGCTCTACGCCCCGAGCAAGGCCGAAAGGGGTGCGGGTGCTCCCGTGGCGGAAGCGAAGGAGCGGCGGCGCCAGCTCGAAGCGCTGGCGGTTGAAGCCTCCACCTGTGTTCGTTGCCAGCTTGCTCAGAGACGCAACAAGGTGGTTTTCGGCAGCGGGGATCCCAACGCCGATCTGATGTTCATCGGCGAGGGGCCAGGAGCGGAAGAGGACCGCCAAGGACTCCCCTTCGTGGGCCGCGCGGGCGAGCTCTTGACCAAGATCATCGAAGCGATCGATCTCAGTCGCGACCAGGTCTACATCGCGAACGTCGTCAAATGCAGGCCACCCGGGAATCGCGATCCCGAAGCCAGCGAGGTGACGGCCTGCCGAGGCTTTCTCGAAAGCCAGATCGATCTCGTCGCGCCACGAGTGATCGTGGCTCTCGGCCGAGTCGCGGCGCAGTGCCTGTTGGGAACCGATTGGCCGTTGGGCAGATTGCGTGGCACCTGGCATGAGGTGCGCGGCGTCGCCACCAGGGTGACCTACCACCCGGCGGCGCTGCTCCGCAATGCCTCGTTCAAGCGGCCTACCTGGGACGACATGCAGGTGGTCCGCGACCGGTTGCGAGAAGGGTAGACTACGAACATGGCGACACCTGGGTTGCTGCAACCAGAGGCCCCGCCTCGAGCGGACGCGCGGGGAACGGAGGTCAGCGTGCTCATTCCCGTGCTCAACGAAGCGGGCACCGTAGGCGAGCTTGCTGAGCGGGTTGCCGGAGTGCTCGACGGGATGGGCAAATCCTTCGAGATTATCTTCATCGATGATGGCTCGAAGGACGGAACCGCCGGCCAGGTGCGCGAAGCGCACCTACGCGATTCGCGCGTCAAGCTGATTCGTTTACGCCGGAACTTCGGCAAGGCGGCGGCCCTGTCGGCGGGCTTCGACGCCAGCCGCGGCGCCATCCTGGTGACCATGGATGGGGACCTCCAGGACGACCCCGACGAGATCCCTCGTTTTCTCGAAATGCTCGACCGCGACGATCTGGATCTGGTCTCCGGGTGGAAACGACAACGCCACGACCCGATTTCCAAACGCTATCCCTCCAAGCTCTTCAACTGGGTGACCCGACGCCTCGCGCAGGTTGATCTGCACGACTTCAACTGTGGGTTCAAGGCCTACCGGCGCGAAGTCTTCGATCAGATCGCGCTCTACGGGGAGCTCCATCGCTACATCCCCGTTCTCGCCAGCCGTCGTGGCTTCTCGGTGGGAGAGCTCGAGGTTCAGCACCATCCGCGCCGCCACGGGAAGAGCAAGTACGGGTGGGACCGGTTTTACAAAGGCCTCCTCGATTTGATGACGGTCCTCTTCATCACCAAGTACACGCGGCGGCCCCTTCACCTCTTCGGCTTGATCGGTCTAGCCTTTCTTGTCTCGGGCTTCGGGATCAACCTCTATCTGGCGCTCCTCTGGCTCCACGGCGAGGGCTTGTCCAACCGCCCCCTCCTGCTCCTGGGGGTTCTCCTGATGGTGCTCGGGATCCAGGTGCTCACGACGGGCTTGATCGGAGAGATGATCACGCTCAAGAACTTCGAGCGCCGCGACAGCTACTCGGTCAAAGAGCGCCTGGAGTAGGACGCTGCCGTACCGCATCCTCTTCATCACGCAGACCTACCCGCGGCATCCCGGCGACACCGCTGGGCCCTTCATACGCGATCTCGCTCTTGCCCTGGCGCGACGCGGTCACGAGCTCACCGTGCTCTTGCCCCACGCTCGTGGGGTGGCCTCATCATGGAGCGAGAGCGGCGTTACCGCTCGGAGCGTGCGCTACGCTCCGGAGGGACTGGAATGCCTGGGTTACGGCCGCACCCTTCAAGCTGACGAGCGAGTACGAGGAGTGGCGGCGTTGGTTGCTCCGCTGTATGCGCTGGCCATGCGTCACGCCGTCGCGAGGATCGCGCGAGCGAAAGCCTTCGACGTCGTTCATGCGCACTGGATCGTTCCCAACGGCCTGATCGCGCTCCCCGGCGCGGCCCGAAGCCGTCTCGCCATCGGTCTGCATGGAAGCGATGTCTTCCTCGCCGAGCGCTCCCTCCTGCGTCCCTTCGCGCGTCGCGTTCTCAGGCATTGCGAGCTTCTGACCGGTTGCTCGCCGGAGCTCGTCGACCGCGTCGTCGCTCTCGGTTATCCGGCTGATCGCGCGCGGGTCATCCCCTACGGCGTAGACGCGGATCTCTACCGGCCGGACGAGGAGCGTCGCGAGCTGGCGCGCCAGCGGCTGGGTATCGCGGCGGATGCTCGCGTTCTGTTGGCCGTGGGCCGCATGGTGAGCAAGAAGGGTTTCGGCGATCTGCTCCTTGCCGCGCCGCCGCTCCTCGAGCGATTCGCGGACCTGCGATTTGTTTTCGCCGGAGCGGGTGATCTCCTGTCCACCTTCGAGGCGCGCGCGAGAGAGATCTCCGACCGCATCCGCTTCCTTGGCGCGGTGCCTCACGAGGATCTCGCCGATCTCTACCGCGCCGCGGACGCCTTCGTTCTGCCCGCGATACACGATCGAGCCGGCAATGTCGACGGCTTGCCGAACGTCATTCTAGAGGCGATGGCCAGCGGCTTGCCGGTGGTGGCTTCAGACATCTCCGGGATTCCGCTCGCCGTGGAAGATCAAGGGACCGGCTTGCTGGTGCGCGAGGGCGATGCGGTAGCGCTTGGCGAGGCCCTGTCGACGTTGCTCGCCGACCCGGAACGGGCGAGGGACTGGGGGCGGGCTGGGCGCGCCAAGGTCGAGCGGGATCTTACTTGGGACGCGGTGGCGCGACGCTACGAGGAGGCGTACGCTGCGGTAATGGAAAACGGTTGGAACAAGGAGGAAGTCGCATGATCTCGAGCTCGCGCTGGGCCACCCGGCTGCGCTGTTCGCTTTCCGGAGAGACGACTGAGCTGGACCGGCCCGCTTTTCTATCGCCGCAGGGCGCGCCCTGGCTCGTCGAGTACGAGCTCGGTCCAGCTCGGGGCCGCGAGTTGCTTGCCGCCCTGCCCAGCCGCCCCTGGACCTTGTGGCGATACCGCGAGCTCCTGCCGCTGGCGAATTTCGACGACAGGATTGATCTAGGCGCTGGAGGAACCCCGATGGTGCGGTTGCGCCGCCTGGCTCCGGACGGCATCTCGGCCTGGGTCAAAGACGAGAGCGGAAACCCGACTGGATCTTTCAAGGCCCGGGGCCTCGCCCTGGCGGTCAATCGGGCACGCGAGCTCGGCGCTCCCGGGGTCCAGCTGCCCTCGGCGGGCAACGCGGCTCTGGCGCTCACCGCGTATGCCGCCGCGGCTGGATTGCCGGCGCGCGTGGCGTTACCAGCAGACACCCCTTCCACCGTAGCGGAGCGCTGTCGGCTGCACGGAGCGGAGGTCCTCTCGGCCCCAGGGACCCTGATCGACGCGGCTCGGCGACTGGCGGAAAGGGACGACGGATTCTGGGATCTTTCGACGCTCAAGGAGCCCTACCGCGTCGAGGGGAAGAAGACCATGGGTTTGGAGCTCGCCGAGCAGCTTGCGTGGGATCTGCCCGACTGGATCTTCTATCCAACCGGCGGAGGCACCGGCCTGATCGGAATGCACAAAGCCTTTCGCGAGCTCGCGGCGCTAGGAGTGGTCGGATCGCGACTACCGCGTTTCGTCGCGGTGCAAATGGCGGGGTGCGCGCCGATCGTACGTGCCTTCGAGGAAGGCGACGAGCGAGCCCGTCCTTGGGAGGACCCGCAAACCCGAGTCTGGGGTCTGCGCGTGCCGAAGGCGGTCGGCGATTTCCTGATTCTGCGGGCCCTGCGCGAAAGTGATGGGCTCGCGGTTGCCGTGGACGAGGATGAGATCGCGCCGATGATGGAGCGAGCGGCGCGGGAAGAGGGACTACTCGTGGGTCCGGAAGGGGCTGCGGTAATGGCCGCCTTCGAGCATCTTCTCGCGGCTGGCACGATCCAGCCCGGCGAACGCTCGGTGCTCTTCCAGACCGGCCACCCAGCCAATTACCAATGAAAGACCCCTCAGTCTCGGGTTTCGATCCCGGCGCCGAGATCCCCAAGCGCGGTGACGCCGAACTGGCGCGATTTCTCGCGGAGCTAATCTCCCGGCGCGAGGTCACGGCCGCCGCCGCCCTGGTGGCGGGCGTCGGGGATTCGCCGCGCTGGGGCGCGGCAGGACGCGGCTCGGGTGGCGGCTCGGTGGGGCGGGAGAGCCTCTTCGATCTCGCCTCGCTCACCAAGCCGTTGATGGCGACGCTGGCGCTGGTGCTCGATCAGGAGGATCGGGTGCCGCTTGCGCTTCCGGTGGGAGCGGTCTTCCGCGCCGCTCGTCCTTCCCTGATCAGCAGGCCCTTGTCCGCGCTCTTGCGGCACGCGAGCGATTTCCAGTCCTGGATGCCGCTTTACGCTCTTGCCTCACGGCGACCCGAGGTCGTCGAGCTGCTTCAATCTGAGCGTGCCGGGGGGGAATCGAGGGGCGTCTACAGCGACCTCGACTTCATTCTTTGGGGTGTGGCGGTGGAGGAGCTATGCGGTGAAAGCATCGATCACCTGCTCGCCGACCGCGTGCTTTCGCGGCTCGCCCCCGATGCGCTGACGGTGAGCCGGCGGCCGGATCGCGCCAAGGTCGTGCGTTGTTGGCTCGATGGAGCCAAGGAGGGGGAGCTGGCGGCGGCGCAAGGGATCGAGGTCGACCCGGCGCCCGCGCCACCGCTGGGGAGCCCACAGGATGGCAACGCGCGGTTCCTGGCTTCGATCGGAACCGCCCCGGCGCACGCCGGCCTCTTCGCCTCGATCGATGGCGTTCTGGCTATCGCTCGTGAGTGGCTCGCCCCGGGTCGTCTGCTCGCGACCCAGGCGGTCGCGGCCGCGTTGCGCGGCAGTGGACCGCTTGCTCTCGGGTGGATGCGCCGCAGGGTGCGCGGCGCTGCGGGAAGTTCCCTCACGCCGCGGGCGTTTGGGCACACTGGCTTTACGGGTGGAAGCGTCTGGATCGACCCCGGCGCCGGATCGATCCACGTCCTACTCGCTCATCGCACCTCGCACCAAGTCGACATGAACGCCATACGGCGGCGCTTTCACCGCGCCTTCCCTCTCGCGGCTAGCTGACCGCCATCGGATTCCGCGGTTCGCAGACCGCTCGCAGAGTGGTGGCGATGTCGCTGAAGAACGGCCCGGTGAATCCCTCCGATTCGAAAGGGCGCGCCCTGAGAGCGATGTCGTCCAGGCAGAGGATCCCCTCCAGGCGTCCTTCGTCGTCGACGACCGGAACCCGACGGACGCGAAAGTCGGCCATGACGCGGAGAGCATCCCGAACATCGTTGCCCTGGTGGCAAGTCACGACCTTGCCATCGGTTACCTCTCGGATCTTCATTTCCGACGCCTTGCGGTCCGCCGTGGCCAGGGCCAGGCAAAGGTCCCGATCGGTGACGACTCCGATCACCTTGCGCTCGGCGTCCACCACCGGCAGGATCCCGCAGTTGGCCGCCACCATGATCTCGCCTGCCTGGGAGAGATCCATGTCCATGTCGCAGACCATGACATCGTGATTCATGACTTCGCGCACTTTCATCCTGGACCTCCTTTCCGTTGCCGACACTCCGTCATTTGCATTCTAATCGCGCGCAATAGGAAGCGCGCCAAGCCTTCGGGTGGTCGGGCGGCGCCATGGGAGGGGCATTGCCTCGCCTTCCGGGGTGGTTCGAGAACGGCGCGACCGGGTCTCGCGGTCAGGGCTTCGAGGCGAGTGGGAATCATGGTAAAAATGGGCTCTCGGTCCGGCCGCTTTCGGCCGGCCCGCCACCAGCGATCAACCAACACTTCCAGGAGGTGCTTTCCCATGGATATTCGCGACCTAGTTCTCCTCGACGGGGTACGAACCCCGATGGCGGAATTCAATCAGTCCTTCTCCCGCATATCGGCAATCGATCTTGCGGCTCGCACCGCTAGCGCGCTCTTCGAGCGGAGTGGTGTCGAACCTGAGGAGATCGACCATACGGTGGTGGGGAACGCCCTCCAGACCTCGCCTGATGCCATCTACGGCGCCCGCCATGTGGCGCTCAAGGCGGGGATCCCCAAGGAAAAGCCAGCTTTGACCATCAACCGGCTGTGCGGTTCCGGAATCCAGTCGATCATCTCCGGCGCTCACATGATGCTCAACGGAGAAGCGGAGACCTGTCTGGTGGGAGGCATGGAGAACATGTCGCAGGCACCGCATTGCATCTGGGGAGCGCGCACGGGCTTTCATCTCGGCCAAGGCAAGCTCGAAGACCTGCTCATGGTGGCCCTGTTCGACTCCTACTGCGGCTACTACATGGCCCAGACCAGCAATAACCTCGCGCAGGACTATGGCATCAGCCGCGAGGACCAGGATCGATTCGCGCTGCAGAGCCAACAACGGGCGGCGGCGGCCTGGGAGAGCGGCAAGCTGGCCGAGGAGATCGTTCCGATCGAGGTGGGGAAGGGCAAGCGGGCACGAATGGTGGACAAGGACGAGCACATGCGCGCCGACACCACCCTCGAGGGCTTGGCGAAGTTGCCCACGGCCTTTGGCGAGGACGGTTCGGTGACCGCCGGCAATGCGTCCGGAATCGTCGATGGCGCCGCCATGATGATCCTCACGACGGCCGAACGCGCCAAGGCGCGCGGGGCCCAACCGCTGGGGAGGATCGTCTCCTGGTCCGTTGTCGGCGTCGAGCCGTCACGCATGGGGATCGGCCCCGCTCCGGCGATCGCCAAGGCCCTCGACAAAGCGGGCATGGAGCTTGACGACATCGACTTGATCGAGATCAACGAGGCGTTCGCCGGGCAGATCCTGGCGGTGATCAGGGAGATGGATCTCGATCAGGACAAGCTCAACGTCAACGGCGGGGCGATCGCCCTGGGCCACCCCTTGGCCGCGACCGGAACCCGCCTCGTCCTGACGGTCCTCAAAGAGCTCAAGCGACGTGGTGGCGGAACGGGGATCGCTTCCGCTTGCATCGGTGGCGGTCAGGGAATCGCCATGGTGGTCGAGAGTTTGTGATCGATCTCTCCGGCAGGCACGTCTTGGTTACCGGCGGCAGCCGAGGAATCGGCGCCGCCTGTTGCCGCTACTTCGCCGCCGTGGGCGCCGCGGTGGCCGTGCACTACCATCGCAATGCCGAAGCGGCGCGCCAGGTGCTCGCCAATCTTCCCGCCGTCGCCCACGCCGAGCACTGGTCGCAAGCGGCCGAGCTCGACGATCCGGCCCAGGTGGAGAAGCTCTTTTCCGCCGTCGAAGAGCGCTGGGGCGCGCTCGACTGCCTGGTGAACAACGCCGGGATCTGGGTGCACAATCCGATCGCCGAGCTCGATTCGGCGAAGCTCGAGGAGACGATTCGGGTCAATGTCACGGGTCCCTTCCTGTGCGCCAGCGCGGCCGTGCCCCTGCTACGCCAGTCGGTCGACGGCAACATCGTCAACATCACCTCGACGGCCGGGCAGAGAGGTGAGGCCCACTACAGTCCCTACGCGGCGAGCAAGGGAGCGATGATCTCTGCTACCAAGGCGTGGTCGACGGAGCTCGCGCCGGGAATCCGAGTCAATTCGGTGGCGCCCGGTTGGGTCGATACCGAGATGTGCGCCGTACCCTTTGCAGGGGATGGAAAAGAGAAGATCGCCGCCACGATTCCGCTTGGACGGGTCGCGGGCCCGGAGGACATCGCTGGGCCCGTCCTGTTTCTCGCCTCCGCGCTCGCCCACCACATCACCGGGGAGATCCTCAACGTCAACGGCGGCAGCGTGCTCGTGGGTTAAGCGCCGCGATAGGCGAGGCACTTGTAGATGAGCTTGGCGGCGAGGAAGTCGCTCGCCGCCTGACCCCCGATCGGCGCGAGCTCCACCAGGTCCATCGCCACGACGTTTTTCTCGGCGAAGAGCCGCCGCAGCCAGCCGAGGGTCGGGTACCAGCTGCCGCCGCCGGGCTCCGGAGTGCCAGTGGCGGGAACCAGGGCGGGATCGAAGTAGTCGATGTCGAAGGTGAGGTAGATATCCCCAGGGAGAGCGGCGAGGAGGTCGCTCCATAGGTCGTCGCTCAACTCCCCGAGCTCTCGTCCCCAGACGATCGGCAGCGATCGCTGACGAGCGAAAGCGGCCTCCGGGGCGGAGAGCGAGCGGATGCCCACGGAAAGCGTCGGTAGGCCCTCGTCGATGACGCGGCGCATGACGCTCGCGTGGCTGTAAGGCGTCCCCTCGAACTCGTCCCTGAGGTCAGCATGAGCGTCGAACTGGACGACTCCGATCTGGCCGAAGACCTCCTTCGCGGCACGGACGGGAGCGATCGTCAGGCTGTGCTCGCCGCCGATCGTTACGAGGAACTTGCCGGCCTCGAGGTGGCGACGCGCCTCGCTCGCAATCTCGCCCATCGCCTCGCTCATGTCGAAAGCAGAGGGCAGAAACGGTGGGAGAGTGGCGATTCCCTGCTCGAACGGCTCGCTGTCCAAATCTTCGTCGTAGAGCTCCATGGCTTGCGAAGCCTGAATGATCGCTCTTGGGCCCGTCGCCGTTCCCTTGCCGTAGGAAGTGGTTCGTTCGAACGGCACTGGTAGAATGACCGCAACAGCCCTCTGGTAGTCGCAGAACGGGGGATCGAGCAGGCCGAAATTGTCTGGCAGAGAAGGCATGCTGTTTTCTAGCAGGGAGGAAATATGGCTGTCAATTGCGGTAGAGTCACGCCTTATGCCGACGCGTCTAGCATTCGTACTAGCTCATAGGGGCATAGCGCTAGTATAATCGTCTGAAACGGAGAGCGGCCAGGCTTCAAACCGGAAGACGAGCAACCCAGAGATTCGCCACAGATGCCCCGGGGGCAGGCGGGACCGCGGAGGGAGGAAAAAGATGAATGGAGAATTGGCGCAGGTCGTGGCAAGCACCGCCGAAGCGGCTTTCGTCACCGACGAAGACGAGAAGATCATCAGTTGGAACGAGGCGGCTGAGAACCTCTTGGGCTGGAGCGCCGAGGAGGTCATCGGCAAGGCGTGCTTCGGCGTTCTATGCGGCGTCGACGCCTTCGGCAATCGGTACTGCAAGCAAGAGTGCGCGGTCAAGGAGATGGCGCAGAAAGCGGAACCGATCCACCGCTACCAGCTGATCTACACGAGCAAGGCGGGAAAGTCGATTCCGGTCGAGATCTCCCTTGTCGTCGTCTCCACCGCGACTTCGAGCACCTCACAGCTCGTTCACCTCATCCGTCCGCTGAGCGGCGGGGACGGTCCTTTGAGCAGATCGGCGCATGGCGTGCCGATTGCCGGGAATGGCGAGCCGGAAGAGTTGGGGCTCTCGGATCGAGAGCTCGAGATTCTGCGCCTGCTTGCATCTGGGAAGAGCAGTCGCGAAGCGGCGGAGGAGCTCGGCATCAAGTACGCGACGGTGCGCAATCACGTGCAGAACATCTTGCGCAAGCTGGGCGTGCACAGCAGGGTGGAGGCGGTCTCGTTGGCGCTGCGCAATAAGCTGATCTAGCTCCGATCTGCGCGCTGTCTCGTCATCGAGAAGCTCGAGCCCCGGAGGCCCGAGCAGAGCCCCCCGCCACGCCGCCGGCTCGGTGCCGGGTCAGGGCTTCGCCGGAGCGATCCCGAGCCCACGCAGAGCGCGATCGACCTTCGCGAGCTCTCCGGAACGAACGCGGTCCCAGTGGTCCCGGGCCTCCTTGAGTCGTTCACTGTAAGTCTTCACCACCTCCATCTGCGCTGCGGTCGGGCCGCGGTCGACTCCCTCGAGATCCGTTTCGACCGATGCCAGAACGCGGTTGATCATCCCGAGATTCTCGTCTCCTCTCCCCGTCAGCAGGGGCTCGATCTCCTTGAGGATCGCGTCGACGCGACGCTCGAGGCCGCGGGTGTGCCGCTTGCGCGCCAATTCGCTCTTGCTCGCCTCGAGGCGGTCACGAACGGCGCTCGCTTGCTGGTGGAGCTCGACCAGCTGTCCGAGCGTCTCGCTGATCTCGCGCTCGAGCGCCAGCTGGGCGCGCAAGTCCTCCGGCGAGACCTTGACTCGCGGATCCATCTTGACGGTGAGGGGCTGCGTGAGCACCTGGCCATTGACCCGCAGGCGAAGGGTGTAGCGCCCGGGGAGCACGAGGCCACCTTGCGGATTGACTGGCGTATCTTCTCCCCATACCGCCGCGATGGTGTACCCATATCCGAGGGACGGCGGACGGGGAAGGCGCAGGTCCCAGACGAAGCGGTTGAGGCCCGCGGCCGCGGGGAGCGAAGGGATGGGTTTGAGCCAGCTCGCTGGAAAGTAACGCTCGGCAGGCGGCCGGACCGGCACATTCGCGCTCGACCAGTGGCGCACGACGTTGCCGGCGGAGTCCGACACCTCGAGCAAGACCGGCGTCGTTGGAGCTTGGGCGAAGTAGTAGTCGATGATCGCTCCAGCCGGGGCGTTTGGCGATTTCGGCGTCTCCGGCGGCAGCGGCGTATCCCGGTTCTCGTCCCGGCGCAGACGGTAGGCGACGGCCGGAGTAAACAGGTGAGCCGGCGCCGTGAGGATGTCGGCGCTCACCTGGCGCAGGGGAGTGATGTCGTCGAGAATCCAGATTGCGCGACCCAGGGTCGCGGCGATGAGATCATCGTCGTGGATCGCGAGGTCGGTGATGCCCGTGGTCGGCAGGTTGAGCTCGAGAGACTGCCAATGGCTGCCGTCGTCGAAAGAAATGAAGACGCCGGCCCGGGTTCCCGCGAAGAGAAGCCGAGGGTTCTCGGGGTCCTGGCGCACTACGTTGACGTAGTCGTTGGTGGGAAGGTCGCCGTCGATCTCGGTCCAGGTATGGCCAAAATCGTGAGTCCGGTAGATGTAGGGATGGAAGTCGTCCATGCGATGCCGGTCGATCGCCGCATAGGCGGTCGCTGGATCGTGGCGTGAGACGTCGATCTGGGCTACTTTGCTCCAGTCGGCCAGCCCCGGCGGCGTGACGTTCTCCCAGCTCTTGCCGGCGTCGCGCGTCACCTGGATCAGTCCGTCGTCGGTTCCGATCCACACTACGTTACCGTTCGCGGGAGTCAGGCCGATGGTGTAGATGACGCCGTAACCGCAGGCGCGTGCCGCGGTGGTCGCAACGTTGCCGGAACAGTTTTTGGCGCCTGACACCGCGCCGGTCAAGTCGGGGCTAATCTTGTTCCAGGTCTGGCCGCCATCGAGCGACCTGAAGAGGTGCTGTGCTCCCAGGTAGAGAGCGTGCGGCGCTTGCGGAGCGACGGCGATGGGCGTGAACCAGGTGTAGCGATTCTTGACCAGGGTGGGGCGGGCGCCGTAGGTGGAGACCGGCCAGGGGGAGACGTTCGCGACCTGCCCCGTACGCCCGTCCCAGCGGGACAGGCGGCCACCCAGGCCGCTTCCATAGACGATCTGGGGATCGGTGGGGTCGGGGATGTCGTAGTCCCGCTCATCCCCTCCAACCGGGTGCCATTCGCGGTACGTGATCTGTCCATAGTCGCTGCGGCTCGCGATCCCCACGGTGCCGCTGTCTTGCTGTCCGGCGTAGATCCAGTAGGGGAAGCGATCGTCGGTCGCGAGATGGTAGAACTGGCCCGTCGGCTGGTTGTACCAGCTGCTCCAAGTCGCGTCGTCGTTGATCGAGATCGTGGCGCCCTGGTCGCTCCCCAAAATGCGGCGCTCGGGATGCAGCGGATTGATCCACATGGCATGGTAGTCGTCGCCACCGGGCGACCCCTTGATGATCGAGAAGGTCTTGCCTCCATCCTGCGATTCCCGCACTGACTGCCCCATCGCGTAGATGCGCCGCGAGTCTCTAGGGTCGACCCTGAGGCGCGCGAAGTACCAGTCGCTCATCCCGGCGCCGTTGTTGACCTTCGCCCAAGTGGCGCCGCCATCGTCCGAGCTGAATAGGCCCGAAGAGCGGCCCGCTTCGATCATGGCGTAGACGAGGCGGCCACCCGAGCCGGGAGCCACCGCGAGGCCGATCCGTCCCATGTCCACACTGGGCAATCCCTTGCTTCCGACCTTCTGCCAGGTGGCTCCTTCGTCGGTGGATTTGTAGATCCCGCTGCCGGGACCGGTCGCCGGGGTGAAGTAGGCCTGCCACGGGTAGCGTCGTACCTGCCACAGGGCGGCGTACACCACCCGCGGTGAGGAAGGATCCCAGGCAAGGTCGACCGCGCCCGTATCTGAATTCTTGCCCAGAGCCTTCTCCCAAGTGCGGCCGCCGTCGAAGCTTCGATAGACGCCGCGCTCGGGGTTAGGGCCGAAGAGGTGACCGAGGGCCGCGACCAGAACGATGTCCGGGTTCTTCGGGTCGACGAGAATACGTCCGATGTGGCGGGACTCCCCGAGGCCTAGATGGATCCAAGTATGGCCTCCATCCTCGCTCTTGTAGACCCCGTCGCCGGCAGCGATGTCGTAGCGAGGCGCCACCTGTCCGGTTCCGACGTAGATGATCTGCGGATTGCTGGCCGAGACGGCGAGGGCCCCGACCGAGCCGACCGCCTGATGATCGAAGATCGGGCTCCAGGTTCTCCCCGCGTCCGTGGTCTTCCAGACGCCGCCGTCCGCGGCTCCGAAATAGAAGGTGTCGGGCTGGCTGGGAACTCCGGTGACGGTGGTTGCCCAGCCAGCTCGGAAGGGCCCCACGAGACGCCACCTCAGGCCGTCCAAGATGTTGTTGGGAAGGGCCATCGCGATCGCACTGAGCGAGAGCGCGAGAATCGCGGAGAAGCTTCCCGCGCGGATCGTACGCTTGAGCGTCATTTTCGTCCTCCTCGAAGATACCCACGCCCTGGTGGGCGCATCGCGCGAGCATAGCGCACCAGTCGCATGCAGTATGATTCGCTCCCAACGACGAAAGGAGCTTCCCGTGGTGCGCAGGCTGATGGCAGGCCTAGCTGTCGTTCTCTCCATCCCCGCGGCTTGGGCCGCGGCCCAGAGCTCGCCCGCCCCCGTCGTGCTCAGGGCGGCGCACATGTTTACGGCAACGAGTCAGCAAGAGATCTCTCCTGGGATGGTGCTGGTCGAGAACGGGGAGATTCGCGCCGTGGGCGGCAAGGTCGAGGTCCCAAGGAACGCGAAGGTCATCGACTTGGGCGACGTCACACTGCTTCCCGGTCTGATCGACGCTCATGTGCACATGTCGGTCCAGATGTCCCGAGACTGGTACCAGGACTTCTACCACGGAATCATGCGGTTCCCCGCCGAGCAGGCGCTCTACGGGGCTTCGTATGCGAAGGCGACGCTCGACGCCGGGTTTACCACCGTGCGTGACCTCGGCTCGAGGGATTACATCTCTCTCGGTCTGCGCAACGCCATCAACGCGGGGGTCATTCCGGGCCCCCGCATGCTGATTGCCAACTACGCGATCGGCTCGACCGGAGGGCATGCGGATCAGGCGCCCTACCCGCCGCAAGAGATAGAGCCGGCGGGGCCGATCCAGGGCGTGTGCAACGGGTCGGCCGCGTGCCGGGCGGCGGTTCGTTACCAGATCAAGTATGGCGCCGACGTCATCAAGTTCATGCCCTCGGGGGGAGTCCTTTCGCTTTCCGACCCCGTCGACGTTCCCGAGCTGACGCAAGAGGAGATGGACGCGATCGTCTCGGAAGCTCACGCCTGGCACCGCAAGGTCGCGGCGCATTGCCACGGCGACCTCGCCGCCAAGATGGCGATCAAGGCCGGCGTCGATTCGATCGAGCATGGCACCTTCCTCAAGGATGACACCCTCGAGATGATGAGAGACAAAGGGGTCTACCTGGTTCCGACGCTCTTCGCGGGAGTTTGGGTGGGGCAGTTCGCCGACAGCTTCCCGCCAGCCATTGCCGCCAAGGCGCGGGCCGCCGCGGCGCAGGCGCAGCAAATGTTCCGCCACGCCGTGAAGATCGGCGTCAAGGTCGCTTTCGGCACCGATTCCGGAGTCGAGCCCCACGGTCTCGACGCGCGGGAGTTCGCCATCATGGTCAAGAATGGCATGTCGCCAGCGCAGGCGCTGCTCTCGGCGACCCGTGGCGCCGCCGATCTCCTGGGCATCGGATCGCAGGTCGGAACGCTCGAGGCCGGGAAGAGGGCGGACATCATCGCGGTACCGGGGGATCCGCTCGAGGACATTCGAGCGACCGAGCACCCGGTGTTCGTGATGAAGGGGGGCCAGGTCGTTCGGAAGACGCTTTGAGCGTGACTGGCGCTCGATCGCTCCCGGAAGTGAGGCGTCCGGAGGTGGAGATTCCCACCTGGATGCCGAATGACGCTGACTCGACCGCGGCGCGGGTCATCCCCGTCCTCCTTTCGCTCGTCAGGAAGGAAAGCCGCTCGAGGTGAGGAAACTTCCGGGTCTGGTCTGCGTATCCGTAACGGTAAAGGAAGATGATTCGTGGGCGCCGTCAGAAAAGTGACGGTCGCCGATAGAGGTTTCGCAAGGTATCCGGTGCATGACAAGGAGGGTAGGAATGTTGCGGAAGCCGACACTCGCAGGATGGATGTTCGTTCTCGCCCTGTCGCTGGCGACGCTCGCCGGCGCTCAGCCGCAGACGCCCGCTAGCAGCGGGCATGGAGAGCACGGGAAGAAGGAGAGCCCCCAGGCCCCGCCCAAGGCGGAGCAGTCCGTAACCCATCACACCGCGACGATTGGTGGCTCGGTGATTCACTACACCGCGACCGCCGGTACGCTGATTCTGCGCGACAACGAGGACCAGCCAGAGGCGAGCGTCGGCTATGTCGCCTACACGCGGGATGACGTGAAGGACCTGAGCCATCGTCCGATCACCTTCGCCTACAACGGTGGCCCAGGTTCGTCTTCGATCTGGTTGCACATGGGAGCTCTCGGCCCCCGGCGCGTGGTGGTCGTCGATGCCGGCCCCACGCCTCCTCCTCCGTACAAGGTCGTCGACAACCAGTTCAGCATTATCGACAAGTCCGACCTGGTGATGATCGATCCCGTGGGTACGGGCTTCAGCCATGCGGTCGGCAAGAAGAAGAACAAGGACTTCTGGGGCGTCGACCCCGACATCGCCTCGGTGAGCCAGTTCATCAAGCAGTACGTGAGCGACAACAACCGCTGGAACTCACCCAAGTATCTCTTCGGAGAGAGCTACGGGACCACGCGCTCCGCCGGCGTTGTCGACTACCTGCAGAGCCGCGACGGCATGGCCTTCAACGGTGTCGTCTTGGTTTCGGTTGCCCTCGACGTCGAGGCGATTTTCGACATGCTGCCGGGCAATGACCGGCCCTATCCGTTCTTCCTCCCCACCTATGCGGCGGTGGCCTGGTACCACCACGTGCTCCCCAATGAACCGAAGGAGCTCAAGCCGTTTCTCGAGGAAGTGAGGAAGTATGCCCTCGGTCCTTACACCGAGGCCCTGATGCAGGGCAATGATCTCTCCGACGCGGAGCGCGACCAGGTGGCGGCCCAGCTCCATGAGTACACGGGCCTCTCGGTGGACTACATCAAGAAGGCCAACCTGCGTGTCAAGGAAGGGGAGTTCACTCAGGAGCTTTTGCGGGAGCATCGTGAGACGGTGGGCCGGCTCGACGCTCGCTTCGTCGGATTCACCTTCGACCCGCTCGCGGAACACGCCGAGTACGATCCTCAGTCCGCCGCCATCAGTGCCGCCTACACCGCCGCGTTTCTCCACTACCTTCACAACGATCTCAAGTTCGGGAGGGGAAAGACGTATCACGTATCGGCACGGGTCTTCGGCAGCTGGGACTGGAAGCATCGGGCGCCGGGAACCAACGTCCCGGAGCCCTTCCCCAACACTGGTCTCGATCTCGCTCACGCCATGGGCTATAACCCGAACCTGCACGTGCTGGTGTTCAACGGGTATTTCGACCTGGCGACGCCCTTCTGCGCCACTGAGTACATGATGTCCCACCTCAATCTCGACAAGAAGCTACGCGCCCACATCGAGATGAAGTACTTCCAGGCTGGGCATATGATGTACGTCCACGAGCCGTCGCTCGAAAAGATGAAGGCCGCGGTCTCCCAGTTCATCGACCAGACCTCCGGAATGTAGCTCTTGGCCGCGAGCCGAAGGAGCCTGCCTAGGATGGCCAGACAACGATCAGAAAGGAGTCAGCACCTTGCAGCAAAGAATAGAGTCGCAAGTTGACACCCGGCATGGCAGAGCCAGTCTTCGCCATCTCGGGCTCGGCCGAAGCTTGGCGTTGGCCGCCGCGTTGGTCGGCGCTTTTCTCCTCCTCAGCCCGGCCGGTGGCTGGGCCGCTTCCAACCTTCTTCCGCGCTTTCCGACGATGCACGGCAACGACATCGTGTTCGAGGCGGCGGGCAATCTCTGGTGGGTGGCGCGCCAGGGAGGCACTGCGGTTCGGGTGACGAGTGACCGCGGCTACGACATGATGCCGCGCTTCTCGCCCGACGGGAAGTGGATCGCCTTTACCGGTCAATACGACAACAGCACCGATGTCTTCGTCATCCCCGCCGCGGGAGGCGTGGCCAAGCGCCTGACCTATCACTCCGACGTCGTCAATCACGCTCAGATGCGCTGGGGACCCGACAACATGGTCGTCACCTGGACGCCGGATAGTAGGAAGATCATCTTCCTCTCCCGGCGAACGACCTTCAATGACTGGTTCGGGCAGCTTTTCGAGGTGCCGGTGACCGGTGGGCTGCCGCAGCAGCTGCCGGTTCCCAAGGGGGGCGTGACCTCCTTCAACGCCGACGGCTCCAAGATCGCGTACAACCGCATCTTCCGCAACTTCCGCACCTGGAAGCGCTACACTGGCGGGCTCGCTCAGGACGTCTGGCTCTACGACTTCAAGAGTCACCAGACGACTCGCGTCACCGATTGGAAGGGAACCGATACCTATCCGATGTGGGATGGGAACACGATTTACTTCGCTTCCGACCGTGGACCTAATCACCGCCTCAACCTGTGGGCGTACGATCTCACAACGCATCAGTTCCGGCAGGTGACCCACTTCTCGGACTATGACATCGACTGGCCGAGCCTCGGCAATGACGGCATCGTCTTTCAGCAAGGAGGTAGCCTCTACGTTCTCGACCTGCCCTCCGAGAAGTTGCACGAGCTCAACATCAGGATTCCGGCCGACGGCGTTCGTACCCGGGTGCGCTGGGCCGATGCCAGCAAGCAGATTCGAGACTTCGACCTCGCGCCGAATGGCAAGCGGGCGCTCTTCGCGGCTCGTGGAGACATCTTCACGGTGCCAGCCGAGCACGGCAACACCCGCGACCTGACCCAGACCTCGAACGCCGATGAGCGCTATCCCAGCTGGTCGCCGGACGGTCAGTGGGTGGCCTACGCGACCGATTCGAGCGGCGAGCAGGAGCTGGCGATCCGTCCGGCGGACGGGAGCGGGCACGAGGAGCTCGTGACTCACCGCAAGGTGGGGTACTTCTACACTCCGGTCTGGGCGCCCGACGGCAAGAAGCTGGCGGTCTCGGACAACGAGCATCGCCTGATGTTCGTCGACATCGCGAGCAAGAAGCTGACCGAGGTGGCGCATGATCCAGAGCGAGAGATCCACGACTACACCTGGTCGCCGGATTCCCGCTGGCTGGCCTATAGCTTGACCACATCGAACCGCCTGCGCAGCATCTATCTCTACAGCCTCGAAAGCGGCAAGTCGACGCAGGTGACGAGCGATCTCAACGCCGACGGAGACCCGGCTTTCAGCCAGGACGGCAAGTACCTCTTCTTCGTCTCCGAGAGGCACGAGAACGCCACCTTCAGCGAGAGCGAGTTCAACATCGCCACTCTCAACATGGACGGCCTGTACGTCTTGACCCTACAGGCGGGGGAGAAGTCGCCGTTCGCGCCGCGCTCCGACGAGGGGGTGGTCGAGAAGAAGGGCGAGAACGGTTCGAAGAATGGTGAGAAGGCCGAGAAGGCCGACAAGGCCGACAAGAAGAAGGGCAATGGCGAGCCCAAAGCGATGACCATCGATCTCGCCGGTATCGAGCAGCGAGTCGACCGCGTGCCGATTCCATCGGCCAATATCGGCGGCCTCATCGCTCTGAAGGGAAAGCTGCTCTACTCGACACGGCCCAATCAGACGATCGAGGGACCGCTGTCCGGCGAGTCTTCCGCGCTTCATGTCTATGACCTCGAGAAGCGCAAGGCCGAGATCTTGGTCGAGGGGCCGCAAGGATTCGCGGTGTCGAACGACGGCTCCACAGTTCTCTACCGCCAGCACGGTAAGTTCTTCTTGATCAAGGTCGCGGCGGCGGGGGGACATGGAGGCCACGGCGAGCCGATCAACGTCTCGGGGCTGCGCACCGAGATCGACCCGGTGGCCGAATGGCATGAGATGTTCCACGACGCCTGGCGCCTCGAGCGTGATTTCTTCTTCAGCCGCAAGATGAATGGCGTCGACTGGAACGCGGTGCGCGAGCAATACTCCAAGCTCCTCCCCGAGCTGGGTACTCGCGAGGATCTCAACTACGTCATCGGCCAGATGATCGGCGAGCTGTCGAACTCGCACACCTACGTCGGCGACGGCGATATGGACTTTCACCAGCCTCAAGTTCGCGCCGGGATGCTAGGGGTCGACTTCGGTCTCGACGAGAGCTCGGGTCGCTACTTCTTCAAGAAGATCTACCCGGGCGACAACTCGCGCCAGCAGTTCCGCTCGCCGCTCACCGAGCCGGGCATCACCGTCAAGCAAGGCGACTTCCTGCTCGCCATCGACGGGCATGACCTCACCGCTCCGACCAACCCCTATCAGCTCTTGCTCGGAACCCTGGGCAAGACGGTGACCCTCACGGTGGCCAACGATGCCAAGGGGACGGGACGCCACGACATCGAGGTGCGTCCCATCCACGACGGCATGAGCATTCGTCTCGAGGACTGGATCGCTCACAACCGCGACCGCGTGGACAAGGAGAGCGGCGGCAAGCTCGGGTACATCTATCTCTCGGACATGAGCGCCGAGGGGATGAACCAGTTCATCCGCCAGTTCTATCCCCAGCTCAACAAGCAGGGATTGATCGTTGACGTCCGTTGGAACGGCGGCGGCTTCATCGATCAGATCGTCCTCGAGCGGCTGCGCCGGGTCTTGGTCGGGATGGAGACCAATCGTCAGCGCGTGGCCGGCCCGATTCCGAACCAGATCATTCCGGGTCCGATGGCCTGCATTCTCAATCACTACTCGGCTTCGGACGGGGACATCTTCCCCTTCTACTTCAAGAAGTATGGTCTGGGTCCGCTGATCGGGGAACGGAGCTGGGGCGGCGTGCGCGGCATTCGCGGCGGATGGCCCTTGCTCGACGGCGGCTACATCACGATTCCGGAAGCGAGCCTCTATGGCCTCGACTCGCACTGGGTCATCGAGAACCACGGGGTCGAGCCCGATATCGTGGTCGACAACCTGCCCGGCGACGTCATGGCGGGCCGCGATCCGCAGCTCGACAAGGCGGTCGAGGTGTTGATGAAGGAGCTTCAGAAGCGCCCGGGAACCTTGCCGCCGCCGCCACCACTCCTTCCGGCCTATCCGTCGGGACCGGGAAAGTGAGGTGAGGGCGATGATCCGTATGAGAGACAAGATCGCTCGCTGGCGAGCCACCGCCTTCATCGTCGTCGCCTTTGGCGGCCTGGGCTCGTTTGCCCAGGTCGCCAGCGCGGCGCCGCAAGCCGCTCAGGAGTCGGTGGCCGGCAGCCACGTTTCCTATCCGGCCGCGCGCCGCGACACGATCATCGACAACTATTTCGGGACCAAGGTTCCGTCGCCCTACCGGTGGATGGAGAAGCTCAACTCGCCGGAGGTCAAGCGTTGGGTCGATGCCGAGAACAAGGTCACCTTCGGCTATCTCGACAAGATTCCGCAGCGCACTTGGATTCGCGAGCACCTGACCAAGCTGTGGAATTACGAGAAGGTGAACGTGCCGGAGCGCAACGCTGCCGGCGAGCTCTTCTTCACGCGCAACTCGGGGTTGCAGAATCAGTCACCGATCTACTCGCAGGCGAGCCTCGAAGCGAAAGCGCGCGAGATCCTCGATCCCAACAAGCTCTCTCCCGACGGCTCGATCGCGTTGAGCGACTACGCGCCGGGGCCGAATGGGAAATATCTGGCCTATGCCCTCTCGCAGGGAGGGTCGGACTGGCAGACCCTGCACGTTCTCGATCTCGCCACCGGAAAGGAGACGAGCGATCGGGTGCAGTGGGTGAAGTTCTCCGGAATCTCCTGGACCCGGGACGGCAAGGGTTTCTTCTACGCCCGCTTCCCGGCCCCACCCAAGGGCGAGGCGATCAGCGACCAGGTGACGCACCAGAAGCTCTACTACCATCGGCTGGGGACGGCGCAGAGTCAGGACCGCTTGATCTTCGAGCGCAACAACCTTCCCGACTGGTTCGTGGGGGCCAACGTTACCGAGGACGGCCACTATCTCTTCATCTTTCTCAACCACGGCACCGAGACCTCGAACAAGCTCTTCTACGTCGATCTCGGCGATCCTCGGCATCCGAAGATCGGTGCTCCGGTCAAACCGCTCTACACCAAGAACGACGCTGAGTATTTCCCTATCGGCGAGGTTGGGGGAACGGTCTACATGATGACCACCCTCGATGCTCCCAAGCGCCGGATCGTAGCGGCTTCGCTCACTCACCCCTCGCCGGCCAATTGGCGCACGGTCGTGCCGGAGAGCGCCAACGTCATCCAGAGCTCGTTGATGGCGGGTGGCGACGTGGTGGTGAAGTATCTTGTCGACGTCAAGAGCGCGGTCAAGATCTTCCAACCCGATGGCAAGC
Source organism: Thermoanaerobaculia bacterium (assembly GCA_046704885.1). Lineage (GTDB taxonomy): Bacteria > Acidobacteriota > Thermoanaerobaculia > Multivoradales > JBJKRB01 > JBJKRB01. The sequence goes on along the minus strand of JBJKRB010000102.1, from coordinate 2,077 downwards.
TGGCGGGTGAGCTCGACTTGCCGGGGATCGGGACGGTCGGGCGGCTCAGTGCTCGCATCGACCGGCCGGAGCTCTTCTACTCGTTTACCTCTTTCGTCTATCCGACGACGATCTATCGCTACGACATGAAGGAGGCGAAGAGCAGCGTCTTCCACCAACCGAAGGTCTCCTTCGATCCCGCGCGCTATGAGACCCGCCAGGTCTTCTACCACTCGAAGGACGGCACTCGCATCCCCATGTTCATCACCGCCAAGAAGGGGTTGAAGCTCGACGGCTCGAACCCGACGATCCTTTACGGCTACGGCGGGTTCGACATCAGCATCACGCCCCGGTTCAGCCCGACGACAGCGGTCTGGCTGCAGATGGGCGGGGTCTACGCCGTCGCCACCCTGCGCGGCGGCGGGGAGTTCGGGGAGGCGTGGCACAAGGCGGGGATGCTCGGCAAGAAGCAGAACGTTTTCGACGACTTCGCCAGCGCCGCCCGCTACCTGATCGCCGAGAAGTACACGTCGAAGCGGCACCTCGGCATCGAGGGGTACTCGAACGGCGGCCTCCTGGTCGGCGCCTCGATCACGCAGCATCCGGAGCTCTTCGGCGCCGCCTACGCCGGTGCCGGAGTGATGGACATGCTGCGCTACCAGAAGTTCTCGGCGGGGATCGGCTGGGTTCCCGAGTACGGGAGCTCGGCGAACGAGAAGGCGTTCCACTGGCTCTATGCCTACTCGCCGCTCCACAATTTGAAGCCGGGAACCTGTTATCCGCCGACCATCATCACGACCGCTGATCACGACGACCGGGTGGTGCCGAGCCATTCGTACAAGTTCGCGGCGGTAGCGCAACACGATCAGGCCTGCGCCAATCCGATCCTGATCCGGATCGAGACGCAGACCAGTCACGGCTACATGCCGACCGACAAGAGGATCGCGCAGAGCGCCGACATCGAGGCCTTCATGGCCTACCAGCTCGGCGCCGAGCCGCCCTCTAATTAGGAACTGACCAGCAGCCCGCCGGGGAGTCCTTCCCCGGCGGGCGACTTCTCACCTTCGCAGGAGCTCGGCTGGCCGAAGCTTCGGTGGCTCGCCGGTGATCGGATTGGAAAGCCCCCTTTCCTGCGGGTCGTTCTCAGAAGCTGCGGTTGGATTTAGATTCAATCCGTGGCGGGTCCTGTCGCCGCTCCGTATCCCACCTCCGTGCTCGCTTAGGCTGCGCGCGGGGGTGGGAGCCCGGTCGCGTAGCCGGGGGCCCCGCGGACGGCCCCGAGCGATAGTCACGCCAGCCCGGCCCCCTGCTCCTACCTCGCGGGCAGAAACTTCTCTCGGAATTTGGCGACCTTGGGGCGGATGACGATCTGGCAGTAAGCCTGGGAGGGATTTTCGCGGAAGTAGTTCTGGTGGTAGTCCTCGGCCGGGTAGAAGACCTCGAACGGCATGACTTGGGTGACCACCGGGGCATCCCAGAGACCTTCAGCCGTGAGGTCGGCGATCACCTGACGGGCCGTCGACTCCTGCTCGGGGGAGTGAAAGAAGATGACCGAGCGGTATTGGGTGCCGCGGTCGGCTCCCTGGCGGTCGAGCGTGGTCGGGTCGTGAATCGTGAAGAAGATCTCGAGGATGCGGCGGTAGGAGACCCGCTCCGGATCGAATTCGATCTGGGTGACCTCGGCGTGTCCGGTCATTCCTGAGCAGACCTGGCGGTAGGTCGGGTTCTCGACCGTGCCGCCAGCGTAGCCGGACACGACTCGCGTCACCCCGGGGACCTCCTGATAGACGGCCTCGAGACACCAGAAGCACCCACCTCCCAACGTCGCGATCTCTCTCTTGTCCTCGTCCATGACGAAAGTTTATACGAGCGCGGAGAGGAGGTCAGATGGACGCAATCTGCGGGGGAATCTGGTGGCACGCCCCGGCCGGCGCTGGGGCCTGCCGCTTGAAGCTGAGTGTCCGCATTCGTCCTGAAGATACTCTCTTGGATGTCGAGGTGTAGTTAGGCTGCGAGGTCCTCCTTTTTGAGGCCAGGTACAAGCTTGGCGCCTTGGTAGGGTTCGTCGTTGTGGAGCATGCCGTAGAGGGCGTGCAGG
>JBJKRB010000101.1:0-6162 GCA_046704885.1 Thermoanaerobaculia bacterium | reverse complement strand
TTCGATCGCGTTCGCCATGTTCGTACCCGCTCCCCAGAAGCCCCTGGTCGAGCTGCCTTCGCCCCCCAAGGGCGCCGATTGGGGACCGCCCATCCGGCTGATCGATCGCCTCATCTATCGCTTCAATGGCCGCGGCTACCTGCCCCATGGATGGACCCATCTCTTCGTGATGCCGGCCGAGGGTGGAACGCCCCATCAGGTGACGAGCGGGGAGGTCGACGACAACGGCAGCCTCGCTTGGACCCCGGACGGCAAGTGGCTCATCTTCTCGGCCAACCGTCACCCCGACGCCAACTACCAGCCGCTCAACTCCGATATCTATGAGGTGCCCTCAGGCGGAGGGAATGTCAAGGCCCTTACCGACCGCAATGGACCGGATCACGAGGCCGTGGTGTCGCCCGATGGCTCGCTGATTGCCTACACGGGCTTCGATGACCACCATCAGGGGTACCAGGTGAGTCATCTCTATGTCATGAACCGCGACGGCAGCAACCCTCGGGTCATCGATCCCTCCTTCGACCGGAGCATCCGGCATCCCCAGTGGAGCCCGGACGGCAAAGGGCTCTACTTCGTCTATGACGATCAAGGGGTGACCAAGATCGGCTACCTGACGCTCCGCGGCCAGCTGCGCCAGCTCGCCGCGAATCTCGGTGGCCTCGATCTCGGGCGGCCATACGCGGGCTGGCAGTATGGCGTCGCCGCCAAGGCGGGCGTCTTCGCTTTCACCCTGACCGCGCCGGATCACCCCGCGGATCTCGCCGTGGGCTCCCTCGAGCGGCCGGGAATCAAGCGCTTGACCGACCTCAACCAGGGGCTCTTCGGCCATGAGGCATTGGGAACCGTCGAGCCCATTCACTTCGCCTCGTCCTACGATCATCGAACGATCGAGGGCTGGATCATGAAGCCCGGGAATTTCGATGCGAGCAAGAAATACCCTTTGATCCTGGAGATCCACGGCGGGCCCTATCTGAACTACGGACCGCGCTTTGCCGCCGAGGATCAGCTCTACGCCGCCGCCGGCTACGTCGTCCTCTACATCAATCCGCGCGGGTCGACCAGCTACGGCGAGCAGTTCGGCAACCTCATTCATCTCGACTATCCCGATCACGACTTCGACGATTTGATGTCGGGGGTCGACGCGATCCTGAAGCGCGGCTTTATCGATCCACAGCGCCTCTTCGTCACCGGCGGTAGCGGGGGTGGCGTGCTCACCGCCTGGATCGTAGGCCACACCGACCGCTTCCGCGCCGCGGTGGTCGCCAAGCCGGTCATCAACTGGTACAGCTGGGTCCTGACCAGCGACCTGCCGTCGTTCGGCCTCAACTACTGGTTCTCGGGCTACCCCTGGGATCACCTTGCGGCCTACATGGCGCGCTCGCCGATCTCTTACGCGGGCAACGTCAAGACCCCGACCATGTTGATCACGGGGGGCGAGGACTACCGGACGCCGAGCGAAGAGGCGGAGCAGTTCTACGAGGCGCTCAAGCTTCGCAAGGTGCCGACCGCCATGCTCCGAATCCCCGACGCCAACCACGAGATCTCGGCCAAGCCGAGCAACATGATGGCCAAGGTCGGCTACATCCTCGGGTGGTTCGCGCGCTACGGCGGCAACCCGCCGTTAGGCAATTAGCGCCGGATCATGGAGCCGGTCAGTCCTTCCACCACTTCGCGGGGGGATTCATTTGGTATTCGTGCGGCGGCGTCTTGCCCGCTAGCCAACGGACGAAGTAGTCCCAGCGCCGGCGCGCCATGTAGTACTGGGCGCTGCCGTAGCTGTGGTTGTGGTTGGGCAGGGCGATCAGGTCGAAGTCCTTGTTCGCCTTGATCAGCGCGTCGACCACGAGCAACGTGTTGTAGGGCGGCACGTTTGTGTCCATCGTGCCGTAGGCCAGTAGCAGCTTGCCCTCCAGGTTCTTCGCCTTGAGCTCGTTGGCCTGGCTGTCGTAGTTGGTCGTGCCGTCGGGATGGGTGACGAGCAGGCCCTGATAGCGCTCGCCCCAGTCGTCCTCGTAGTCGCGGTTGTCGTGGTTGCCGGACTCGGCGATCCCCACCTTGAAGAAGCCCGGGTAGGTAAACATGGCGTCCGCGGTCGCGAAGCCGCCTCCGGAGTGACCATAGATGCCGGCGCGGTTAATGTCGATCCACGGGTAGCGCCGGGCGAGCTCCTTCATTCCCGCCACCTGGTCGGGAAGGGTGTTGTCGCCCATGTCGCCGTAGTAGGCGTCGTGGAAGCTCTTCGAGCGCCAGGGCGTTCCCATCCCGTCGATCTCGACGACGACGAAACCGAGCTCGGACAGGGCCTGGGCGTCGTGGCGCGCGGAGCGGAAGGAACGGCTGCCGACGCTCCCGGTCTGCGGCCCTGGGTAGATGTGGTTGACGATCGGATACTTCTCGCCCGGGTTGAAGTTCGTGGGGCGGAAGAGCAGACCATAGAGGTCGGTCTTGCCATCGCGCGCCTTGACGGTGATCGCCATCGGTGGCTTCCAACCGATCGCCTCGAGGCGCGAGATGTCGGCCTTCTCGAGCTCCATGCGGCGGCGGCCGTTGGAGTCGGCGAGATAAGCGACCGGAGGAATCTCGGGGGTGGAGTAGCTGTCCACGAAGAAGCGGCCGTCGGGAGCGACCGACAGATCGTGGTCGAAGGGGAGCTCCGGAGTCAGGAGACTCAGGCCCTTGCCGTTGAAGCCGATCCGATAGAGGTGGCGGAAGTAGGGATCGATCCCCGGCTGCTTGCCGTTGCCGAGGAAGTAGATCTCGCGGCGCTTCTTGTCCACCCGGAGCATCGCTCCCACGTCTCCCTTGCCGTGCGTGATCTGGTGCTTGAGCTTGCCGGTCGTTAGATTGTAGAGATAGAGCTGCCCCCAGTTGTCGCGTTCCGAGAACCAGATCACCTCGTTCGAGCCCGGAAGGTACTTCCAGTTGGCACTGACACCGAAGGTTCCCGACTCGTACTCGGTTGCGACGTCCTCGTGGAGCACGTCGCGAACCGCGCCGGTGGTGGCGTCGGCGATCCGCAGCGTCTCGTGCTTGTGGTCGCGCGAGGTCGAGATGAAGGCCAGGGTCTTGCCGTCTGGGGCCCACTGGACATCGGTCCAGCCGCCGCCGCAGTAGATGTCGTCGCACAGCGTCGAGCGATGCTGGTCGGGAGGCATCTTGAGGCGGATGACCTTGGGGCCGCCCGGCGTGTCGAGGTCGATGATGACCCGCTCGATCATGGTGATGTTCTTGTCGCCGGGCAGCGGGTACTTCCAGGCTTCGAGCTTGGGATGGCCGACGCGGGTTTCGACCAGGTACATGTTCCCGGTCTTGCGCTGGTCTTGCTGGAAGGTGGCGATCTTTGACGAGTCGGGCGACCACAGGACGATGGGGCGGTCGCTCCTCCTCCAGCCGGCATTGTCGGTGGCGTAGCCGAAGTTCTCGACGCCGTCGGTGGTGAGCTGGGTCTCCTTGCCGGTCGCCACGTCGCGCATCCAGAGGTTCCAGTCGCGGATGAAAACGGTGCGTCGATGATCCGGCGAGAGGATCTCGTTCTTGAGCGCCTTGTTGCTCTCGGAGGTGCAGTGGTAGGTGGCGAGGTCGCAGGTCCAGCGCAAGTCTTTGATATCAAACCAGATCGCCGTGCGGCCGTTGCTGAAGTGGAGCTCGTCGAAGGGGAGGTCGAAGGCGTCGACCTCCCGCCCCTGCTGGTCGGTCCCCTTCATTCCGGCTCGCAGACCGGCGGCGAGCCTCTCCTGATCGAAGGCGGGGCTCCGGCTCTTGGTGACCGGATCGACGAGCACGAATTCGAGCCCGCGCTTGGTGCGCGTCTGGTACCAGAAGCGGTCGTCGGGATCGTGCCAGAGCCAGTGCGCCGTCACTCCCGCATGAAGGACGAGCGGCTCGGTGTTGTAGGGCATGAACTGCTCGGCACGTTGATAATCGGCGGTCGTGAGGATCCCGCCGCTCGCGGACCGCGCGAAGGCGGGCGGAAGCACCATCAGCAAGGGCAGAGCCACGAGGGCGGCAAGCAGGGGACGGACGAGGGACTCCTTCAGGTGATTCATGTTCGATCTCCGAGCGGACAGAGGGTGGGCGGCGGCTCGTGGATGGTGTAGAGGATCGTCAGGACCTCGCTCGTCGAGCGCGCGCCGCGACCCGGCGCAGCCTGGCTTCGTCGACGCGATACTTGAACACCTTGCGTCCGGCGAGGAAGCCTACTGGAATTTGGAGGCGATAGGCTCGCTCGAGGTCCGCGTCGCCATCGATCATGACGTAGCGCACGGCCAGTCCGAGCTCGGGCGCGATCCGCTCGAGCTCCTCATGCGCAACCTCGCAAAGGTGACAGTCGGCCCCGGTGTAGACGGTCAGCTCTCGCGTCTGGCTCGCCCCGCTTTCAGGAACCGGTTCCACGGCGCAATCGTACCGCTGGGCTTCTCCTCTTGTCACTCGTGCGAGGTGCCGGGTCTGTTGACCGTCCTCTCCGGTAGTGCTAAACGAGTCCTCAAGGGATGGAATTCAGCCAGGAGGTAGAAATGCGCAGGCCCGCTCAAGCTCTCACCCTGCTCGTGATTGCAGTCTCGCTCGTGTGGGTGTTCCCGACTCCGGGCCGCGCCGCCGCCGGCGACCTCGATCCCACGTTCGGGAATGGGGGATTGGTGACGACGGACTTCGGCAATTCGTCGACCAACGTGATTTACGCGATGGCGATCCAGGCTGACGGGAAGGTCGTAGTCGCCGGCTATGGTGGAGGACCGCAACAAAGCCTCTTTGTGCTTGCCCGGTACAAGACCGATGGGTCTTTGGACCCCACTTTTGGGTCCGGCGGCGTGGTGACGACAGCCTTTGGAAATGAGCCAGAGAACGTGGCGACGGCCATCGCGATCCAACCGGACGGGAAGATCCTCGCGGCTGGTCGTACTGGATACGCGACGAACTATTCCGGTGCACACCGGGACTTTGCCATTGCCCGATATCTGACCAATGGCTCGCTCGACCCAACGTTCGGCGTCGGAGGTGAAGTGAGGACGGATTTTCGTGACAACTCTGATGATTCGGGTGGAGCGATCGCCCTTCAGCCGGACGGGAAGATCATCATGGCGGGCCTCAGCGACGCTCTGGCGGAAGATAGCCTTGCAGTTGCGCGATACAACCCAGATGGCAGTCTCGACAGTTCTTTCGGTTCGGCTGGTTGGGTGACTTTTGCACCTAGTACAGATTCCAACTACCTTGACGCGGTCGTTAGAGTTCTGCCGAGTGGCAAGATCCTGATTGCTGGCACGACGGATGACTACATCAGCTTCGAGAGCGAGTTTTTCTTGGTGCGACTCAACGCCGATGGCTCCCTCGACCGGACCTTCGGCACACATGGCAAGGTGACGACAGCCTTCAGCCAAGGGGCTTATCAGGCTCTGGCTCATGGGCTAGCGGTCCTATCTGACGGAAGGATTCTGGTGTCGGGAGAGAACTACTACGCTCCCGGTGGAGTCCCGAAGAGCCGGGGAGACATCGCACTGGCTCGGTACCTTCCAGACGGTACGCTCGATCGCACATTTGGCGTCCAGGGGAAGGTCTTGACCCCTATCCTGGGCGCCGAGATCGCAGGTGTTTCACAGGTTCAAAAGGATGGAAAGATAGTGGTTGCGGGCGGGATTGTCACGTCGGAGGTGTTCGGTTTTCTGCTTGCGCGATACAACGCCGATGGCTCGCCCGACCTAGCCTTCGGCTCGGGCGGGTTGGTTAGCACTGTGTTCGGCTCCAGCTTCAACTCACAGGCCGGTGCAATCGCTCTCCAGGCAGACGGCCGGATCGTGATTGCTGGGTACTCTGCGGTGCAAGCGCCGAACCCGACGCCTGGCTTGCCGGATGATTATCGATTCGCTCTGGCGCGCTATGAGCCGGGGGCTCTCAGTTGCACTCCGGACGCAACGCATCTGTGTTTGGATGGCAGCCGCTTCCAGGTGTCCGTTCGTTGGACGAACTACAACACGGGGGTTTCGGCTCTGGCCACGGCGGTGCCATTCCGCGACGAGTCGGGGTTCTTCTACTTCCAGGATTCGGCCAACATCGAGGTGATGGTGAAGATGCACAACGCCTGCAAAGGGTACGGGCACTACTGGTTCTTCTCGGCGGCTACGACCGACGTCGCTTACACGATCACGGTGACCGATACCCTGACGGGGCTGA
>JBJKRB010000100.1:0-21802 GCA_046704885.1 Thermoanaerobaculia bacterium | reverse complement strand
GCAAAGGACGGAGCGTCCGCCTCCACTTCTGCGCTCCTGGGCAATCGAGAGACCCAGGCGCCTGCCTCCGGGGCGGAATCCCCCTGCCTTTGCTGGAGCCGCTGAAAGGGCCGATCGAAGCGCGACTCGCCGGCAGCACTTCTTTCGGTCCAGTTGCCGAGGTCCGTTTCGCCAATGCCCCGCGCTGCGAACCACACTTGAAAAAATTTGTACGCCGCTTGCATTCCCCTCGGTCTGAGCGAGGACAAGCAGCCGGAGATCGGCGGGAGAATGGACGAGAGGATACACTCCTTCTCCGTTTGGTGTACTAGTAATCATCCAGATCGGAGGGAGATCCTATGAAATACGCGAAGATCCTTGTGGTTGCGCTCACCTTGTTCGTCGCCGGACAAGTCTCTGCCCAGGCACGCTTCCACCACTTTCGGCAGCGCCTGCACTCCATGGAGACAAACGCTTCGACGATTCACCTGTTGCGGGGCAAGATCGAGAAGTTCTACCAAGCGGCCGCGCATGGAGACCGCGCGGCCGCGATGAGTTTGGCGAGTTCGATCCAGAAGACTTGGGGAGAGCTGCCACAGCGGTTCCAAAGAGCCGTCGAAACCCGTCATCCCGGTACTACGGAGAGGATCGCGAATCTAGATCAAGAGATCGGGCCAGCCGCCCCTACGCCTACCCAGCAGGGGAATCGGCCCCATGGGGAGCTCGATGCCACCCATGAGGGAACCACCACCGGAGCCTACGGCAACTCCGTCACCAACACCGGCACCTGGGTAAAGAACGGCAACTCCGTCAATCATCGGCAAACGACGACCGGACCCGGCGGCAAGTCCGCCACCGCCAACCAGACCTGGAACCGCCAAGGAAACACCGTCACCGAAGAGGGGACCTACACCGGCCCCAACGGCAGGCAGGCAACGCAACATGTGACCACCACCAAGAACGGAAACACCGTCTCCAGGCAAGGAACCACCACCGGAGCCTACGGCAACTCCGTCAATAACACCGGCACCTGGACAAAGAACGGCAACGCCGTCAAACACCAAGGAACTACGACCGGACCCGGCGGCAAGTCCGCCACCGCCAACCAGACCTGGAACCGCCAAAGAAACACCGTCACCGAACAGGGCACCTACACCGGCCCTAACGGCCGGCAGGCAACGCAACACGTGACCACCACCAAGAACGGAAACACCGTCTCCAGGCAAGGAACCACCACCGGAGCCTACGGCAACTCCGTCAATAACACCGGCACCTGGACAAAGAACGGCAACGCCGTCAAACACCAAGGAACCACGACCGGACCACATGGAGGCACGGCGACCACGACGGGCAAGTGGACGAGGAGTGGATCAACGCTTAGCTACCACGGCTCGATGAGCGGGGAGAAGGCGAATGGGCGGTTCACCCCACACTACGCGGATAGCTACGACCTCTTCGGCGGACGTCCAATGGGCTCCGGGAGATCGCCGGCGGCCCGGGCGCCGCACCACAGAGGCCGGCGACCCTAGCCGAGCTCACTAAGGAGTCTCCTTGGCTACCCGCCCACTCTCACCGAGCCGGTAGCGGCGAAGCGGTACACGACCTCAACGAAATCCGAAGAGCGGCGGGAAGAGCGCCACCACGAGCCAGCACCAGGCGAAGTAGACGGGCAGGTAGGCGGTCTGCCAGCGCTCGAGCGTCGCGAAGGCGGTCTTGCCCCGTAGGAAGCGGATATAGAGCCATGCGGCGCCGAGAAGGTTCCCCAAGAGCACGACGTTCTCGCCCAGCGCCGCCACCTTGTTGGCGCTGAAACCGAAGTCCGAGATCCGCGCCACGATCGCGGCGAGGGCGAGAGCGTCGACGACGAGCGCCGAGAGCACCAGGAGGAGCTGCAGAGCGTCGAAGGCGCCCGCCGGAGCGTCCGGGTCGCGCGCCGAGATCGTGTAGAGCACCAGCCCCACCACAACGGCCAGGAGCAGGTCGAAGCCGATCAGGACGTTGCGCTCGATCGAGATCCACGTCCGCGTCCACCCCATGGTGGCGAGAAATGCCAGGAGCACCAGGGTAAAGAGCGGCGTGAAGAGCCGGGTCAGGACCGGAGCCATGTTCTCGATCACGGCCTGCTTGGCCTCGACCAGCCAGGCGGCGACGACGACCGCGCCCAAAGCGCCGCAGGGCAGGAGCCAGCGGGAGACGAAGGGCATGACGTTCAAGCCGATCGCCTGGAACATGGCCAGGGTGAAAGCGGAGAGGAGACCGCCGCCCAGGGCGATCAGGGTGTAGTAGATGAAGAGCTCGCCAGTGAAGCGAAGAAAGTCCATGCGCCGCGCGAGGCTCCGCCATTCGCCCCCGACGTAGGCGATCCCCACCGCCATCCACAGCGCAATCGGCAGGTGCACAAACACGAGCTGCAGGGTCTGGCCGTCGGAGTGAAACGGGTAGAGGTTGACGAGGAGAGCGGCGGCGATGAAGGCGATGGCGATCGCTCCGATCCCGTCGCGCCCCACCGCTCGCTTCCACACGAAGTAGGCGGCGAGAAACGGAAAAACGAAGAGGCTCAAGTTGCGGGCGTAGAAGGCCTGCGCCGCCCAGTCGCGCGCGAAGAGATGAATGCCGAAGAGCTCGGGAGCTTTGAAGGCGAGCGCCGCGACGGAGGCCAGTCCGAGAACGACCAGGAGCTCCTTGCGGCGGTTCGTTTCTTTCTCGGGCTCCTCCTCGCCGTTCCCGCCGACCACGAGCTGCTTCCACAACCGCTCGGAGTGCTCGCGCGCGAACTCGCGTGAGAGCTCATCGAGATTGCCCAGACGCTTGACCGCCACCAGAAAGGCCTCGTTCTCCGTCAACCCAGCGGCGCCGAGGGAAGCGATCTCGGCTCGCAGGTGATCTTCGAGCTCGGCCACGTCGGGCGAGTGCACGGAGTGGTGGCGCTTCAAGTAGTCGCGCCAGAGGGCAATCAGAGCTTCGAGTGGAGCCTCGCCGTTCATGACCATCCTCCCGTAGCGGGAATCCCAGGCGCGAGCGTCAGGCTCTGCCTCGGTGTTGCCACAAACTCCTCCCAGATTCCTCGCAAGGTGTCGTTGACGACCTGCCACTGCTTGCGCTGCGCCGCGAGCTCGGCCCGCCCCGCCTTGGTCAAGCGGTAGTACCTGCGCCGCCGGCCGGTCTCGGAGCTCCCCCACCGCGCTTCGACGTAGCCCAGGCGCTCGAGCCGGTGCAAGACGGGATAAAGCATGCCGTCGGTCCAGGTGAGCTCGCCTCCGGAGAGCTCGGCGACCCGTTTCAAAATCGCGTAGCCGTAGCTATCCCCCTCCGCCAGGATGGCGAGCACCAACGGCGTCGCCGAGGCCGCCACCAGGTCTTTGCCGACGTTCATCTTTGCCTTGCCTCTCTATGCATAGGGGATTTATACATTGTTGTTCTATGAATGTCAAGAGGACAGCGGATTCCTGGAGCTAAGCGCCCCCACGGACCGACCTTGCCGGCAGGGTTGGCGGGGAGCTCGCCTTCTCCCCTCGTGCGATCGCGCGGTCGCCGCCATGATCACTGAACGGCCGCGGATCACGGTAGGATGAAGCGGATGGTTCTCCTCTTGGCGATGGGAGCCGGCGATGCCGGATAACACGTTGCTCCTGTGGGCGGGGGCGGGCGTGGCGGCCGGAGTGCTGGCCACCGCGCTCGTCGCCTGGCTAGTGCTGCGTCAGCGCCTCGCGGTAGCAACGACGCGGGCCCAGGCGGAGGGCGAGCGGCGACGGGAGCTCGAGGTCGAGCTCGGAGCGAGCCGCGCGGAGGCGGCGGAGATGAGCCGCCAGCTCGCGGTGGCCGAGGAGAGGGTCAACCAGGCGCAAAAGCAGATCGAGGAGCAGAAGAAGTTCCTGCTGGAAGCGCAGAAGCAGCTCGAAGACTCCTTCGGCAACCTCGCCAAGAAGGCTCTGGCGGGAAACAGCGAGCAATTTCTCACGCTCGCCAAGGAGCGTTTCACCACCAGCGAGAGCGAGGCCAAGAATGAGCTCGAGAAGCGCAAGAAGGAGATCGAGAACCTCCTCAAACCGCTCGCCGAGACCCTGGGCAAGCTCGACCAGAAGACGGGCGAGATCGAGAAAGCGCGGGTCGACGCCTACGCCCGAATCGGCGAGCAAGTGAAGGCCCTGGCCGCGAGCGCCGCGGCGCTTGACGAGCGCACCCAGATTCTCTCGACCGCGCTCCGCGGCTCCCAGGTGCGCGGCCGCTGGGGGGAGATCGCGCTGCGCAATTTAGTTGAGCTCGCGGGGATGAGCGAGCACTGCGACTTCGAGGAACAGAAGAACATCGCCGACGGCAAGCGCCCCGACATGACCATCCATCTGCCCGGCGAGCGACGCATCCCGGTCGACGCCAAGGCGCCGCTCACCGCCTATCTCGAAGCCAACGAAGCGCCGAATGATGCCGCGAAGAAGGCGGCGCTGGCCAAGCACGCGCGGGCGCTCCGCGATCACGTCAAAACCCTCGCCGGCAGGGACTACGCGGCGGGCGAGAGCGAGATCGACCTGGTGGTGATGTTCCTTCCCGGCGACCCCTTCCTCGGCGCCGCCTTCGCCTCCGACCCCAACCTCCAGATCGATGCCCTGCGCCAGAAGGTGCTGATCGCGACCCCCACGACCCTCGTCGCCCTCCTGCGCACCGTCGCCATCTACTGGCAACAGCGCGACATGGCGGTGCACGCCGAGGAGATCTTCGAGAAAGCGCGCGAGCTCTACGAGCGAGCGGCCAAGTTCGGCGAGGAGCTCGCGGGAATCGGCAAGGGATTGAAGAGCGCCTTGGACGCCTACAACCGGGCGGTGGGCTCGTTCGCCCGCCGCCTGATGCCGGCGGGCAAGAGGCTCGAGGAGCTACGGGTCAGCGAGCAGAGCCGCCGGTCCCTCGAAGCCCCCGAGCCACTCGAAGAGCAACCGCGCGAGATCAGCGACTAGTACCGCTGCACGGACCTCCCACCACGAAGCGCAGCGAGACGGCATCCTTTGGAACGGGGACCGTGGGGTCGCGGGGGCTGGTCAAGAGGAGCGGGCGGGGGCGTCCCTCCCTAGGCTACGCGGGCGAAGGCGTCCCTCTCCCCCCGCGAGGGAGGGAGAGGGATCGAGGGTGAGGGGGGCGATCCAATCAATCGCCCCCGTGATCCTTCTTCTGGATCTCCCCGGTCATGGGAACGAATCGGACCGGAATGACGTTTCGCTTCTCCAAGCCGTGCGCCGTCTTGGTGATTACCTGCAGATCCTGGAAGTAGGAGCCCACAGGCACCACCATGCGTCCCCCGACCTTGAGCTGATCGATCAGGGGCTGAGGGATGTGCGGCGGCGCCGCGGTCACCACGATGCCGTCGAAGGGCGCCACCTTGGGCCAGCCTCCGTAGCCGTCGCCAATCCGCACGTGCACGTTGGCATAGCCGAGAGCGCTCAAGCGGCGCTCCGCCTCGTGCGCCAGATCGGGACGGATCTCGATGGTGTAGACCTCGGCCGCGAGATGCGACAGAACCGCCGCTTGATAGCCGGAGCCGGTGCCGATCTCCAGGACTTTGTCGTTCGGCTTGAGCTCGAGAAGCGAGGTCATGAGAGCGACGATGTAGGGCTGGGAGATGGTCTGCCCGTCCCCGATGGGAAGGGGTGAATCATCGTAGGCGCGGTCGCGGAAGGCCGGAGGCACGAACAGATGGCGGCGAACCTCGCCCATCGCCGCGAGCACTCGCGGATCCTTGATGCCGCGCGCGCGAATCTGGGTCTCGACCATGTGGGCCCGCGCCGTCGCATAGGAATCCCCCTCGCCCTGGGCCCCGGAGGAAGTGGGCAGAAACGCCACTCCAGCAAGAAGAAAGACGACACTCAGAGCCATACCCGGCGTGGCGTTCATCGGTCCGCCTCCCTTTGGTAAACAACCTTGCCAGCGACGACCGTGTAGTCGATCGGATCGGTGGCGATCTCGCGCGCCGGAACGGTCATCGGATCGCGGTTGAAGACCACGAGATCCGCGAGCTTGCCCACGTCCAGCGAGCCGACCTCCTTGTCGAGAAAGAGTGAATACGCGGCATCCAGGGTGAACCCGCGCAGCGCCTCGGCGCGGGTCAGCCGCTGATCCGAATACCATCCTCCCGGAGGATTCCCGTGGAGATCCTGGCGGGTCACGGCCGCGTAGAGACCGAGGCGCGGATCGGGAGATTCGACCGGGAAGTCGCTGCCCAACGCCAAGCGTCCGCCCGCGTTCAAGACCCGGCGCCAGGCGTAAGCACCCTCGAGGCGACGATCACCGATGCGCTCTCCCGCCCAGGGCATGTCCGAGGTCGCGTGGGTCGGCTGCATCGAAGCGATGATCCCGAGACGGGCCATCCGCTTGATGTCGTCCAGACGCATCACCTGCGCGTGCTCGATGCGAAAGCGGAGCTCGGGGTGGGGCTCGCCATCGAAGCAACGCTCGTAGGCATCGAGAGCGACGAGGTTGGCGCGATCCCCGATCGCGTGAACGCCGAGCTGGAAACCATGCTTGCGGGCGGCGCGACAGACCTCGACGATGTGATTCTCGGAGATCCGCAACAGGCCCAGGTTGCCAGGATCGTCGTCGTAGGGCTCGATGAGAGCCGCGCCCCGGCTTCCCAGAGCGCCGTCGGCGAAGAGCTTGATGCCGCGGATCGTCAGTCGCGCCTGCGGATCGATCCGCGGGCCTTCGGCCAGCCAGCGAGCGAGATCCTTGCTCGGCAGGTGGAGAAAGACCGCGACTCGTATCGGAAGCTCGCCGTCCGCCTCGAGGTCTTGATAGGCACGGTAGGTCGCCTCCTCGAGGCCCTCGTCGGGAGCCATGTCGGTGACCGTGGTCAGGCCCACCTTGGCGCAGTCCCTTCCAGCTTCGATCAGCCGCCGGCGGAGCTCCTCGGGGCTCGGGATCGGAAGCCTGGCCTGGTAGAGATCGTACGCGTTGTCGAGCAGTATCCCCGTTGCCCGGCCACTCGCGTCCCGAACGATCTTGCCCCCCGGTGGATTCGCCGTTCGAGGACCGATTCCCAGCGCCTCGAGGGCCCGGTCGTTGAGGAGCACCGCGTGACCGTCTACCCTCTCCAGCCAGACCGGATGGTCGTCAATGGCTTCCGAGAGCCGCCGGTTGTCGGGCAGCGTCTTTTCGCCCCACAGATTCTGATCCCAGCCATGCCCGCGGACCCAGGCGCCGGCCGGCACCTGACGCGCCGCCGCCTTGACCTTGTCGACCATCGCCGCGTACGACGGAACACCATCCAGCTGGACCTGAGCCAAGACTCTGCCAAGCTCCTCGAGGTGGGAGTGGGCGTCGATCAGACCGGGGGTGACGGCCCTTCCGTCGAGCTCGATCACCCGCGTGGCCGGACCGCGCCAGCGCCCCGCTTCCACGTCACTTCCCAGAAAGACGATGCGCCCGGCACGCACGACCATGCTTCCGTGCACCGCTCCAGGACGCGATACCGGGTAGAAGACCCCATGATGGAGAATCAGGTCGGCGTTGTCCTCAGCGTGTGACGCCATCGCTCCCCCCAGGGCCGTCAA
The DNA here is from genome assembly GCA_046704885.1 of Thermoanaerobaculia bacterium. Classification (GTDB taxonomy): domain Bacteria; phylum Acidobacteriota; class Thermoanaerobaculia; order Multivoradales; family JBJKRB01; genus JBJKRB01. The sequence goes on along the minus strand of JBJKRB010000100.1, from coordinate 14,291 downwards.
GAACAGCATGAAGAAGATCACGGATCGCAAGATTGAGGGTGCTCGCATTCGCGTCTTCATTGTGCCAAGGATTGAACGCAAATGCCAAGCCAGTTTGCCCGTCACGGGACGGCGGGACGGCGCGAGCGCAGGAATGGGAAGCTCGAATGCCGTTCCGCTCGTACGATATTCTGTTTCCAGGAGAGCCGAGATGACCGAAACCACCCTTCCGATCGTCCCCCTCGACGTGGCGCAAGAGCGTCTTGAAACCGCCCTCAAGGACTCCCCTGCCGACGAAACCGAGATCGTCTGGCTGGAAATACAACGTCGCGGCTCGAGCAACCGCGGAGAGCGCATTCCGCTGCGGCCCGGGCATGAGCGCACGGTGCTGGTGAGGGTCCATCAGCGGAGCCGTCCGGGAAGTCACCGTTCGGGTGGCGGCGAGGTCGGCGACATCGCGAACGCCATCCGGCTCGCTCTGGCGCAATCGCATCTTCACCCCCCGATTCCCGGGCTCCCCCATCTCCCGCACGACTCTTCAGAGATCGTCTTGACGACGCCTCTCTTCGACCCCGAGATCGAGGCGCTCGATGCGGAGAGCGCGCGGCGGCTGCTGCGCGGCTGGGCCCACTCCGATGAAACCATCCTCCTCGACTGGACGATCGGCCGGGTGGCGATCGCCAACAGCCGCGGAGTGCGGCGCGCCGCCGAGGTGACGGCGGTCCGAATCGAGGCGCGCTGCGGTCGTCGCCCGGGAGCCGGTCGCGCGGCCCGCGCAGCCCGCACCCTCGCCGAGCTCGATGCCGCAACGGTCGTGGAGCGCGCGAGAGCGGTCAACGGTCCGACCGAGGTCGGGCAGCTGGAGGAAAAGGGAACCCGGCCGGTCGTGCTGTCGCCGGAAGCCACCATCGAGCTCGTCGACCTGCTCAATCGAACCGAGCTTTCGGCTCGGGCCTACCGGGAAGGAACGTCCATGCTCCGCCAACATCTGGGTGTCCAGGTGTTCGACCGCGCGATCAACCTCACCGACGATGGCTGCCGGCCGACAGGCCTTGCTTTCCCGTTCGACCTCGAGGGGAGCGCCAAGCATCGGGTGAACCTGATCGTCGACGGGGCCCCGAAGACCCCGGCGCTCGACGAGCGCCAGGCCGCCCTGCTCGGGCTGCCGCCCACCGCGAGCGCCGTCGCCGGCAGCGATGCTCTGGCCGAGAACCTCTTTCTCGAGCCCGGGGAGCACCGGCTGGAGGAGCTTCTGGCCGCCGCCGACGGGGGGATATGGATCGGTTGGCTCGACCGCGCCGAGTGCTACGAGCCGAGCCGGGGCTTGATGCTGACGCGGGCGCGTGGCGTGCGGCGAATCCGCGAGAGCGGCCTCGCCGAGTCGCTCCCAGACCTTCGCTGGGAAGAGAGTCTTCTCGGTCTGCTTGCCCGACCGCTCCAGGTTGCCGACAACGCCTGCTGCTGGACCCGCGACGACGGGCTGTTTGGCGGAATCACCGCCCCCAGCCTCGGCCTCACCGAGGTCAGCGGCCTCCTGCCCACGGATTGATCTCCGCGCTATGAAGTTGGATTGCGGCGGATCAGGACCAGGGTCTGGTCATCGGCCTGCGGATGGCCGGCGCTGAACTCCGAAACTCCGCGGTCGATCGCCGCGATGATCTCGGTCAGCGGTCCTTCGCGGCGGCTCGCAACCACCTCACCGAGCCGCTCGATTCCCCACTCCTCGTCGGCTGGCGAGGTCGCCTCGCAAATGCCATCGCTGTAGAGCACGAGAAGGTCTCCAGCAGCGAGCTCTAGGCTAGTCGCGGAATAGCTGCTGCGGGGCAACATGCCGAGAGGCAACCCGCCTCCGGTGACGGTTTCCACGCCGCCGGCGCGGCGCACCACCAGTGCCGGATTGTGCCCGGCGTTGAGCACGGTGATCCGGCCCCGGTCGGCGCTCAAAACGGCCAGAGTCAAGGTAACGAACTTGTTGGGTCCGCTGACCTCGAGCAGGTGCGTGTTGAGACGCTCGGCAAGGGCTGGATCGGGCGCCATGTGATCGAGAAGGAGACGAAGTCCCGAGTGGAGAGCGGAGACCATGAGGGCCGCCGGCATGCCCTTGCCGGTCACGTCGGCGATCACCGTCAGGAGGCGGCCGTCGGGTAGGGAGAGAAAGTCGTAGTAGTCCCCACCCACCTGCCTTGCGGCCCGAGTCCAGCCGGCGAGCTCGAATCCGCTGAGCTCCGGCGCGCGCTTGGGAAGCAGGCGTTGTTGGATTTCACCCGCGAGCTCGAGGTCGCGCTCGAGGCGCTGCTTCTCCAGGGCCTGGCGGTGAAGCTGAGCGTTCTTGATCGCGAGCGCGGCTTGATTGGCGAAGAGGCGCAGGGTGCGCCGGTCGCTCTCCGGAAAGGGTCCAACCCCGCGCCGGCTTTCCTTTTCCCCCACAACCAGGAGCCCCCGCGCATCTCCATCGATCGCGATCGCGGCGCAGAGCAGGTTGTCGGCTCCGGGAAGGATCTCGCCCTCGCCGCAACCTTCCCCGGCGAGGAGAGGGCCGACGACGGGGTCGGAAAGCGGAATCATCGGCCGCGCGTCACCGCCCACCCAGCGCGCCAAGGAGAGCCCTTCGGGAGTCAACAGGTACAAGGCGCCGCGACGTGCGTCGAGCAGTGACACGGCGCGCAGCAGAACCTCCTCGTAGAGCTCCTCGAGCTCCAGGGTAGAGGCGATCGCGAGCCCAACGTCGTAGAGCGCTTCGAGCTCGACCCCTCGGTAGCTTGCGGTGAAGCGCTCCCGGCGGAGCGCGTGTCTGGAAGCGACGAGGCGGCCGGCGAGAGCCACGGCGAGAGCCAGGGGAGAGAGCTCGGGCGCTAGGGACGCTCCCCATGCCACCAGCTCGACGTCGGCCACTCGCAAGGCCCGCCACTCTTCCTCTGCCCCATGACCGTCTCGCTTCGTGGATCGGTGGGTCGGAAAGCGCTCCTCTCCAACGTTCGCTACCAGGCGAAGGCGTCCGCTTTCTTCCACGTAAGCCGCCGCGGCTCGCGCACCGACCTCCTGCCTCCATTCCCCCAGCATGCGATCAAGACAGCGGCGCTCGCCCTCCGGACCATTGAGGCTCTCGGAGAACCCTTCCCATGTCGTCAATGCCTGTGAGCTATCGGTCACCGGCACGCTCTCAGTCCTTCGCTGCGAGATCCGCCAGGGCCGACTTCTCGTCGGCAAAGACCTTGGAGTACTGGGCGAGACCCATGATGTGAAAAGTCTTTTCGATGGTGGGGGTGAGACAACAGAACGCCAACCTTCCATCGATCTCGATCATCTTCTCGATGATCTCGATGAGAATCGAGATGCCGATCGAGTTCACGATCTTGGTGCCGGCGAGATTGAGCAGAATCGTCCTCTCTCCGCGGTCGATGAGGTCGTAGGCAACGCGAGCGATCTCCTCCCCACCCTGGTTGTTGATATAGCCCTCGGTGTAGATCACCGCCAGCCCGTCGCGATGCGTAACCGTGAGTTTGAGCGTCTCGGTCATCTCGTCTCCTCGAGGTCAGCGCCTCTTGCTCATCGTCACCGTGGTTCCCTCAGCGCTCGAGTGAATCTCGACCACGTCCATGAGTCCCTCGATGATCTTGAGCCCCCATCCGCGCTTGCGCTTTGCCTTCAACTTCTCTTCGATGCTCGGGTTCGGCAACGTCCGGGGATCGAATCCCACTCCACGATCCCTTATCGTAATCGCTAACTCCTCAGGCTCGCCCGAGGTTCCCCGGACCTCGAGATCGATGTAAACCTTGCTGTCCGGAGCCCTGCTGTGCTCGAAAGCGTTGATGCAAGCCTCCACCACCGCCATGCGAACCTCGTCGATTCTATCCGGGCTCATGCCCATCGACGCGGCCAAGGAGGTTGCGGCCTTCGTCGCCGCGATCTCCATTTCGGCGACCATGGGGAGAACCAGTCTCACCTCCCGGAGGGTGGTTCGCTGAGGCATCAAGGGCTCACCCGCGCTCTAGAAAGAAAGATAGAGCTGCAAAAGGTAGACGGCAAGCGGGTGAATCTGATTGTGGAGGAGCAACCAAGTGAAGCTTCCCACCGAGGTCAGCGAAAGGAGCCATTCGAGTGGCAAGGAAGCAACGGCAAACCGCTTGCGGACTTGTTCGATCATGGGCGATCTCCTCTCGATCACCTCTTCTCATTTCGCAAGTCTCCTGCCAAGTTCCCAATAAGAGTCTTAAGTTACTATAATCAAATAACTTATAGGAACAATCGGAACGCCGAAGCGGTCTCTTTACCGCCCTCGATGAGGCAATATGCCGCAGCAAAGTCCACGTGGCCTCATTGCTTGTAGCAGAAGTGCCCGCGAGCGCTCTTTCCGGCCCGAACGCGGCAATTCGCCACTCCATAGACAAAATGTCGCATTTAGGTCAGAAGCCCTTGCGCTGCAGGGTTCGACGATTGATCCCCAACAGGTCCGCGGCGCGCGACTTGTTGCCCCCGGTCAAGCGCAAGACCCTCTCGATGTGGCGGCGCTCGGCTTGCGCGAGATCCAGATCCTTCTCCTCTCCGCCCTGCTCCCGACTCGCGCCGAGAAGCGAGGCCAGTAAGTCCGCGGTGACCGTGCCATCCGCCAAGGAGACGGCCGCTTCCACCGTGTTCTCGAGCTCGCGCACGTTACCCGGAAAGTTGTGGCTCATCAGCATGCCCAACGCCTCGGGGCGAAACGCCGGCACCGGCAGGCCTTCTCGGTGGCAGAAGCTCTCCGCGAACTGGCGAACCAGGGCGGGAATGTCCTGTCGCCGGTCGCGCAGCGGGGGAAGCTGGATCTCGACACCCTTCAGCCGGTAGTACAGGTCCTCGCGGAAGCTGCCGGCGGCCACCTTCTTCTCGAGATCCTGATGGGTCGCGGCGATCAATCGGACATCCACGGGGATGGTTTGGCGCCCGCCCAGACGGGTCACCTCCCGCTCCTGTAGCGCACGCAGCAGCTTCGCTTGCAGGGCGGGCTGCATGTCGCCGATCTCGTCCAAGAACAGGGTCCCGCCGTCGGCGAGCTCGAACTTGCCACGCCGGGCCTCGACCCCCGTTGCCACGCCCTTCTCGATTCCAAAGAGCTCGCTCTCGAGCAGGGACTCGGGAATGGCGGCGCAGTTGAGGGCGATCAGGGCGCCGGACCTGCCGGAACGAAGGTGCAGGAGCTTGGCGATGAGCTCCTTGCCGGTTCCGCTCTCTCCCCGCACCAGCACGCTCACCCCGCGTGGAGCCAGGCGCTCGACCCGCTCCAGCGCTTCTCTCATGGCGGGCGCGTGGGCCACGATTCTCTGTCCCTCGACCTCCTCGCTGACCCGCCCGCGCAAAGCGAAATTTTCTTCGGCGAGCCGCTCGCGCTCGCTCTCCAAGCTCTCCACCTGGCGTGCGCTGTCGATCGCTACCGCCGCCAGCGCCGCCACCGATTCGAGGAAGCGGCGGTCGGCCTCGCTGAAGGCGGGGTCACCGCCTCCTCGCGCTTCCTTGTCCATGACCGCGAGGAAGCCTACGAAGACCCCCCGGTAGGAGAGCGGCGTCGCCAACAGCTCGCGAAACGGGCGCCCCGCGATCTCGCCCTCACGCCGCCGAATCGTCTCTCCGGCGGCGACCAGGTCACGCCAGATCGGACCACGCAAAAGGTTCCCCGGGTCCGGACGGTTTTCGAGCCAGCCGACCGAGGCAACGGCCTTTGCCTCGCCATGAGGGTCACGGGTGATGGCCGTAGCGGCGGCCGGATCGAGAGCGGCGCAAACGCGCTGCAGGAGCTCCTCGACCAGATCGGGCTCGGGCCGATGCGCTTGAAGCGCCAGAGAGAGATCGTAAAGGGTCTCGAGCTGCAGCAGGCGCCGCTTCTCGAGAAGCGGCGGCACCGGGCTCGAGACGGTCTTCATGGAGACATTTTACCGCGTGGGCGGCATTTTGTCGCAGCGCAGCCGGAATCCGAGGCCTCAGGAGCGGGTCGCGGCCCGCCGGCGCACCGGAGCAAGGAGCGTGTCCAGGTAGCGTCCGGTGTGGCTCGCCTTGACCCGAGCCACCTCTTCGGGCGTGCCCGAGGCCACCAGCTCGCCTCCGGCGTCACCCCCCTCCGGTCCGAGATCCACCACCCAGTCGGCGGTCTTGATCACTTCGAGATTGTGCTCGATGACAACGACCGTGTTCCCCTTGTCGACCAGACGGTGTAAGAGGTCGAGGAGCTTTCCGACGTCGTCGAAGTGGAGGCCCGTCGTGGGCTCATCGAGAAGATAGAGGGTGCGGCCCGTCGCTCGTTTGCACAGCTCCCGGGCGAGCTTGACGCGCTGCGCCTCACCTCCCGAAAGGGTGGTGGCCGGCTGCCCGAGCTTGACGTAGCCCAGGCCGACGTCGTCGAGCGTGGCGAGCACCCGCTCGATCGGAGGAATCTTGCCGAACACCTCGCGCGCTTGCTCCACCGAGAGATCAAGGATTTCGGCGATGTTGAGGCCCCGGTAGCGCACCTGCAGGGTCTCGCGGTCATAGCGCCGGCCGCCGCACACCTCGCAGGTGACGTAGATGTCGGGAAGGAAGTGCATCTCGATCTTCTTCTGGCCATCTCCCTGACAAGCCTCACACCTACCACCTTTGACGTTGAAGCTGAAGCGGCCCGGCTTGTAGCCGCGCGCCCGCGCTTCGGGCGTCTTGGCCATGAGCGAGCGAATGTGCTGGAACACGTTCGTATAGGTGGCCGGGTTGGAGCGCGGCGTTCGCCCGATGGGACTCTGGTCGATTTCGATCACCTTGTCGATCGCCTCGAGACCCTGGATCTCCCGGTGTTCCCCCGGCGCTTCCGCCGCTCGGTAGAAGTGGCGCGCCAGTGCCCGATAAAGAATGTCCGTGATCAGCGAGCTCTTCCCCGAACCCGAGACTCCCGTCACCACCGTGAACGTCGACAACGGGATGGCAACGTCGAGATTCTTGAGATTGTTGTGCCTGGCGCCGACGATCTTGAGCTCCTGTCCGCTGCCGTCGCGGCGCTCGCGAGGAACGGGGATCCCGAGCTCGCCCCTGAGGTACTTGGCGGTTAAAGAGGCGCCGCCTTCGACTTCTTCCGGCTTTCCCTCTGCCACGACCTCTCCGCCGTGGGCGCCGGCGCCCGGCCCGAGATCGATAACCCAGTCGGCACTGCGAATCGTCTCCTCGTCGTGCTCCACCACCAGCACCGAATTCCCCAGGTCGCGCATCCCCTTCAAGGTGGCGATCAGTCGAGCGTTGTCGCGCTGATGAAGGCCGATCGAAGGCTCGTCGAGAACGTAGAGGACCCCCATCAGACGGCTGCCAATCTGGGTGGCCAGCCGAATGCGCTGGCTCTCGCCCCCCGAGAGCGTCGCCGACGCGCGTTCCAGGGTGAGGTAGCCGACTCCCACGTCGTCTAGGAAGCGGAGACGGTCGGCGATCTCCTGCACGACCTTGGCGGCGATCGTCCTTTCCCGCTCCCCGAGCTCGAGAGCGTCGAGAAAGGCGCGGAGCTCGCTCACCGGAAGGGCCGTGAGCTCGTCGATCGCGCGCCCGCCGAGCGTTACCGCGAGCGCCTCGGGACGCAGCCGCCGCCCCTGGCAGGCATCGCACGCGCGCTGCGACATGAAGCGCTCGATCTCGCTCCGCACCCGCGTCGAGTCGGTCTCCCGATAACGCCGCTCGAGGCGCGGGATCACCCCCTCGAAGCTGCCTCTCCAGCGATAACTCGATTTCCTTCCGGCGAGCTCGAAGTCGAGCTCCCGCTTGCCCGAGCCATAGAGCAGGATCTCGCGAATCCTCTCCGGAAGACTCCGCCATGGAGTATCGAGGGAGAATCCGAGCTCCTTGGCGAGCGTTCCGATCATCTGGCGGCGCCACGACCTGGAACCCGATGGCCAGGTGGCAACCGCCCCGGCGTTGAGCGAACGGTCTCGATCGACCACCACCTTACTGGGGTCGACGCCGACTAGCGTGCCGAGACCGGAACAGGTGGTGCAGGCGCCGTAGGGGCTGTTGAATGAAAACAGACGAGGGGTGATCTCCGTGATGCTGGTGCCGCATTTGGCGCACGAGTAGCTGGCCGAGAGCGTCTCCTCGTCCCGCCCTTCCGCCGCGACGATGACCAGCCCGCCGCCCACCTTGAGAGCGGTCTCGAGGGAGGAGGACAGACGCTGCTCGCTCCCGCCCTTCACCCGCAACCGGTCGATCACGATGTCGATCGTGTGCTTCTTCTGTTTCTCGAGGGCTGGCGGCTCAGCGCCGAGCTCGAAGACTCGACCGTCGATCCGCGCCCTGACGAACCCCTCGCGCGCCATCTGCTGGAGCTGTTTTCGGTACTCGCCCTTCTTGCCTCTCACGTACGGAGCGTAGAGCACGAAACGGGTCCCGTCCGGGAGGCTGAGAATCTGATCGACCATCTGCTCCACCGTCTGGCTGCGAATGATGGCCCCACAGCGCGGGCAATGGGGAATCCCCACCGCCGAGTAAAGCAGCCGCAAATAGTCGTAAATCTCGGTCACGGTTCCGACCGTCGAGCGTGGATTCTTCGACACCGACTTCTGCTCGATCGAGATCGCCGGGGAGAGCCCCTCGATTGCGTCGACGTCGGGCTTCTCCATTTGCTGCAGAAACTGGCGGGCATACGCGGAAAGCGACTCGACGTAGCGCCGCTGGCCCTCGGCGAAGACCGTGTCGAAGGCGAGCGAGCTCTTGCCCGAGCCCGAAACGCCCGTGATCACCACCAGCCGGTCGCGGGGAATATCGAGGTTGACGTTCTTTAGGTTGTGCTCGCGGGCGCCGCGAATGCGGATCGAATCCATCAGAACCCCTTACTCTAACAGTCCTGGCCAGACCCCCGAGCTGCCCGGTTGGCGGACGCGAAGGGCTCTTCGAGCCTGGCACCGCCCCAACCGGGCGGATAGAAAAGGGGCGCGCCAGGAGGCGCGCCCCAGAATCGACAGCTGAGGGAAGAGCCTACCCGCCGTGCCCGATACCGGCGCCCGGTCCATGACCGGCCGGCGTCAAGACCGGGTGACTCGAGCCGCCGCTAGGCCGTGGCCCATCGGGACCTTGCGCATTCGGGTGCTGCCCTTGCTGCTTCATGCGCTCCAGCGTAGCGGTCGAGGGAATCCCCAACGAGTGGCGGAGCTCCTGCCATGCGGCCGGGGTAAAGATGGCGCTGGCAGCAGCAGAAGCTGAGACCCGCGTCGTGTTTCCCGCCGGGTCGAACACGTAGGGGCTGTAGTCCACCAAGGGGATCTTGGCGCCGAAGGTGCTGTTGATCGCCCGGATGAAGGTATTGGCGGCCACCGCGTAGCCGAGCGGGGTTGGGTGCACGCCGTCGTAGCCGAAGAGGCCCCCGGTCAGGAAGTCGGTCGTGTACTCGACGCCTCCCAGATCGTCTCCGTTCTGCGCGATGTTGTCGAACAAGGAGTTGATGTCGACGAGCGCCGCGCCCACGTTGTTCGCGGTACTGGCGATCACCTGATTGAATGCCGCAATCCGCGCCTCGATCTTCGCGGTCTCGGCCGCGCTCAGCACCGCCGAGTCGGGCAGCGGCTGTCCGGTCCCACCGAGCTGGGCGGGAATGCCGATCCCCTTGGCGAGAAGGCTGCTCGCGGTAAGGAGAACGTGATCGTTCGAAGACAGCGGACCGTCCGGCCCAATCAGCGGCACCGGCTGGCCGTTGACGATGACCGGCTGGTTGGTCGAGGGATCGACGACTACGGGCGGTATCGCCGTGACGAAGGGGATGTCGTAGACGTTGGGGATGTTGGCAATCGCGAGATTGGCACCGCTCGCCGCGATGGCCCCGACGATCGCTTGGAAGTCCGTGGTGAAGTTGGCGACCGAGGTCAGCGTCACGTTGTCGATGACGATGCCGCTGGTCGCCGCGCCCAAGACGTCGTTGTTTCCGATCCACAGGGTGACGAAGGTGGGATGAAGCGCCAGTCCCTCCTGGAGCTGCGTCCCCAAACCACGGAGGATTAGGTCATGCAGGCCACCGTTGTCGGTCACCGTGGTCAGCAAGCCATGGGTCGTCTCACCGGGCACGGCGAGATTGTTGTAGGGCCTGGGAAGGTTCAGGTTGAGCGGCTGTCCGAAGCCGGGCATGGGCACGATCTCGAGCGGCGAGAGGCTCGCCAGGGTGAGCACCGGAGGTATGCCCGGAGCGCTCACCAACGGCTGCTCGAAGTCGGCGCTGCCCGCCTGCCGCGCGATAAGCGCCGGGTAGCTCTGCTTCTGGAACTGCTCGGTCAGGCCACCGCTGTAGAAACCGGCGGTGAGGCTGTCGCCCATCGACACGTACATGCTGAAGTTGGCACTGCCCGTATTCACCTGGGCGAGCAGAGCGCCCGGGAGAAGAAGTGCAACGCAGATGGCGATCATTCTGGCTCGCATCGTGTTCCTCCTTACCAGCTAAAGGTAGCACCGAACAGCCAAGCGGTTGTCTGGTACGTGCCGTACAAGTGATCGATGTTGTCCATCGTCGTGCGGGTCTTGAAGGGCAGGTACATCACCGCCAAGTCGGTATTGAGTCTGGTTCCCTTGATCCCGTAACCGATGGTGTACCCGGTGCGGTTCGCTCCGGGCAGAAGGGGATTCATGGTCGAGGTCGGCTGCGGCGTCTTGTCGTAGACGTAGCCGAAACGCCACTCGTGGGTCGCGCTGGTGTCCCACTTGAGCCCGACTCGATAGCTGTAGACGTCCTTCCAGTTCTCGGCGATGGACTGGTCCGGCAGCTGACCGCCGGTAAAGTGGATGTTGAGCTGCTTGAAGCTCGACCAGCCCATCCGTACGACGTCGGTCTCGACCAGGACGTCGGGAGTGACGACGAACTTCATGCCAAAGCCGATCTGGTCGGGGAACTTGATCTCGGTTCGAGTGTCGAGCCCTTGACCGAACGGAACCTCGCTGGCGATGACCGCGTCCAGGAGCGGATTGCCGCTCGACTCCTGGGTGAGCCGCGTGGTTCCGGAGTACTTGACCGTGATTCCACTGCGATAGGAGAGTCCCCACGAGAAGCTGTTGTTCACCTTGTGCAGGACGCCGATGGTGAAGCCGTAGCCCTCGTTCCAGCTGCTCTTGAGGTTGACTGTGCCGATCTCGAGCGGAGTCTGGGTGAAGGGGTTGATGAACGCTTGGCGCCGATCGAGCTCGACCTCCGAGAAGCGCGCGATCACGCCAATCCCGATGCCGAAGTTCGGCGTCACCTGGAAGCCCAGCTCGGGCGTGAGGTCCAGCGCCTGCAAGGTGGCCTTGGTGCTCAAGAATCGTCCCACCCACTGACTAGGGTTCTTCCATTCAGTGGTCAGACCGAAGGGGCTGTTCAAGGCAAGCCCGAACTTGACCCTTTGGGTCATCGGATGGATCCAGTAGGCGTGCGGAGGAAACGCCTGCAGGGTCTTCTGCTCGCCGCGCGCCGATGTGCCGGGGAAGGGGTTGGCGCCGCGGAAGTTCGCTTTGGTGGTCGTGATGTAGGTCGCTCCCACCGCGTAGAGATTGTGATCGAAGAACGCGAGCCCCCCGGGGTTGTAGAACAGAGCGGATCCGTCGTCGGCTTGGGCCACGAATGCATCCGCCATACCCATCGCCTTGGCTCCCTGCTCGAAGATGCTGAACCCGGCTCCAAAGACGGGCGCTCCCACCAGGGCCAAGAGCAGCACGAGCTCCAAAGATCTGCGCCACATACGTGTCGCCATTTCACACCTCCTCCGACATTAGTTGAGAAAGAGCCGCCGAATTAAGAACTGCCGGCGACTCCGCTTGGCGGCGAAACATCGCGCCAAACGTAGCGCGGTAGAGGGCCTTGTGTCAATCGGAAGACAGTTGTGCCGATTCGGCGCCGGGCATGATGGAACCCTGACGCTGCTAGACTAGCCGCAGGAGGTCCGCCCATGCACTTCGAGAACGAGGTACAAGAGAAGACCTACGAGCGCACCCTGGAGCTCTTGCGCGAGCTCTTCGAGGAGCCCACCGTCAACCCCGACGACGGCCAGTTCTACGTCCGCTACGGCTCGACCGTGCTCGAGGTCTCGATCGAGCCCTACGGTCCGGAAGAGGCGATCGTGGTGGTGATGGCTTTCTGCGTCCAGGCGGTGCGGATCGAGGAGGACCTCTTGCTAGCCCTCCTCGACCTCAATCAGAGGCTCCCGATCGGCGCCTTCTCCCTCGTCGACAACGACGTCTTCTACTCGCACGCGATCTTCGGGCGCTCGCTCGACCGCAACAGCCTCTTGGGCTCGATCGCCGCGGTCGCCAACATCGCCGACGAGTACGACGACCGGATCGTTTCCAAGTTCGGCGGCCAGACCGCTTCTCAGCGCCTCGCGACCTAGCCTAGGCGCCAGCGCCGCGGCGTAGCACCCCCAGTGCGCCGGCCACGAGAAGCAGGCCGAGCAGGGCCAAGCCCTTGTCATTCAGGGCTGGAATGCTGAGGACCGAGCCCAAAACCTCGTAGGCGCCGATATCGCAGAGGGCCGAGCCGTTCCGGTCCCCGTCCTGCGGCCGAGCGATGCCACGCTGGTCGGTCGCCGGGCAGCCCGTGTTGGTTCCCGTATCGATCGCCGAGGAGCCGGAAAGAAGCGCCCTCGTTTCGGTGAAGCCACCGTTATTCTGGAGCGGCCCAAGCATTGGATCCGTGGTGACGATGTTGCTGCAGGTCCCGGGGCAGAAACCAGGGTAAACGCTGTGGTCCATCGTCACCCCGGGTCCAGCGCCGGATGCACCGCAAACGATTCCGTCGCAGATCTCCGGCCCGTTCCCCCCCGTCCCCACGCTGTCGCCCCAGAAGATGACGTTGCTGAGCGTCGGGTGGATCGTGCCAAGGCCGGACTCGTCCCTCATCGCGCCGCCCTCGCTGCCGGCAGAGTTGCCGCTGAAGGTGACATTGGTGAGGAGCGGGCTGATCACGCCGAAATAGTCTGTGGACCCGGTGTTGTTGTAGATCGCGCCGCCGCTGTCGCCGGCGCTATTGCCGCTGAACGTGACGTTGGTGAGCGTCGGGCTACTGATGCTTAGGCTCGCGCCTGATGCGTGATTGTAGATCGCGCCGCCATCGGTGACGGCGCTGTTGCCGCTGAACGTGACGTTGGTGAGTACCGGACTGCTCACGCCACCTTCCGAGCCCTCGTTGTACATCGCGCCGCCATCGGTGGCGGCGCTGTTGCCGCTGAACGTGACGTTGGTGAGCGTCGGGCTGCTCGTGCCGCCGCCCCCGGCCTGGTTGAACATCGCGCCGCCGATGGAACTGGAATGATTGCCGCTGAAGGTGACATTGGTGAGCGTCGGGCTGCTCACGGTTCCGGATGCGGCCTGGTTGAACATCGCGCTCCCACCGGGGCCACTGTTGCCGCTGAAGGTGACGTTGGTGAGCGTCGGGCTGCTGATGCTTGCGGCGGCGACAGCGTCGTCGAGGAGCGCGCGCCCGATGTTGCCGCTGAAGGTGAGGTTCGAGAGTGTCGGGCTGCACTCGGCGAAGCTCTCGGCGTTGAAGCACCAGAGACCCGCGAAAGAGCCGGCTCCAGTGATGGTGAAGCCGTCGAGGACGGTGTCCGACACGACCTTCGACCCGGCCGTGGCGTTCATGGTTACGACTACCGCGCTGTTGCTGCCTACGATCTTCGTGGTGTCGGTGTCGGCGCCGTTGGCGTCCACAACGTCGTTGTTATCGATATCGCCCGAGAGCACCGTCACGTTCGCCGCCGGATCGCGCTGGGCGCGAAAAGTCTCCGCCCCCGCGAATCCGCCGTAGACGGCGACGCCGGGCGGAATGGTGAACGTGTTGCCCGGGCTCGCACCAGGTTTGTAGACGCCCGCCTTCACCCAGACCTCGTCGCCACTGGCGGCGATCCCGAGGGCGGTTTGCAGCGTACATGCCGCCCCCCAGCTGTCACACGCTCCGCTGGTGGCGCCGCCGCTGGGTACGGCGTAGCGCGTCGCCGCCGAAGCGGCCTGAGCACCAAGGAGGCCCCAGAGCAGAAAGGCCAGAGAGGTTGCGAGAGTGAACGGGCGGCGTCGAGCGGTTGTCATGGCTTGCCTCCTGGCTGTCACCTGGTCCCGCCCCTCTCGGTTCGGAAAGCTGCGATCGAAATCTCGGCCAGGCTCTCCTGGGAGCGTTTGCCCCTTGCTTTGGATGGGACGCCCGCGAGATTACCACGAAGCCCGGGGACTGCCAGAGCGTCATCCCGGGAGGCGCAGAGCGAGAAGCCGGTCTTCGGCGCTCTCGGTCCGCTCAGCTCCGCCGCAGGACTCCGAGCGCGCCGGCCGCGAGGAGCAGGCCCAAAAGGGCCAAACCCTTGAAGCTCAGCGCTGGAATCGTCGTGACTGGCAAGAACCCC
>JBJKRB010000099.1:0-3314 GCA_046704885.1 Thermoanaerobaculia bacterium | reverse complement strand
CGAGGCCACCGGATCGGGATTGCCGTTGGGCCCTTCCGGGTTGACGTAGATCAGTCCCATCTGCACGGCGGCCAGAGGATTATCCAGCTGCCGGTCGCCGCTGTAGCGCTGGTCGCCGAGCCACTCATCCTCGGGGCCCCAGTAGATGTCCTCCGGCGGCTCCCAGACGTCCACACGCCCGCCGCCCAAGCCGAAAGTCTTGACGCCCATGGATTCCAGGGCGCAGTTGCCGGCGAGGACGATGAGGTCGGCCCAGGAGAGCTTGCGGCCGTACTTCTGCTTGATCGGCCAGAGCAGCCGGCGCGCCTTGTCGAGGTTGGCGTTGTCGGGCCAGCTGTTCAAAGGCGCGAAGCGCTGGTTCCCGGTGCCGGCGCCGCCGCGGCCGTCGCTGATCCTGTAGGTGCCGGCGCTGTGCCAGGCCATGCGGATGAAGAGGCCGCCGTAGTGACCCCAGTCGGCGGGCCACCAGTCCTGCGAGGTGGTCATCAGCTCGTAGAGGTCCTTCTTGACCGCCGCCAGGTCAAGGCTCTGGAACTCCTTCCGGTAGTCGAAGTCTTCGCCCAGGGGGTTCATTTCCGGTGAGTTCTGATGGAGCATCTTCAGCTTCAGCTGGTTCGGCCACCAGTCGCGGTTGGTTCGCGCCCGCTTGGCGGGGACCACGGGACAGCTGTTGGTCTCGTCCGACATGTCGTTTCTCCTTGCTATTAGCTCGTTCGGTCTTGCTTCGTTCGTCGGTCGGATTTCTCGTTCAGTCTCGAATCGGTTTCTGCTCTTTCGCCGCGCATTCAGGGCAGCGGCCCCAGTAGATCACCTCGGCTTCGTCGATCTCGTACCCCGCGTCGTCGGCGGGGGAGAGGCAGGGCGCTTCGCCAACCGCGCAGTCGACGTCGGCCGTCTTGCCGCAGACGCGACAGATCAGATGGTGATGGTTGTCGTCGACCCGGTCTTCGTAGCGAGCCGGCGAGCCGGCGGGTTGAATGCGGCGGATCAGGCCCTCGTCGGCCAGCAGGCCCAGGGCGTTGTAGACCGCCTGGCGGGAGATCGAGCCGATCTTCGCGCGCACCGCCTCGGCGACGTCGTCCGCCGTCGCGTGCGGTCTTGCCGCCACCGCCGCCAGGACCGCCAGACGCTGCGCCGTTACCTGGAGGCCGTGGCGGCGAAGGAGCTCTGCCGAGTCGTGAGGCACGTTCGTAGTTTGTATCCAATTGTGGACTCTGTCAATGGCACAGAGAATGGGCGAGTCAGCGAACAGGGTCCCGGCCCTTTATGCTCGATCATCGATTGATGGTGGGGGCGAATTGTGAGACTCTGAGCCTCTATTTTGGATGAGATTCCGAGGGGGCTGGCACTGACGGTATGAGCGATTTGATCGGCACTACCGTTTCGCGCTACAGGATCCTGTCGAAGCTGGGTTGCGGCGGGATGGGGGAGGTCTATCGCGCCACCGATGCCAAGATCGTCGATAGCGAGTGGTATACATGAGTCATGACGAAGAGAACCGAGGTCGCTGAGCGCGGGAACTCCGAGATCGATCCGTTCTTCCGCAAGGCCAAGAAGTGGCGGGAAGAGATGGAGAAGCTGCGAGGGATCGTTCTCGAGAGTGGATTAGCGGAGGAGCTCAAGTGGCGTCACCCCTGCTACACGCTCGAAGGCAAGAACGTCGTCCTGATCCATGGTTTCAAGGAGTACTGCGCGCTTCTCTTCTTCAAGGGGGCCCTGTTGAAGGACCCCAAGGGCATCTTGGTCCAGCAGACCAAGAACGTGCAGGCGGGGCGCCAGATTCGGTTCACGAAACTCCAAGAGATCGCGGCGCTGGAATCGGACTTGAAGGATTACATTCAGCAAGCGATCGAGGTGGAGAAGGCCGGCTTGAAGGTGAAGCTCAAGAAGACCTCGGAATTTGCGGTTCCGGAAGAATTCAAGAAGGCACTGGATCAAAGCCCGGCCTTGAAGACCGCCTTCGAGTCGTTGACCCCCGGACGGCAACGGGCGTACCTCTTCTACTTCTCTTCCGCCAAGCAGTCCAAGACGCGAGTCGCACGCATCGACAAGTGCTTGCAGAAGATTCTCGACGGCAAGGGAATGATCGATTAGCCGATCGCTCCACCCTCGGGAGATCTCGAGGGAGTCGATGACGAGGGTACAGATATGAAGGATGACTCAGAAGGCCCCGGCGTGCCCGGAGCGAGGAACGCACAGGCTCTACCCAAGGCGGTCGACCGCGACGCTTTCGAGGCCAAGCTCGCCGAGCTCAGGGCTCGGGAGAAGGCGCACACACGAGAGGGCGACGCGATCGCCGCGGCTCGGCGGCGCCTGCCGATGGTGGAGGTCGACGCTAAGCTTCAGCTCATTGGACCGGAAGGGCCGCTCACCCTGCTCGAGGCGTTCGAAGGGCGCCGGCAGCTCGTCGCCTACTACTTCATGTGGCACGAGGGCCGCCCGGCGGCGGGGCAGTGCGAGGGCTGCACCTGGGTCAACGCCCAGATCGGGGAGCTCTCCTACCTTCACTCGCGCGACATCACCTACGCGGTCTTTTGCCAGGGCCCCTACGAGCCGAGCAAGCGCTACCGCGACTTCATGGGCTGGGAGATGCCCTGGTACTCGGCGACGGAATCCGTCGGCGAGCTCCTCGTCGGGCGCCAGGTGGGCCTCTTCCACCTCGTCTGCTACCTGCGCGACGGCGCCCGCGTCTTCGAGACCTACTGGACCACCCGCCGCGGCGCCGAGGCCATGGACTACAGCTATGCCCTGATGGACCTCACCGTCTACGGACGCCAAGAGCCCTGGGAGGACTCGCCCTCCGGCTGGCCGCAGGAGTGCACCTACATCCGCACCGAGACCGGCCCGCCCGAGTGGCGACCCGTTGCCAAGTGGCCGGGCGGACGCCCGATCGCCCACTGGTCGCGCCTCGCCGCCGGCCGCTCCGACGACCTTGAGGACGAGGGCTGATCTCTCCGCTCTTGATTCAACCGCGCAGCACGAACTGGCCTCGTCTCCGCGACACCTGTTTCTCATTGAGGATTGGTTACGATGCGATTCGTTTACGAGTATCTCTTTCCCGCGATCTGGCTTGCCTATCTCGGCTACTGGTGGCTGCTCGCCACCAAGGTCAAGGCTACGGAGCGGCGTGAGCCTTGGCTCTCCCGCTGGATTCGACTCGTGGCGGTTGTTGCCGCCACGCTGCTCCTTGTGCTGCCCAGCGGTTGGATTCCCGTCCTGAGCGCGAGATTTCTCCCTAACCGGGCTCTCTCGTTCTGGATCGGCGCCCTGGTGACGACGTGTGGCCTTCTCTTTTCGGTCTGGGGTCGGGTGCA
>JBJKRB010000098.1:0-42173 GCA_046704885.1 Thermoanaerobaculia bacterium | reverse complement strand
TTTGCAGCTTCTTGCGCACGTCGCGTTCTCCCCGGTGAAAGCCGAGCCCGATCGTGTAGATGGCGACGCCGGCGCGACGAGCGTAGTCCAGCGCATCGTCATAGGTGAACCGGCTCCCCTCGTCCTTTCCGTCGGTGAGCAAGATGATCGCCCGCTGCCCCTTCACGCCATTGAAGTAATAGAGGGTGAAGATGAGGCTGTCGTAGAGCGCGGTTCCGCGCTCGGCGACCAGGCCGGCGAGGCCGCCGGCGAGCTGATCCAAGCTGTTGGTGAACTTGACCGCGAGGTTCGGATGATCGTTGAAGGTGATCAGGGCGGCGCGGTCCTTGGGGTGGATCGCCTGCTTGAAGAAGGAGAGGGCCGCCTTCTGGGCCATCGGCAGGTTGTTCTTCATCGAAGCCGAAGTGTCGACCATGACCGCGACCCGGATGGGGAGGTTGTCGACCGTGTTGAATCGCAACGGCTTCTGCGGCACGCCGTCCTCGCTGATCGAGAAGTCGCTCTTCTTGAGCCCTTTGATGGGATGGTTTTCGCGGTCGAGCACCGTGATGTAGAGCTCGACGTAGTGGATCTTTATCGCCGCGGTGACGTCCGGCGCGTTGACGAAAACCACGTCCTCGGTGCGGTTCCCGTCGGGCTCGTAGGCTACCGCCCGGACGTAGCTCAGCTTGTTGTTCTCGGGCAGGACGATGGGCTGCACGTAGGGCGGTTGATAGAGCGTCGCGACGAGCGTCTCGTTGAGGTAGAACTCGACGCGTTGGACGCTCTCGCCGTCGGGGACCGTGACCTTGGCCTCGGCTCGCAGGCTCCCCATGTAGTGCTTGCCGGGGCGCGGCTCGACCAGGCGAATCGCGAAGCGCTGCGAGGCGGCGTTGAGGTCGAGGTGGTCTCGGGCGAGCTCGTTGTTGTCGCGATCGTAGGCCACCGCGTCCAGGGTGTGAAGCCGCGGCAGGCTGCCGAGGTTGAGCTCGACGCTGTAAGGCGGGCGGTTCTTGGTGAGGACCGGCTTGCCGTCGAGGACGAAGGTGACGTGGTCGATATCCTTGCCGGTGGTCAGAGTGTCGAAGCGCACGAGCCCGGTCTGGAACTGACCCTGAGGCGGAATGAGCTTGATCGTGTCCTCTCCGCTCGAGATCGCGGCGTTGGCCTCGGCGAGCAATCGCGCCGTGGTCGCGTCAGCGGGCGGCGGTGCATGCTTCTCGAGGTCAGGCACCTTCAAGGCCCCGTCGGCGTGATAGTACGCCTGCGAGTTCAGGTCCTTGACCATGAGAATGAAGCGATAGGTGTTGGGACGCAGGTAGCGCTCGAAGACCAGGGGAATGGTTACCGTGTCGACCTCTTCGACCGGAAGGTTGAACTTGTAGCGGAAGGCGTCGAACAGCTTCCCTTTGATGAGCACCTGGCCGTTGAGCAGGAAGTTGTAGGAACGATGGCCGGCGAGATCGGAGACCCCGGCGACCTTCTTGTCGACCGCGATATAGCCCTGAACGATCGTCCGGCTCTGGTGGCGTCCGGGGAAGTCGAAGCGCAGCTTGGCGTTGAAGGTCTTGGCATTGGGCGGAACCTGGGTGGAGTAGGTGTTGAAGGTGCTTACCCACTCGCCGCTCTTGGCTTCACTCGGGGGCGTTTCGAGCTTGTGGATCAGGAGGTTGTAGTCGAAGGCTCCGTAACCAGTGACGAAGCCGAGCGCCCGCATGATCTCTTCGCTGTTGAAGCAGTTTTGTTGGATCGCTTCGGCGATCGTGGCGCCGGGAGAGTTGGCCGGCATGTTCTGGTTGACCAGCTCATAGAGGGGGTCGGTCGGCAACCAAAGGCGGTAGCGGCCTACCGCATAGGGCTGGTAGAAGATCAGGTACATTCCTTGCGAGTACCGGTCCGTCCCCTGGTAGTACCAGATCTCCAGAGGCCAGAGGACCTGGCTGCAGTGGGCCTTGAGGCGCTCGAGCGGCTCTCCGTTGAGAAGAAGGAATTTCGAGCGCTCGTCGTGCAGGGTGCCGAACTCCTCGCGGGCTTCGGAGAGCCGTGAGTACCAACGATCTTTGAACTCGTTGCGAGGCGTGTCCGGGTAGGGGTCGCGCGCCTTCCAGAAGTGCTCGATGAAAGCGTCCCGCTCGTAGTCGTGGCGCAGCCGCAGGAAGGCTGTTTCCTCCTGCTTGGTGATGAGCAGCTCGACGTCCGCGAGCCACTTCTGGTATTTCTCGGGAAGCTCCTTCACCTTGAGCGGCGGCAGCTGGCTCTCCGCTTGGTTCGTCTTCTTGGCGTTCTGCTCAGCCTTCGCCGCCGGCGCGCTGCCGCCGGCCGCGACGAGCGGGACGGCTAGAGATCCGAGGAGCACCAAGGCGACAAGACTAGGAATCGGAGTGGTGCGCATAGACTAAATCCTATCTCTCGATCGGCTCTCTGGGGGAAGATTCCCTCAAGCTAGAATATCGGGGATGGCGATCTACCTCGACAACAACGCCACCACGCCTCTCGATCCGAGAGTTGGAGCGGCCATGAGGCCGTGGATGGGCGAGCAGTTCGGCAACCCCTCTTCGGTTCATCGTTTCGGCCAGCGCGCCCGCGCGGCGGTCGAGGCCGCTCGCGAGAAGGTCGCGGCGCTTCTCGTGGCTCGCTCCCCGGAGATCGTCTTCACCGCCTCGGGCACGGAGGCGAACAATACCGTTCTCTTCTCCGCCGCGTCCCTCGCTGGTTTCCGCGGCCGGATCGTCATGTCGGCGTTCGAGCACCCGTCGATCGAGAGCAGCGCGGCGCGCCTCGAGAAAGTTGGCATGAAGGTCACCCGGGTCCGACCGCGCGCTGACGGGTGCGTCGATGCGGAGGAGTTCATTGCGGCGCTCGACCGCGAGACGCGATTCGCCTCCTTGATGCTCGCCAATAACGAGATCGGGACCCTGCAGCCGGTTGCGGCGGTGGCGAGCGAGTGCCGCCGGCGCGCCATCCCCGTCCATACCGATGCGGTGCAGGCGGTGGGGAAGATAGCGGTCACGCTCGAGGAGCTCGGAGTCGACTACCTGACGCTGGGAGCGCACAAGTTCCACGGACCCCTGGGCGCGGCGGCGCTATGGGTCAGGGGCGGAGCTCCTCTCGAGCCCTATCTCGTCGGCGGCGGCCAGGAGCGGCATCGCCGCGCCGGAACCGAGAACGTGGCGGCGATCGTCGGTCTCGGGCGGGCGGCGGAGCTCGCGGCGGAGGAGATCGCCGCGCGCGCGACTCACCTTGCGCGGATGCGCGATCACTTCGAGAGCCGGGTGAGCGAGCTCGAAGGGGTCGTTATCCACGGAGCCTCCTCGCCTCGTCTGCCCAACACCAGCCATCTTGCGTTCCTGGGAGTCGATGCCCAGGCGCTGCTGATTCGTCTCGACCTGGCCGGTTTCGCGGTCTCGACCGGATCGGCCTGCGCCTCGGGAACGATCGAGCCCAGCCGGACCTTGAGCGCTCTCGGCATCTCGCTCAACGAGCAGGGGGCCTCCCTTAGAGTGAGTCTGGGAACGGCGAACACTCCCACCGAGATCGAGAGCTTCCTCGAGGTCCTGGAGCGGGAAGTGGCGCAACTGCGCAGGCAGCCCGCCGCCGCCTCGGACCGGTCCCGATGAGCGCCCCGATCGCGGTAGCGATGAGCGGCGGGCTCGACTCGTCGGTCACTGCATGGCTTCTGGCCCAGGAGGGCGAGGCCGTCATCGGGCTTTCGATGTTGCTCTGGGATCGCTCGAGCGAGGCGGTGCATGGACGCTGTTGTGGCGCTCTCGATCTCGCCGATGCTCGGCGAGTCGCGGCGCAGAGCGGAATTCCTCACTACACGCTCCGCATGGAGGAGGAGTTCCGCCGCGAGGTGGTGGACCCGTTCGTGGCGGACTACCTCGGCGGGAGAACGCCGCTGCCCTGCACGCGCTGCAATACCTGGCTCAAGTTCGATCTCTTTCTGGAGCGGGCCAGGAGCCTCGGCGCCCGCCGCATGGCGACCGGCCATTACGCGCGCATCCTCGAAGGTCCGGATGGTCTCGAGCTGCACCGCGCCGTCCACGAAGAGAAGGACCAGAGCTACTATCTCTTCGAGCTGACCCAGAAACAGCTGGCGGCTTCTCTCTTTCCCCTCGGCGAGCGGAGCAAGGGGGAGGTCCGCGAGCTTGCCCGCCAAGCGGGCCTCGCCGTGGCTGAGAAGGGTGAGAGCATGGAGGTCTGCTTTGTCGCTCACGGCATTCGCGAGTTCGTCGAAGAGCAAGCGCGCGCTCGCCCGGAGCATTTCGGAGCGGTCTCCACCGAGGCTAGCCGCCTGGTCGACACCCGAGGAGAGCTCCTCGGCCGCGGCGAGCCCTACTTTCGCTACACCGTGGGACAGCGCCGTGGCCTGGGCCTCGCGGCAGGCGAGCGGCGCTACGTTCTGCGCGTTTTGCCGGAAGAGAATGAAGTGGTGGTGGGAGGAGGTGAGGACCTGCTGTCGCCGGGTCTCGCCGGATCGCGCCTGCACTGGATCGGCACGCCGCCGTCCGGACCGATCGAGGCTACCGTGCGGATCCGCTCGCGTCACGCGGGCGTGGCCGCCGAGATACGCCCCGGTCCCGGGTCGAGCGCGCAAGTCGAGTTCACCGTGGCGCAGCCGAGCGTCACTCCGGGGCAGGCAGCCGTCTTCTACGAAGGGAGCCGCGTCCTCGGCGGCTGCTGGATCGACAGGTCCCTCTGACTCAGCGCTCGCGATCGGGCACGAAGCGGGCGATCCTTCCACCCGCGCCGACCAGGAAGACGATGTCGCCATGCGGCGGCCGCGCCAGGGCATGGAAGCCCAGGGTGCCAATGGGTCGCCAGGTGGCGCCGCCGTCGATCGACAGGTCGGTGCCATTCGGTCCGGTGGCGAGAAAGCGCCGGTCTCCCAGAGCTTCGACCGCGGAACGGTAGCCGCCGGGAGGGTTGGTCGGTGCCGACCACGTGACGCCGCCGTCGGCGCTCCAGCAGGCGACCCCCTGGCGATCCGCCGGACGCCGATAGTCTCCACCCACCACAACCCAGCGCGCGCCGTCGACGGCGACGGAGAAAATCCCTTGCGATGATGCTCCCTGACGAATCGGGCACGTCCGCTGAGTCCAGGAACGCCCGAAGTCCGAAGATACCCAGAGTCGGGCACGGCGACCCCCGGTGGCGATCAGAGCCATGCCGGCATCCCAGGTCCGCAGGGAGCTGTCGCTCGCCGCGAATCCGGCTTCGCCGGGTTGGGCGGGCGGGCGTCGAGCGGCCGCTAGCTCCCTCCAGCTAGCCCCTCCGTCTTCCGTGGCGAGAACCAGGAAGCGACCGTCGAGAGGATCGCCGTAAGCGAGGCCACGTTGCCGGTCCCAAAATCCCATCCCGTCGAGAAAGCTCGCAGCGGCGTCGTTGCGATAGACCTGGCTCCAGTGCCGGCCACCGTCGGTCGTGCGTACGATGACGGCGGGGCTGCCGGCCGCGGCCGCGACGGCGGTCTTCGCGTCGAAGGCCCGGAGTACCCGGAAGTCGCGATCGCCGAACCCCGGGATGGTCATCCAAGACCAGGTTCTTCCGCCATCGAGAGAGCGGGCGATCGTCCCCTTCTCGCCGCTCGTCCAGACGATGGTCGAGCTGACCGCGGAGACGGCGCGCAAGCTGATATCCCTGCCCGCGGCGAGGAGACGGATCGTGGCTCCCGTCTTCCCGATTCCACCCGCGCCGGCGGGCGGGGCGCTCGCGACGAGAAGCACGACCGCAAGCAGGTAGAATGGTCCTCGATGATGAGAGATCATGGCAAGTTGCTCTGCGTAGCCTTGCTCCTCGCCGCGCTCGTGGCCTGCTCGGGGTCCGCTCCGGACAACGACCGACCCGACGCCGCCATTCGCCAAGTGCTTGTGCACCAGGCTGATTCATGGAATCGCGGCGATCTCGATGCTTTCATGAGCGGCTATTGGAAGAGCCCCAACCTCGTCTTCACCTCGGGCGGGCACATTCGACGCGGCTGGAAGAAGACGCTCGAAGCCTACCGCAAACACTATGGCAACGACCGGGAGTCGATGGGCAAGCTCGCCTTCTCTGATCTAGAGATCCATCGCCTCGGTCCACGCGCGGCCTGGGTCCTGGGTCACTGGAAGCTCAGCCGATCGAGCGGGGTGAGCGGTGGAGTCTTCACCTTGATCTTCCGGCGTTTCAATGGCGGCTGGCGCATCGTTCATGATCACACCAGCCTCGCTCCACCTCCCGCCGCGGCGCCGAGTAAGTCCCCCTAGAGCTCGAACGTTCCGGCGAAGACCGGGGCGCAGGAGCCGGCGCAACGTAGCGTGGTTACGCTGCCCTCGCGCTTTTCGGCGCTGATCTCCAGGCGGCTCGGCCTGCCCATCTCGATACCCTGCTCGACCGTCCAGCGCCATCCGCCGCTCGCTTCGCCTATGCGCTCCGCCAGATACCCGGCGAGAGCGGTCGCGGCGGAGCCGGTCGCCGGGTCCTCGCTCACCCCGACAACGGGAGCGAAGAGGCGGACGTGGAGATCGGCGTCCCCCTCGGTCTCTCGCACCATGAGGTAGACCATCGCCGGAAGGCGCTCGCCGATCCGTTTCTCCCACGCCTCGAGATGGAGTCTCGCCCTTTTCGCCGCCGCGAGCGTGCGGAGTGGCACGAGCACGAAGGGTAACCCACAACCGATGACCTGGGCCGGCTCCTCGTCGCCGAGAAGATCTTCCGCGTCGAGTCCGAGGATGGCGGCGAGATCTTCGCGGGAGGCTGAAGCCGGCGTCCGGGAAAAGGCCTGCGGGGCGGTGAGCTCGGCGTGAAGCGTCTGGCCTCTCGCCAGATCGACTGTGACGGGGACCGGGCCCGCGCCTTCCATGAAGGTCAACCGCGCCCGATCGTCCTCGCCC
Source organism: Thermoanaerobaculia bacterium (assembly GCA_046704885.1). Classification (GTDB taxonomy): domain Bacteria; phylum Acidobacteriota; class Thermoanaerobaculia; order Multivoradales; family JBJKRB01; genus JBJKRB01. The sequence continues at coordinate 35,322 of JBJKRB010000098.1, read as the reverse complement.
TGGACGGCTCCGATCATTGCCAGGACGGAGGCGGTGCCAATCGTCGGGTGGCCGGCAAAGGGCAGCTCCTCAGCCGGCGTGAAGATGCGCACGCGGAACGTCTTGCCATCGTCTTCGTGGGGGAAGACGAAGGCGGACTCCGAATAGTTGAACTCGCGAGCGAGGAGCTGCATCTGATCCGTCTCGAGACCGCGAGCATCGGGAACGACCGCCAGGGGATTGCCCTCGAAGGGTCGCTCGGCAAACACGTCCACGGTGTAGTAGCGGTAGGTCGTCATGAAGCGGGCTCCTCTCGTTCGGGAGCGGCGGCAATCACCAACACCATCTCTCCACGCAGGTTTTCGCGCTCCGCCAGCTCAGTCGCGAGCTTCGACAGCGGGCCACGGAGGACCTCTTCATGCAACTTGGTGAGCTCGCGGCCGAGAGCGGCTGGACGATCCCCGAGCTCGCTGATCGCATCCGCGAGGCTGGCGTGAATGCGATGCGGAGACTCGAACACGATCAGGGTGTGACCCAGCGAGGAGAAGCGCCGGTAGAAGGTCTTTCGCTTGCCGCTCTTGGGTGGTGGAAAGCCGGCGAATGTAAATGGATAGGGAGGAAGACCGGAGACCGCCAGGGCCGCGAGGGTGGCGGAGGGTCCGGGGATGGCCTCGATCGCAGCGCCGGCCTCGATCGCCGCTCGGACCAGCGGGAACCCTGGATCGGAGAGAAGGGGCGTTCCTGCGTCGCTTGCCAGCGCCACGGTCTCTCCCCGGTCGAGCGCCGCCAGGATGCGTGGAAGCCTCTGACGCTCGTTGTGCTCATGCAGTGACACCAGGTGCCGTTTGATTCCCAGCCGCGAGAGGAGACGGCCGGTATGGCGAGTATCCTCGCAGGCGATGAGATCCGCCTTCTCGAAGGCCTCTCTCGCGCGCGGCGATAGATCATCGAGATTGCCGATCGGTGTCGCCACAACGAGCAATCGTCCGGTCATTCTTGGGCCTCCATGAGTTGGCGTCATCGTAGCAGCCTGGAGACCTTGAGCACCCTTTTGAATCTGTCATGGTGAGCCAGTGCCGGGCGCCGGCGAAGCAATGTCAATGCGCCGCTGGGGCTATCCTGACCGGAGCATCGAGACTGCCGTGTCGCCCTGTGGGTTCCTCGCAGTGACAGATGCCTGAATGCCGGTCGCGCGGGCGCCTTCCGCTGCCACGCCCCAGTGCGGCGCGTCTGAGTCCCGCCCGGGGTCCCGTGTTTTTCCGTCCTCCTCGGAGCTGCTACGATCCGCTGGTGGTGCGAGTGATTCTCATTTCCCCTTTGCTCGTTTTCTTGATCGTGGCGTCGGCTCAGGGCGAATCGAAGAAACCCGCGGCGGGCGTTTCCGCGATTGACCGGGTCGTGGCGGTCGTCGATGAGGATCCCATCCTCGAGTCCGACCTCGACCGCGCGATCGGGCTCGGATTCGTCGTGCGCCGGCCGGGAGAGAGCGAGAAGGACTTTCGCCGCCGGGTGCTGGAGAAGGAGATTGAGCGCAAGCTGCGTTTTCACGAGGTCGACCGCTTCGGCTTCGGGCAGCTGCCGGCGAGCGAGGTGGGAGAGAAGTACAAGGAGATCGAAGCCCGGTTTCCCAGTCAGGAGGCCTTCGAGGCGCGCCTCAAGGAATTGGGAATGAGCAAAGAGGGGCTGCGTCGGCTGGTCGCCCGACAGCTCATGATCCTGACGTACGTGGAAGAACGGCTGGGGGCCAAGGTCTTCGTCAGCCTTGACGATATTCGCGACTACTATGACAACACCCTGGTTCCCGAGCTCGAGAAGAAGGGCGAGAAGGTTCCCCCTATCGAGGAGGTGCGGGAGCAGATCCGGCAGGTCTTGCGGCAGAAACGACTGAACGACGAGATCGTCAAGTGGACCGCCAACCTGCGCAAGGCGGCGGACATCGAGATCTACATCGATCATCCCTTGGATCACCTGCCGCCGCTGGTCGATCGGATCAAGAGCCCCGCTCACTGAGCGTGAGCCGCGACCGGGTCTCAGCGCGACTGGATCTTGGCGGGCCGATCCGGAGTCGATGGCTTCGCCTTCGTCTCGGGCCGCTTCCCACGGCCCGGAGCCGCTAGAGCCTCGGGATAGAGACGGAGATATCTTGTGCGGCTGCGTAGGACCTTGGCGACGTAATCGCGCGTCTCGCTGAATCCGATCTTGGTGAAGTACTCGGCGGGATCGTCGGTGAAGCAGTAGCTCTGCCAGAGCTCCGCTTGTGCGGTGCCCGCGTTGTATGCGGCGACCGCCTTGTCTAGGCGATTTCCGAAGTGGCGCTCGAGCTCAGCGAGGTGCGAGGCTCCGAGGGCAACCGCGGTGGCGGGGTCCTCGAGGTCGTCGAACGAAACTTTGCCGAGACCGATTCTCTCCGCCACTCTGCGGGCGGTCGGGAGCACGAGCTGCGCCAGGCCGCGAGCGGCCGCGCTCGATCGCGCCCGTGAGTCGAAGCTGCTCTCCTCGCGGAGAATGGCGACGAGCAGTGCCGGGTCGGCCCCTCGTTCGCCGCTCTCGCGATCGATCAACGAGCGATACGGGAAGGGGAAGAGCAGCTTTCTCATCGAATCCGGCAGCCAGGGATAGGGGAGCGAACGTGGGACCCGTTTGCTGAGGATCTCGGCGACCAGCAGCGACTGGCGGTAGACCTTGGCGCCAGCGAGCTGGAGCGCCGCGGTGTAGGCGAGACGGGGCTCGCGCGGAGGGAAGGCGCGGAGCACGGCTGGTGCTCCCTCTCGCCACTGGCCGAGGGCCAGCAACAGGACCTCGGGGTCATCGAGATCGTCCGTCCATAGTGGCCAGCTCTCGGTCGCGGCGGGTGAGAGGTCGAGAAAGGCGCGGCGGTCCGAGTCGCGGCGCAACGCGCGCTCTCCTCGCCGCCGCGCTTCCTTCTCCAGGCGACTGTCGTTGCCCGCGAGAAGCCAGGCGCGGTAAATGTCCGACAGCCTGCCCCGGCGCAGGAGAGCGCGCGCGTGGCGGCGAGCCGCTGGACCGAGCTCGGCATTCAACCGCCGGGCGGCGTCCTCGGCCAGGGGATGATCCGGTGAGCGAGCCACGACCTCGACATAGCGCCGGACGGCCAGAGACTTCTTGCCTTCGAGCTCCGCCAGGCGCCCCTTCCAGTAGTCGGTTTCGAGGCGGGTGCGGCCCGGTGAGTGCGATGCAACGGCGAGCCAGCGGGAAGCGTGGCTCGAGCGACCCTGAGCGATCTCGGAGGCGGCGAGGTAGAGGGCGGCGCGCCCCGCCAGTCCTCGCCAGTCGTAACGGGAGAGCAACAGCTGGTAGAGGTCGAGAGCAGCTTTGGGAGCTCCCCTCCGCCATTCGACTCTGAGCGCCGAAAGGAGGCCGAGACCGCTCCAGTCGCCGGTCTTGTCGGAGAGATAGGCAAGGCGAAAGTTGCGGGAGGCATCGTTCCAATCGCGCAGGAGCTCGGCGCAGCGGCCGGCCTGATACAGGGCCTTGGCGCGGAGCTCGGGGGTCGCGGCTCGACTCGCGAGGGCAACGAAGCGCGGGAGCGCTTGACGGAACTCCCCCCGCCAGAAGTAGCTGCGTGCCAATGCATAGCGGGCGGAGTAGTCCTCGTTCATCGACAGGGAGCGGTCCGCGGCATCGAAGGATGAGAGCGCCTGAGAGATGAGAGCCGTAGCTCGCGTGAAGTCGCGATGCCGATAGAAAGCGAGGCCGACCTCGAGCTTGACCTCCGGGTCGGCCTCGATCGGGAGACGCAGGAGGAGCAGGCGCCGGGCCGCCTGGTAGGCGGCGTCGTCATCCGTGCTTTCCGAGAGAAGGCCGGACAGCAGGGTCACCGCTGATGGCTTCTTCCCGGCGGCGAGAGCGCAATCGGCGGCGTCGAGGCGCAGCTCGCGGCGGACTGGAGAGGGAAATGCCTGCGTGTCGATGGCGGCGAGGAGCCGGCAGTCGCCCCCACGCGCGAGCGATCGGGAGAAGAGGTCCGCCGCTGGCGCGAGGAGATGATCGGGCGGATTCTTCCCCAGGAGGCTCGCAATCAGGCCGGCGGCGACCTCGGGATGGCCGAGCTTCTCCTGGTTCAGCGCCAGGTGGAACCTGGCGTAGGGAGCGAGGATCGGATTGCGCGCCATGACCGCCGCGTAAGCGTCATCGGCGGCCCCCAGCTTGCCCGCGTTCTCGAGTAGGCGAGCCTGGAGATAACGAAGTCCGAGCGCATCGGCACGACTCGGATCGCGCGAGATCTGTAGCTCGACGGCTTGCGCCGCCTGTTTGAAATGTCCCTGGTCTACGAGGTCGACGAGAGCGATACGCGGGTCGACGGTCGCCGCCAGCAGTCCCGCGGCGAGCAACGAAATCATCCGGGAGGCCAGCCCATCTGCCTACCGCCCAACAGGTGGAGGTGCACGTGGAGGACGCTTTGCCCCGCCTCTTCGAGGCAGTTGGTCACCAAGCGGAATCCCCTCTCATCGAGCCCTTCTTCGCGTGCGATCTCGATTGCCGTGAGTTGTAGCTTGGCGAGGAGCTGGGCGTCCTCGGGATCAGTGTCGAGGAGGGTAGCGATGTGACGGCGCGGGATCACCAGGATGTGCGTCGGTGCTTGCGGATTGACGTCACGGAAGGCCAGCACCTCACCGTCGTCGTGGACGATCTCGGCGGGGATATCGCCCGCGGCGATGCGACAGAAGATGCAATCGTTCGTCATGCGCTCTCCTCCTTCTGCCCTGCTCCTTCGTCGTTCTCATCGGGTTCCTCGGTACCGCTCACCCGTTCGACCTGGGCGCCCAGGGCGAGCAGCTTGTCCTCCATCGCGTCGTAGCCGCGATCGAGATGATAGATGCGGTCGATCACGGTTACGCCGTGGGCCGCGAGTGCCGCCAGGACGAGGCATGCCGAGGCCCGCAGGTCGGTCGCCATGACCCGCGTTCCCGAGAGCTCGGTCGGGCCCTGGACCCGGGCGTAGGCGCCGTCAATCGAGATCTTCGCCCCCAAGCGATTGAGCTCGGCGACGTGTTGAAAGCGGTTCTCGAAAACGGTCTCACAGATCGTTGCGACGCCCTTCGCTTGGGTCATCGTCGCCATGTATTGCGCCTGGAGGTCGGTGGGAAAGCCGGGGTGAGGCGCGGTGACGATGTCGCGCGCCCGGAGCTCGCCGCGGGTGGAGACGCGAACCGAGGTTTTCGTCGTCTCGATCTCGCAGCCGATCTCCTCGAGACGCTCGATGAGCGCCGATAGATCGCCGGGATCGGCCCGCTGTACGGCCACGTCACCTCCGGTAATCGCCGCGCCCAGGAGATAGGTCCCCACTTCGATTCGATCTGGAGGGATGGAATGACGCGCGCCATGAAGGCTCTCGACGCCTTCAATGGTCAGAGTCGAGGTTCCGCTTCCGCTGATGCGTGCACCCATGGCGTTCAACAGGGAGGCGAGCGACGCAACCTCCGGCTCGATAGCGCAGTTTTCGAGGACCGTGGTGCCCCGGGCTAGCGTTGCCGCCATGACCAGATTCTCGGTGCCCGTCACGGTCGGCAAGGCGAAGCGGAAACGCGCGCCGCTCAGCCGCTGGGCGCGGGCGTTGACGTAGCCGTGCTCGAGCTCGACTTCCGCGCCGAGCGCCTCGAGTCCGGCGAGGTGTTGGTCGATCGGGCGAACGCCGATAGCGCAACCACCGGGCAACGAGACCCGGGCGTGGCCAAGGCGCGCGACCAGGGGCCCGAGCACCAGAACGCTGGCGCGCATGGTCTTCACCAGATCGTAAGGCGCTTCGTCAAAGCCCTGGCGGCCGGTAGGACGAAGCGAGAGTCGCGGCAGTCGCGCTTCGGCTTCCACACCCAGGTGTCCGAGAAGCGCGCTCATCGTGCGGATGTCGCGCACCGCCGGGACGTTGTCGAGCTCGATCGTGTCCTCGCTCAACAGGCTCGCGGCGAGCGCCGGGAGGGCGGCGTTCTTGGCGCCACTCGCGGTCACGCTTCCATGCAGCCGGTTGGGTCCAACGATGCGGAAACGATCCATGCCTTGGTTCTCAATCCTACCGACGTCTTAGTACCACAATTCTTTCGAATCCCGCATAGTCACGCTTCACCGCCTCGAGCTCGAGCGTGGCGCTGGGGAGGCGGAGACGGAGCTCATCGCTCTGGCCGGCCCCGACCTCGAGCAACAACGGTACACCCGGACGCAAGCCGGAGGCCATGCCGAGCAAACGCTCGATGACCGCAAGGCCGCCGCTCGACGCGTAGAGCGCGGCGGCGGGTTCGAAGTCGCGAATCTCGGGAGAGAGCGACGCCATGTCCGTGGGACTGATGTAGGGCGGGTTGCTCACCATCAGGTCGAAGGAGGAGAGGTCGAGGGGCTTCCCGAGGTCGCAGCGCACCAAGGCAATGCGGTTCATGAGGCCATGCCGCCTGCGATTCAGCAAGGCGACGGTGAGCGCCGGGAAAGAAAGGTCGGTGGCGACGACCGTAGAGGCAGGAAGCTCGAGAGCCAGGGTGATGGCGACCGCCCCGGATCCGGTCCCCACGTCGAGGATTCTCGACTGGGCGGGAAGATCCAAGGCGAGCGCGGCCTCGATCAGATGCTCGGTTTCGGGACGGGGAATCAAGACGCGCCGGTCGACATGGAAGGGCCGGCCGTAGAACTCCCTCCCGCTCGTCAAGTAGGCGACGGGCTCGCCGCCGAGGCGGCGGGCGAGGAGATGGCGAAAGCGCTTCTCCTCCTCCTCGGGGACTTGATCGCCAGAGCGCGCCAGAAGCTGGGCCTCGCCGAGGCCGAGGACGTGCCCGAGCAGTAGGCTCGCCTCACGCGTAGGGGGGGCGAAGGGAGCTGCCGCGAGGGCGGGCTTGGCCTCGGCGAGCAGCTCCGCGATGGTCATGGTCGCGCCTCTTCCGCGAGGTGCCGGGCCGACCCTGTTCAGGAACGATCTCCGGCCGCCAGAGTCTCCATGCGCACGCTCTGATCGTGATCGGCGAGGGCGTCGACCAAGGGATCGAGGTCGCCGTCGAGGATGGCCGGAAGCTGATGAAGAGACAGTCCGATGCGGTGATCGGTGACGCGGTTCTGCGGGAAGTTGTAGGTGCGGATCTTTTCGGAGCGGTCGCCCGAGCCCACCATTCGGCGGCGTTCGGCGGTGATCTCGGACTCCGCCTTCTCGCGCTCGATCTCGAGGAGGCGGGCCTTGAGCACTCGCATCGCCTTGGCCTTGTTCTTGATCTGGCTGCGCTCGTCCTGGCAGGAGACCACGAGGCCGGTGGGAAGGTGAGTCAGACGCACCGCAGAGTACGTGGTGTTGACCCCTTGACCGCCAGGGCCCGAGGAGCAGAAGCGATCGATGCGGAGATCCTTTTCGTCGATCTCCACCTCGACGTCCTCGGCCTCGGGCAACACGGCGACGGTCACCGCCGAGGTGTGGATCCTGCCGGAGGCCTCGGTCTCGGGCACTCGCTGGACGCGATGAACGCCGGCTTCAAACTTGAGCCGGCTGTAGACGCCGCGGCCTTCAACGATTGCCGAGACCTCCTTGATGCCGTGGATTCCGGACTCGGAGAGGTCGATGACCTCGACTCGCCAGCCTTTCTCCTCGGCATAACGCGAGTACATGCGGAAGAGCTCCGCCGCGAAGAGCGTCGCCTCGTCTCCTCCGGTGCCGGCACGGATCTCGAGCACGACGTTGCGCTCGTCGTTGGGGTCCTTCGGGGTGAGAGCGCGCTGGATCTCGGCGTTGAGCTCCTCGAGGCGCTCGGCGAGCGCCGCCCGTTCCTCTTCGGCGAGCTCATAGAGATCGTCGTCCCGGCTCAGGCCCGCGAGGAGCTCTTCGTTGGCGGCCCGCTCGGACTGCGCCTTCTGGAGCTCATGGTAGAGCCCGACGAGCGGACCGAGCTCCGCGAGCTTCTTGGTCGCTTCCCGGTAAGCCTTGGCGTCGTGGAGGAGCTCCGGTTGCGCCAGCTTCTCGGTGAGCTCCTGGTACGACTTTTCGATTTCCGCAAGTCTTTCGAGCATGGAATCGCACCATCCGGTGAGAGGCTCAGGTACCGGTCAGGGCCTCGACCTCGGCCGACTCGCCGGTGACCACCGGTCGAACCTCTTGCTCCTCCGTGGCGAGCGACGCGTTCAAGGCCGCGATCGCCACCTCCAGCATGTCGTCGCTGGGCTCGCGCGTCGTGATCCTCTGCAGGAAGAGGCCGGGCGCCACGAGCAACTTGAAGAGTGGACGAGCCCGGTGCGCTGCGGTCCAGCGCAGCAGCTCGTAGCTCAGCCCGGCGAGCACCGGGAGCAGAACCAGGCGGGTGCCCGACTTGACAAGAAACGGCTCGCTCTTCGGTATCAGGGCGAACGAAAAGATCGAGAGAATCAGCACGAAGAGGAGAAAGCTGGTTCCGCAGCGGGGATGGAAACGGCTCTGCCGCCGCGCCAGCTCGACGTCGAGCTCCTCGCCGGTCTCGTAGGCGAAGACCGTCTTGTGCTCGGCGCCGTGGTACATGAACACGCGTTGGATATCCGGGAATCGGGAAATAGCGAACAAGTAGGCGAAGAAGAGCAAGGCGCGAATCGCCCCGTCGATCAAGTTGAATCCGAGAGAGGAGAGACCGCCCGCCGTCCAGTGGTCGAGCAGCTGGCTGAACCACAAGGGCAGGAAGACGAAGAGCGCGGCTCCCAGGCCGAGCCCGATCACGATCGCACCGGCCAGCGCCCACTTCGATCCCTGCGATTTCTCCTCGGGGTGTGGCTCGTCCTCCATCTGCTGCGCGGCGGAGTAGTTCAGGGCGCGAATTCCCAGGGCGAGCGACCGCCCGAGCACGACCAGGCCGCGGAGCAGGGGCAGGCGCAGGAAGCGCAAGCGACGGGAAATGGGCTTGACCTCGCCAGCGGAGAGCACGATCTCGCCGTCCGGCCGACGGACGGCGATGCCGTAGGCGTGGGGGCTCCTCATCAGGACCCCCTCGATCAGCGCCTGTCCGCCGACCAGGATCTCGTCGTCGGTCGCTGGCGGTTGCGTGGGAGAGCCTTCGTTCATGGTCGAAAGGGCAAAAACGGCCGCTCCGTTGGGGCGGGAGCGGCCGCTTCGGGCGGAGCGTTCGCCGCGGTTAGCGGCGAGCCCTCCGCTGATAGTGATCTAAGCCTGGCCGTAGCGGCGCTTGAAGCGCTCGACGCGGCCGGCGGAGTCGACGAGTTTCTGCTTGCCGGTGAAGAAGGGGTGGCACGCATTGCAGATCTCGAGACGGACCTCTTCCTTGGTCGAGTGCACCTGGAACGTATTGCCGCAAGCGCAGACCGCGGTTACGAGATGAAGCTCGGGATGGATGTCAGCCTTCACGGTTCACTTCCTTGCTTGGTTTGGTTTCCGGTTCGGCCGGTCTTGGCCGTCCTCGGCCCGAGAAAACACCATTTTCTGGCATTTTCTTCCCAGACGGGAAAATCTACCCCAGCTGGTCCGAAATGACAAGCGTGCCTCATCCGCCAGTTCCGTTCGAGGGGATCTTTAGACGCTTCATCATCTCGTGCAGGGTAGTGGGCTTCAAATGGAGGAGCTCGGCCGCCTTCTTCTGGACGCCGCCCGAAGCCTCGAGCGCCTGCTCGATCAGGCGCCGTTCGTAGCCCGAGACCGCGTCGCGAAAGACCACGCCGCCGCCGCCGACGTGAGACTCCAAGGCGAGCGGCCCGCCGGCGCTCGGATGACGCACCGTCGCCGGGAGGAGATTGACGGTCAGGGTATCGCCGGTCGAGAGGACGACGGCGCGCTCGACCACGTTCTCGAGCTCGCGCACGTTGCCCGGCCAGGAGTAATCGAGGAGGAGCTCGAGCGCCGCCGGTTCGATCTCCTTCAGCGGCTTTTCGTTCTCGAGCGAGTAGAGGTTCAAGAAATGGCGGGCGAGCAGAGGGATGTCCTCGGTGCGCTGGCGCAAAGCGGGCAGCTCGATGGTGATCACGTTCAGGCGGTAATAGAGGTCCTCGCGGAAGGCGCCCTTGGCGACCGCGGCCTCGAGGTCCGCGTTGGTCGCGGCGATGATGCGGACGTCCGCGGTCACCGTCTCGACCGATCCCAAGCGCATGAACTCCTTTTCTTGGATGACCCGGAGGAGCTTGGCCTGGGTGTCGATCGGAATGTTGCCGATCTCGTCAAAGAAGATCGAGCCCCTGTCGGCCGCCTCGAACAGGCCTTTCTTGTTCGAGATCGCGCCGGTGAAGGCGCCTTTCACATGGCCAAAGAGGTTGCTCTCGAGGAGATCGGGCGGCATCGATCCCGAGTTGACGGTAACGAAGGGGCCATGATTTCGCCGCGAGTGCTGATGGATCGCTTTGGCGACGAGCTCCTTGCCCGTTCCGCTCTCGCCGCGGATCAGGATGTTGCTCTTGGCCGGCGCCGCGAGGCGAATGAGCTCGAAAACCTGCTGCATCGGCTGTGACTTGCCGATGATGCTCTCGAAGCCGAAGGTGTCCCGCAGGCGCTGTTTGAGGGCGCGGTTTTCCTGCGCCAGCCGGCGCTGCTCCAGGCCCTTCGCGATGGTGAGCAGCACCTCCTCGTTCTTGAAGGGCTTGGGAATGTAGTGAAAGGCGCCGATGCGCATCGCCTCGATCGCGCCTTCGATCGAGGAGTAGGCGGTGATCACGACCACGACCTGATCAGGGTCCTCTTGGTGGATCTGGCGCAATACCTCCTGACCCGACATGCCGGGGAGCATCAAGTCGAGGAGGACGAGATCGATCTCCTCTCGAGCGAGGACGGTCAGCGCCTCCTCCCCGGTGCGAGCGGAAAATGCCTGGTGTCCCTCTTTGCGGATCAGGGCCGTGAGGACGTCCTGGAGGACCTCCTCGTCATCGACGATCAGGATATTCATTGCGGAGGCTCGGAGCCTTGGCTCTCTTGTGAGCGCGGGAGCTCGAGCGTGAACCGACTGCCGGCTCCGAGCTCACTGGCGGCGATCAAGCGGCCGCCGTGGCGCTCAACGATGCGGTGGCTCACGGAGAGTCCTAGACCGGTTCCACCGGAGCCGAGCTTGGTCGAATAGAAGGGCTCGAAGATGCGCTCCAGATCCTGCGGAGAGACCCCCTTGCCGTTGTCCTCGACGACCACCGTTGCCTTCTCGCCGCCACCTTCGATCGTCACGCGGAGCGTACGCGGCTGCCGCTCGCTTCCCGCCATGGCATCGATCGCGTTGAGCACCAGATTCGTGAGCACCTGTTGTAGCTCTCCTTCGTCGCCCCCGACCACGATCGGTTGCCCCGGTCGTTGCCAGTCGAGGGTGACCGCGTTCGCGCGTCGCCGCTCCTCGGTCAACTCGAGACACTCGTCGACCAAGGTTACCAGGTCGACGTCGCGCGCCGCTCGCTGCGGATGGCGGGCAAAGTCGAGCAGGCTGTTGACGATCTGCGAGGCGCGGAAGGATTGGCGCTCTACCTTCTTCAAGATCTCGAAGCGAGGGTCATCCTGGGCGGTCTCGGCGAGAAGCATCTGAGCGTAGCTCGAGATCCCGGTGAGCGGCGTGTTGACCTCGTGCGCCACGCCCGCGGCGAGCATGCCGAGCGCCGCCAACCGATCCTTCTCTTGAAGGGCCTGCTCCATCGCCACCCGATCGCTCACGTCCTGCACCACCAGCACTCGCTGCCTCTCGGGCTCGCCACCGCGCAAACGCGCCACCGAGATCTGCAAGTGGCGCTCGGTGCCCTCCGCGTCGCAGTAGCTCACGTCGAGCATCCCGTCCTCGGGCCGCGGCAACGGATGCATCGGCAGGAGCTCGGCCAAGGGGTGGCCGATCGTCTGTGGCCGCTCGATCCCCGCCAGGGCGGCGAACGCCAGGTTGGCCGAGACGACGCGGTTCTCGCTGTCCAGGACAGCGATGCCCGCGGGAGAGGACTCGATGATTCCCTGGTTGTGTTGCTGCAGCCGCACGACCTCGTCGAGCTGGCGATGAACCTGATCGAGGAGACGAGCGTTCTCGATCGCCAGCACAGTCTGGCTGAGGAGGTTGCGAATGAGCTCCTCGTCGTCGCTGTTGAGGGGTGCTTCTCCCTCTCTGAGGCCGGTAAGGAGGACGCCCACCTGCTGTTCCTGGAAGGTCAACGGGAAGGCATAGCGAAAGCCGCTGGCGAACAATCTCTGCGCGACGCTCAGCTCGGCGCTCGGCAGACCGACGCCCGAGATCCGCGCGATGTCTCGAGTCCAAAAGCCGGGAGCAAAGGCCCCGAGCGGGACCTGGGCGGGAACGCCAGTCCCCGGTCGTACCGGGATCAGGGAGTTTCCCTGAGCCAAGAGGAGGTTGACCGGTGAGACCTCGAGACTGTTCGATAGCTGATCGAGGAGAAGGCCGCAGAGCCGGTCGAGGCCGCGCTCGTGAACGATTTCACGCGCAAATCGCGACAAGGCCTTGCGCCGGGTGTAGGCGGGGCCGTATTGCAGGCGTTCGAGAGAGCGTCCGATTCCATGCCGCGTGGGCACCAGCACGCCGGCGATGGCGAGCCCGGCGACGAAGGAGAGCAGGTTGCGGGCCACTAGGTGCTCGGCCGAGATTCCGCGGCTGATCACCAGGTTGACCAGCGAGAACCCGAGTACGCCGATGAGGAGCGTCAGGGTCAGCGACAGGGTGTCGCGCACCATGACCCCGAGGTCCCACAGCTTGTAGCGCAGGATGGCGTAGGCGAAGGTCAAGGGCACGAGGGCGAGCGGGATCACCGCCACCGTCGTCAGGAGCTCCGGCCAGCGAAGGTGCAAGGCATGGGGCAGGACGTAGAGCCCCAGGAACGGGAGATAGCCGGCTGTCAGCCCGACCGCGATCCACGCGACTTGACGATGTTGCTCCCAGTGCCGAGTCGTCCTCAGCCGGCTGACGACGATGGCGATCGCGGCCAAGGCGTAAAGGGCCAAGTGATCGAGCTCGAGCCGGTCGAGGCTGGCGAGGAGGTGGCGGGTCAGATGGCCGCCGAAGAAGATCTGCCCCCCGGTGATCACCAAGTCGGCCTGGAGGGTCATCAGGAAGGCCGCTGGCAGGTAGAGGAACGGAATGATCTTGCGAACGAGATCGCGCCGCCGCGACCAGGTCGAAGGAAAGACCAGGAAGAGATGCAGGGTCAATGGCGGAAGGAGCAGCCGCGCGACCTCTTCGACCAGGTAGGTGACGCGCGCCATCAGATCGAAGGGTCCGACCGGACTCAAGATGTAGACGGTCGCCGAGGCGAAGGCCCAGGAGAAGAAGAGCAGGGCGGGACGGTTCTGGTCCCGCAGCACGGTAAAGAAGCCGATCAGGAGATAGCCGATGCCGACCAGCGCCAGGACCAGATACGGGTAGTCGATCACCAGCGGCGGGAGGTGATAGGTGATCTCCTCGAGGCTTCCCTGGCGCAGCACCGCGAGATGGCTCTGCGAATGCCGCGAAAGCGCCCGCGCCAGGTTGCCGACATCGCTGAACGCCGTACCGTTGACCAGCAGGATCTTGTCGCCGGTCTTGAGGCCGGTGGCGGGGCTGAGGACCGATTCGACCTCGGCGTTTCCCGAGTGCGCTTGGTAGAGGAAGCCCAGCGGTTGGAAGCTCGCCACCTTGCGCTCGACGCCGATCGTGCCGATCCCGGCGAGGATGAGCGTCAAGACCACCGCGAGCAGCAGCGGTCCACGCCGGCGCAAAGCGATCATTGGCCGCTTCCGAGTGAAGGGCTCATATGTTGACGGCAAAGCATGTTCCGTGCCACAGAACGGATATTTGAAGTGGCGGGAACGGCAAGGAATACGACCTTGATCGGCGCCGATTCAACAAAATCTTGGATAGCATCCAAGGAGTTGAATGGCCGTGCGCCGGGCGGCGGAGAGAAGAAGGCGAAGCGGGTGGGGCCAGGAAGACGGAGAGGAAGCTCAGAAGCTGACGGTGAGACCGCCGGTGAGCCGCTTGCGAACGTCGTTGCGCGCCGCGAGGGTGGTGTTTGCAAGGCCAGGGATGGTGCCGCGGCTGAGCTCGAGATTGAACTGCACCGCCCACCGCGAGGCGACGTCGAGCAGTGCGTCGAGACCCTGGGTCAAGACGACCTGGACCCTCTCGAGGTCGGTCTGCTCCGTTCCCGGCGCCGCATTGCTCCCAGCTGGGCTCAACCCCTGCTCGAGCCGGTGGAAGGCGATAAACACGCCCGTCGACGTCTTCTCGAAATGCGTGTCGATCGAGGTGACCAGGTAGCGGACCTGGTTCTGGTACGGCTGCTGATCGCCGCTATAGAAAACGCCGCCGCCGCCGGCCGCTACGTTCGACTCGAATTTCGCCAGTACCGTGGGAGAGAGCCGGCTGGTGAAGGAGAACCGGAGCTCGGGCAGGTTGTCCCCGCGCACGACATAGAGGCTCTCGAGATGGTCGAAGAAGTTTTGGCTGAAGTAGAGCTGGAGAGTGTCGGCGAACTTGCGATCGAGCGCCGCCAGGCTGAGTTGCTCGCCGTGTCCCCAGTCTCGGCTCAACATCACCTTGTAGCAGTAAGTTTCAGCTTCACCGCAGTTGTTGAGCTGGTCGTAGAAGGCGGTAAAGAAGTCTCCTCGGTTGAGGCTCCCGGACTCGCTCACTCGCATGCTGGCCGAGGTCGCGGCCTTCCAGTGCTTGCCGAGCTGCAAGACGACACCGCCCCGAGGGGTGAGGGAGACGCTACCGTCGGCAAGGGTCGAAAACAGTCCGTACTCGACCAGCATCGCCGGTTGGACCCGATAGCCGCCACGGCCGAAGAGGTCGAGCCTCTGGCCGGTCGCGACCAGTCCATTGGCCGCCGGAGTGAGGCCATCGCCCTGCCGCGAGCGGAAGCGGAATCCGGCCTGCAGAGTGCTGATGTCGCTCAGAGAGTTGGTGTAGGAACCCGCGATTCGCCACGAGCGGGAGGAGTCGGGAATGCCCATCGGGCCCCATCCTCCCTGGCGATAAAAGTTCTGCTCGCTGGTGTACTGCGCCGAGAGGTTGGACTGCGCGCCTCCGCCGAAGGCCCGCGACCAGTCGACTCCATAGTGCTCGAAGCCAACGGCTGAGCTGTCCGTAGCGGGGCCCAGGCGGTCGTTGAGGCCGGTCACGTTGATCTGGTCGCCACCACCGTTGTTGAGCTGCACCTTGAGGGCCTGCGCCGCGCCGCTCATCAAACCGGAGGAGACGGCTCCCGCCGCGGCTGTGGTCCCCGGTGAGCTGGCGAGCCGCAGGAAGTGCCCTTGGACTCCGACTTTGAGGTCATGCAGCCGCCCCTGCACCCCGACCTTGCCGCCTTGGAGCATCGCGTTGCCGAACTCCAATCCCTGGTCGCTGCCGTTGATCACCTGGACGTGACCGGCGAGACTGGCCAGGGTGGCGGAGCCGGAGCCCGCTCCAGCCTGACCGCCATCAATGCCGCTCGAGCTGCGCAGGTCGCGCAGCACGTCGGGCGGAATCTCCGAGCGAAGCTTCCAGAAGCTATCGGCCGCTGTTTCGTTGGGGCTGCGCGCGTCGGTGAGCTCGACCTCGACGAATTGGGAAGCCTCGGCCGCGGCTCGGGTCAAGAGAACGATGGCGGGCGAAAAGCCGCCCTTCACCGCGATGATTTTGTAGAGACCGGCCGGCAGGTTGGCGAATTGGAAGCGTCCGTCCTCGTCGGTGACCGCCTTGCGCAGGGTCAGGTCGGCGAGCTCGTAGGCGTAGACCTTCGCCGCGGCGAGCGGGTTGGCGTCGCCGGTAACCCGTCCCGCGACCCCCGCCATGTGCGGCACGGGCGCGGCGATCGCCGCCGTCGTCAATGCGAAAGCGAAGATCAACAGCAACGGGACGCTGCGAGGGGCTGAGCGCATGTCAACAAGCTCCTACTTCGCCCAAGTATAGGCAGGTTTGGCAAGGGTGTCAAAGCGCTTCAGGGTGGGGCCGTGGGGTATGATCTTGGAGCCCCGATGGGCCGCCTGAGGACCTGTAGATGAGCGAGATCTGGCATCCTGAACGTCGTCGAACCGTAGCCGTTCCGGTGGCCAACGTCACCGTTGGAGGCGGCGCGCCGGTCGTGGTGCAATCGATGGCCAACACCGATACCGCCGATGCCGGCGCCACCGCGGAGCAGGCGATCGAGCTCTGGCTGGCGGGCTCAGAGATGGTCCGGATCACGGTCAACGTGGCCGCCGCGGCGCGTGCGGTTCCCGAGATCAAGCAGCGTATGCTCGACGCCGGCTGCGATGCTCCCCTCATTGGCGACTTCCACTATAACGGTCACGTGCTCTTGACCGAGCATCAGGACTGCGCTCGGGCGCTCGACAAGTACCGGATCAACCCCGGCAACGTTGGCTACGGCAAGCGGCGCGACGAGCAGTTCGCGACCATCTGCCGGGTCGCGGTCGACAACGGCAAGCCGGTCCGAATCGGGGTCAACGGCGGTTCGCTCAACCAGGACCTGGTGATGGCGAAGATGCAAGAGAACACGGATCACGACCTCGGGCTCTCCTCCGAGGAGATCATCAATGAGTGCATGGTGGTCTCGGCGCTGCAGTCGACGGACCTCGCCTTGGAGAGCGGCTTGCGACGCGATCAGATCATCCTCTCCTGCAAGGTGTCGAAGCCGCTTGATCTGGTCAGCGTCTACCGCGATCTCGCTCGCCGGACGGAGCAGCCTCTCCACCTCGGCTTGACCGAGGCGGGAATGGGGATCAAAGGGCTGGTCTGGTCCTCCTCCGCGATGGCGATCCTGCTCGCCGAAGGGATCGGGGACACGATCCGCGTTTCCTTGACCCCCAGGCCGGGCGGCGACCGCCGCGACGAGGTCTACGCCTGCATCGAGCTCTTGCAGGCGCTCGGTCTGCGCTCCTTCGCTCCCAGCATCACCGCCTGCCCGGGGTGCGGAAGAACCACCAGCACGACCTTCCAGCAGCTCGCCGAGCTCATTCAAGAGCACGTGCGCCGGCGCATGCCCGAGTGGAAACACCTCTACGACGGAGTCGAAGAGATGCGGATCGCGGTGATGGGGTGCGTGGTCAACGGCCCCGGCGAGTCGAAGGCGGCGAACATCGGAATCAGCTTGCCCGGCACCGGTGAAGAGCCCACTTGCCCCGTTTACGTCGATGGAGAGAAGTTCGCCACCCTGCGCGGAAGTTACAGCGAGCTAGCCGAGGCTTTCCAAAAGATCGTGGATGACTACGTGGCGAGCAAGTACCCTCGCAAGGAGACGGCAACGATCTCATGACGGGCGCCTACTCTCCGCGTGCCTTCGGATAATGTCCGTTGCCTCGCATGATTTTCGCGATACCCTGCGCCACTTTCCGTCGGGAGTGACCATCGTCACGGTGCGCTCTGGGGCTCGCGTCCACGGCCTCACCGTATCGGCTTTTGCTTCCGTTTCGCCTTCCCCCCCGCTGGTGAGCATCATCATCGACCACGAACACACCGCCTACTCGTTGCTCGAGAGCGAAGACGCCACCTTCGCCGTGAGCATCCTGCACCAGGACCAGATCGAGCTCGGCAATCGCTTCGCCTGGGTCAAGGATGAAGATCGCTTCGAGGAGGGAAAGTGGATCGAGGCGCTGACCGGCGCGCCGGTCCTCGCTGACGCGCTGGCTTGGATGGATTGCACGATCTATGCGCGCTGTCCGGCGGGGACGCACACGATCTACGTGGGCGAGGTTCAAGCGTGCGGTTCGCCGCGCTCCGGGGAGCCTCCGCTCGTCTATTGGGATCGGGGCTACCGCAAGCTCCATGTGAGCGACCACGACCCCGGCAAGTCAGCCTCGTAGCTCGAGCCCCTTCTAGTCGTCGTGTGCGGCGCTCCAGGCGACGGCCGCCTCGCGCCCGCGCGCCTCGTCGACCCAGAACATGCCGATGAAGCCGGCGATGAAGAAGACCGCGGTCACCAAGATGGCGAGCCGTTCCGAACCGCTCGCGGAGGAGATGGCGCCGAAGACCAGCGGTCCCAGGGCGTAGGCGCCCTTGCCCGCGAGTCCCCAGAACGCGAAGAACTCGCCGCTCTTGGCGAGAGGGGAGAACAGACCCACGAGGCCGCGCGCCGCCGACTGCAGGGACCCGACGCCCAATCCGGCGACCATGGCGATGATCCAGAAGATGCCCTTGCTCGGACACCAGGCGCTACCGAAGCACACCAGGGTCCAGAAGACGAGGCTCCCTTGAATCAGATGCCACGTTCCGACCCGATCTTCCAGCCAGCCGAAGAGAAACGCTCCAAGCGCGGAAGAGACCTGCAGGAGAATGAAGAGGAGCATGAGCTCGGAGGCGCTGAAGTGCAGGGTACGAGCGGCGAAGATTCCGGCGAAGGCGATCACCGTCATCAGCCCGCAGGAGAAGACGAAGAAGACGACGAGGAAGCGCGCGAGCTCGGAGAAGTGACGAATCGCGCGGGCGCTGGTGGCGAGGCGGGACAGGGCCCGGCGCGCCGCGATCAACGAGCGCCGTTTTGGGCCCCGCGGCGCCCGTTCGCGCATGACGAGAAAAGTGGGGAGCCCGGCCAGGAAGAAGAATGCGGCGGTCACCAGCCAGGCGGCCTTGAGGTGCGGCAGGTTCGAGATTGTGAAGCCGCCCTTGAGCAAGGGGGCGACTGCGAGTAGCGAGGCGAGACCTCCGAAGTAACCGAGGCCCCAGCCGAAACCGGAGACGCGCCCGATGTTCTCTGGAGTGGAGAGCTCGGGGAGAAAAGCGGCGCAGAGGTTCTCACCGAGCGAGTAGGCGACGTTCGAAGCGACGAAGAGCACGAGAGCGAGCGCCACGTCTCCGGGAAGGACGAAGCAGAGCGCCGCGGTGGCGATGACGCAGCCGAGCCAGGTTGTGGCCAAGAACGTCTTCTTCCGTCCCCCGTCGTCGGCCATGGCGCCGATCAGGGGCGAGATGAGAACGGCGATGAGGTTGCTCGCCAGCATGCCGAGGCCCCAGTACCAGTCGCCCAGCCGTGCCGGCGCCACCAGCTTGGTGAAATAGACGCCGAAGGCCACCGTGACGATGACCGTCGTGTAGCTCGAGTTGGCGAAGTCGAACATCGCCCAGGCGACGATCTCGCGCCGGGGCACCGTCGTTGCCGTCGTTGCGGGCGTTGGCGTCGCTACCCGCGAGTCGTTCTCAGGCAGAGGCTTCTCCTTCGCTCGCCGCGTGCTCACTGGGGAAGAGGACCTCGAGTGGGCGGTTCCGGTCGCCGGGGCCGCTGCGCAAGGTGAGGACCACGGCCTCGAAGACCAGCCACAGGGCGAGAACCAGCAGCATCAGGCCGACGGCGAAGAGGATCATTCCGCCCGCGGCGGGTTGGCGCCAGAAATCACGCAGGTTGATAATCATGGCGGTCAGGGTGGTGGCGAGCATGAACGCCATGGGAATGCCCGTGAAGTAAGGATTGCGGCCGCGTTGCTTGAGGTAGAGGGTAATGACGAGGAGCGCCAGTCCGGCAAGCAGCTGGTTCGTGGTGCCGAAGAGCCGCCAGAGGGCCAGGCCCGCGGGCTTCCCAGCGATGCGGAAAAAGGCGAACGAGCCGATCGTCACGACCGCCAGGGTGGAGGCGGGAAAGCGGTTGTCGAGCCACTTCCAGCCCAGGGTCTCGCCGATCTCGGAGATGTTGAAGCGCAGCAGCCGGGTGGCCGAGTCGAGGGTGGTGAGGGCGAAGGAGACCACCACGACCGCGACGAAGGCGATGGCGGTCCGATGGTCGACGAATCCCAGATGCTCGATGAAATGGGCGGCGCCGGTGATGAAGACGCCGACCTGTTTTCCCAGCCCTTGCATCGATCCCCAACTCGCGTACGTCGAGCTCCACACCTGGGCAGCGGTCTCGCCGCCGTGCCCGCTGATGCCCGCCGTGGTGGCGAGAATGGCGAGCAGCCCGAGGAGCGACTCGCCGATCATCCCACCGTAACCGATGGGACGGGCGTCGGTCTCGCGATCGAGCTGTTTGGCGGTCGTTCCAGAGGCCACCAACGAGTGGAAGCCGCTCGCCGCGCCGCAGGCGATGATGATGAAGACGAAGGGAAAGAAGCTCGGGGCACCCGCCGGGTGAGGGCGGAAGGCCGGCGCGGCGAAGCTCGGGGCGTCGACGAAGAGCCCCGCGTAGGCAAGCAGGAGGCCGAGGTAGAGAAGCAGCGAATTGAGGAAGTCACGCGCTTGGAGAAGGCTCCACACCGGCAGCACCGAAGCGAACCATGAATAGACCAGGAGGATCAGGATCCATGTCGACTGCTGTGGCCAGCTGGCGCGCGCCATGCCCAGGAGGGGCAGCTCGAGGCCGCCCCAGACGCCGATCAGGATCAGCGCGAAGGCGACGGCGGTCGTTGGCAGCAGGCGAAAGTGGCGGCGGTAGAGAAGGAAACCGACGACCATGGCGAGAACGATCAACAACGCTGAGGGCAACACCGCGGTGGGAAACGAGGAAGGATCGGCGAGCGGCCGGTTCGGATCCCACTTGTCGGTGATGGAGAAGAGCACCGCGATGACGTAGACGAAGACGCCCATGGCGAGCGCGATCCCGAAGAAGATGATCAGGTGGAAGAG
The DNA here is from genome assembly GCA_046704885.1 of Thermoanaerobaculia bacterium. Classification (GTDB taxonomy): domain Bacteria; phylum Acidobacteriota; class Thermoanaerobaculia; order Multivoradales; family JBJKRB01; genus JBJKRB01. The sequence continues at coordinate 14,923 of JBJKRB010000098.1, read as the reverse complement.
GGTCTTGGCGCGCGACCCGATGATCCCCTCGGTCACCTTGCCGATCGAGAGGCCGCGGGCGCGGAGGCTCACCACCAGGGAGCCGAAGTCGTGCACGCAACCGACGAAAATCGCCCCCAGGACCACCCACAAGAGCGCCGGCATCCAGCCCCAGATCACCGCCACGGCGGGCCCAAGCATGGGCGAGAGCCCGGTGATCGAGGCCCAGTGGTGGCCGAAGAGGACGGCGGGCCGGGTGGGGACGTAGTCGATGCCGTCGGTCTGCGTGTGAGCGGGCGTCGGCCGCGCCGGATCGAGCGAGAAGACGCGGCGCGCCAGGAATCGGGCGTAGAAGACGTAGCCGACGAAGTAGCCGAGAAAGCAGAGCGCGGTGACGATCGCCGTCATGAGCAGCCTCCCAAGCGAGTTGCCGTGAAGGCGTAAGGTTATCGCACCTTCGATCGATCGCATCCCATCCCATCTAGCTCAGCGCTCCCGGTAATCGAATTGGGCCCGCAGGTCATCGGTGGCCACACGTGTGCTTAGATGTATGTATGTATCGAACGACCGTGCTTCTCGACCCCGAGCTCCACCGGGCGCTCAAGCTCCGCGCCGCGGTTCCCGGCGCCCCCAGCATGAGCCAGTAGATCAACGACGCCTTGCGGCGCGTGTTGGCGGAAGACCAGGCCGACGCGGCGAGCATCCGCTCGACGGCGCGCAAGACGCGGAAGAAGGATTGGTTGAGCTACGAGGAGGCGCTCGCGGCGCTCAAGTCGAGTGGCCGGCTCTGAGCACGAGGTTCGTTTCGCTCCCCAAGCCGTCCGCCACTGGCTCGCGCTCGAGGATCAGGACGCTCGCAAAGAAGCCCACGAAATCCTTGAAGCGCTGCGCAGACGCGGCACGGCCCCACGTACGTTTTTACTTCTTGACGGCCCTGAGCGCCGGGCATACGGTCGCCTGGTCAAGGTCCTCTTCCACCGCGACTCCGAGCGCAGGCTGATCTCCGTCACCGACGTCCTTCCCCGCTAGTCGGCACGGGTCCGAGCGCCTGTGGCTCCTACATGGACCTTAGGGAATTACCTTCCGTTGTGAGTGCGGCCAGGCGGAACTCCGTCGCGCGGCGCCGCGCTGGCCGGCCGACCCTTACCCGTGCCAAAGAGCATGTATTCGGAGATGTCTCGTGGCAGCAGGATGTAGAGAATGCCGTTCACGGTCATGCTGCGCGGCTCATGCGGCGCAAAATCGAGCCGAAGTTCCGAGGTGACGGCCGGGGTTTTCATCGGGAGCGGAGGAGCGAGAGCGATGATCCGCCCCAGGGGGGCGAGGCCCACGCGCCTCAGCCACCTGCCGAAGTCCGGGATGACCCGGTAGTTGCCGGCCGGGAGCATATCCTGAGCGCTGGGCGGTGAGAGCGGCACTCGACTGATGGGAGTCCTGAACACGGCGAGTCGGGTTCCCTGCCGATATGCTTCTATGTCCCGCTTCACCCATGTCGCCACCGGCATAGATGGGTAGAGCGCAGTCAGCTTCTTCAGAGAATAGGAGGCGACAAATCGCTCTATTCTCATGCCCACCTTCTTCGGATCGAACATTTCCGGCCGCTGGCGGTAGTATCCGACTTTGCCCGCTTCGTAGGTAAAGAGGAGACGCTTTGGCGGATGCTTCGCCCGCAGGGAGGCGGCTATAGCGATGGCGCCGGCGAGCTCGTGCTCGTCCTGAACGGCAAATATGTTCGGCATCCACGTCACCACCTCGTCGGGGCGATAGCGATCGATCGCGCTGGCGACGGCGGCGATCTTCGCCCTAACGTCCCAGTGCTTCCAGGCAAACGTTGGGTCGATGACCAGGTGTAGCCGCGGGGCTGGGAGAAGCTCGACGCTACGGCTTCCATAGAACCGACGTGCCGCTTCGGCCTCGGCGGCGCGACCATTTGGGAACCTGGAATTTTCGCCACGCGTGAGGAACATGAGGCGACCCGCCGAGCCTTCTACCCGCAGGTAGTCAACCATGGTCAGCTCATCATCCGGGTGGGCGAGGACGACAAGGGAGCGCGGCTCGCGGGTACACGAAGATGAAACGAGCAGCAAGGCAATCAACAGGGAAAGCTGGCTAGCGTGCCAGAGGCGCGCCAGCAATCGCTTCGCTGCTCTGTCTTGCAATTCTCGCTGGCTCCTGGGGGCGTTACCGATCACCGCCCGCATTCTAACCAACCGATCGGCAGTGCTCCGCTTGCGTTGCCGGCACGATTCTTCCGGACGACTGCCCACGTTCGATACCTCGAATTTGGAGAGAGAGTGGACCGCGAGCTAGTGCGGAGGCCCCGCCCGGGGAATCTGGATTTCCCTCGTCGTGCTTGTGGCCCGGCTGACGGTGAGCGGAGACTGTCTACACCGATTGACCGCGAGAGCGTAAGGGCGTAGCGCTCTCGGTTCGGGTGCCGAGAGAGATCATGTCGGGCAGAAGCGCATACGCAATCGAGAACCCCGAGCGCGAAGGCGTGGGCATACGTGTGCTACGATGTATATATGCATAGAACGACCGTGCTCCTCGACCCTGAGCTCCATCGGGCGATTAAGCTGCGCGCCGCCGTTCCGGGCGCGCCCAGCATGAGCCAGCAGATCAACGACGCGTTGCGTCGGGCGTTGGCGCAGGACCAGGCGGATGCGGCGAGCATCCGGGCGACCATGCGCAAGACGCGCAAGAAGGACTGGTTGAGCTACGAGGAGGCGCTCGCGGCGCTCAAATCGAGTGGCCGGCTCTGAGCACGAGGTCCGTTTCGCTCCCCAAGCCGTGCGCCACTGGCTGGCGCTCGAGGATCAGGACGCTCGCAAAGAAGCCCACGAAATCATCGAAACGTTGCGCAAACGCGGCTCGGCCCCCCGCACATTTTCCCTTCTCGACGGCCCGGAGCACCGGGCCTACGGTCGCCTGGTCAAGGTCCTCTTCCGCCGCGACGCCGGGCGCAAGTTGATCTCCATCACCGACATCCTTCCGCGTTGATCGCGCCGGGCTCAAGGGTGCTCCGGCCGGCGTCGCGATAGGATGGTGGGCGGTCGATTCCGAATGAGCTCCGAGGGGTAGATGAGCGAGGAGCAGCGAGAGGGGCAGGGGCAGGTCACGCGGTCGAGCGTCCATCGCGGCCGGGCGAAGGACTTCGTCATCATCGTTCTGGCTCTCTCGCTTCTGGCGATGACCGGGTTCGCTTTTCGCGACCGGATCGTACGCGCCTGGGGGCGGAGCGCCGTTGCCGGCCCCCCCGAATCCGGAGTCAAGGTCTTCGACGTCGTCGTCGATCGTAAGGACCGGTCCTGGGTCGATTTCCTCTTCGATCGTGCCATCGCCGGCAAGCGGGTGGGCGAGGTCCTGCCCACGCCTCCGGCGACGATCGAGCCCACGCTAGGAGGGGTGTGGCGCTGGCAAGGGCCGGCGACCCTGCGCTTCGAGCCCGCCGGCGGGTTCCCCGCGGCGAGCGAGTACCACTTCGATCTCATTCCCCAGCGTTTCCTCTTGGCCGGCGAGAAGCTCGGCGGCACCCTCGACTTCGTCGTCAAGATCGATCGCTTCTTCGTGCGCCAGGTGACGGCTAACGAGGAGGCCGCTCCGGGCGAGCACCAGGTTCTCTTTCGCGGCAGCATCGACTTCAACTACGCGGTCGACCCCGAGGCCTTGGCGCCGCTCATCCATCTCATCGATCCGCGCCTGGGGGAGGATCATCCCCTGGCGGTCAATCTCGAGACCGGTTGGCAAAGCACCACGATCGCGTTCCGCACCGCAACGGTCGAGAAGACCCCTGAGCCGCGCAAGCTCGCCCTGGTGATCGACGGCTCGCTCACTCCGGCGTCCGGGAATGCCCCCCTGGGCGCGGCCTACCGGCGCGAGATTCCACTCGGCTCGAGCCAGGTTCTGGAGGTCCGGCGCATCGATCCTCACCCCGCACTCGGCGGCTCGAGCATGACGATCGAGCTCTCCTCGCCGGTCGCCGCCGGGGTGGCGGCGAAGTACATCTCCGTGGCGCCGTCCGTGCCCTATCGCATCGCGAGCGACGGCAATCGCTTGAGCTTGAACGGGGATTTCGAGGCGGGCGAGAGCTATCAGGTCGCGATCGCCGAAGGCCTCCCAGCCACCGACCAGGCTGTCTTGCGCGCGCCCTTCCAGCAGGCCGTGCACTTCGCCAACCTGCCAGCGAGCGTCGACTTCGCCGATCAGGGGATGTTCCTCTCCGCCCTCGGCGCGCATCGGCTTGCGCTCACGACGGTGAACGTCTCCCAGGTCTCTTTGGTGGTCGAGCGTGTCTATCCCAGCAACCTCTTTGACCTCTTCGAGTACGGAAGTCTGTTCGGCAGCGACACCTCGTATTCCGGCGCCGGGCTGCGGCGCTCGTTGGGGGATCGCCTGGCGGAGAAGACCCTGGTGGTGGCGGGCCCGCGCAACCGTCGCAACACGACGGTTCTGGATCTCGACCGCTATCTGCCTCGAGGCAGCGAGCGCAACGGGCTCTTCCGCGTCGCGGTCGGACAGCCGGGCGACTGGCAGAACCAGCAGCGCTGGTTGCTCCTGACCGACCTGGGGGCGGTCGCCAAGGTGGCGCCGCGCGAAGCGGAGGTCTGGGTCTCCGACATCCACTCTCTCGATCCGGTGGCAGGCGCCCGCGTCACCGTGTACTCGAATCAGAATCAGCGCCTGGGCGCCGCGGTCACCGACGCGGTGGGCATTGCGCGCATGCCTCTGCCCGAGCTCCCCGATGGGGTGGCTCCCTATTGGGCGACCATTCGTACGAGCAGCGACTTCACCTTCGTCCTCTTCGACCGCATGCAGGTCGACACCGCGGACCTCGCGGTGGGCGGGGCCGAGCCCCTCAATGCCAAGGCCGATGCTTACCAAGCGGACCTCTATGGCGAGCGCGATCTCTACCGCCCCGGGGAGGTCGTGCACGGCATGGCCGTAGTCAGGACCGCAGGGCTCGGAGTGCCGCCGAAGATGCCGGTGATCCTGCGTCATCGCGATCCTCAGGGGCACGTCTTGAGCTCCCAACGCCTGATGCTCGATCGGCACGGCGCCGCCGAGTTCTCCCTCGATCTTCCCGGGTACTCGCTCACCGGCCGCCACTCTCTCGAGCTCGTGGTGGCGCAGAAGGTGATCGGCCAGTACCAGTTCTCGGTCGAAGAGTTCGTCCCCGATCGGATCGAGGTCGCGGTGAAGCCGCCGTCGGGACCAGTCTCCGCAAATCAGTCAGTCTCCTATCGTGTCGAGTCGCGCTACTTGTTCGGACCGCCGGCGGCCCGTCTCGCGGTCGAGACCCGGGTGCGGCTCGCCGCTGCTCCCTTCTCTCCTCCGGGCTTCAGCGAGTACCGGTTCGGCAATCCCGACCGCGCTTTCGAGGCGCGCGACATCCTGACTCGCGGCGGCCGGCTCGATGACAACGGTGAGGCCTCGTTCGCGCTCACCTTGCCCGCAGCGTTGCGGCCGCCGGCGGCGCTCGAAGCGACGCTCTTCGCCCGCGTGCAGGAAAGCGGCGGGCGCGGGGTCGCGGCGCTGGCCCGGGTGCCGGTCTACCCTTATCCTTACTTCATCGGGCTCAAGCGCGCCAATAGCGAGCTGCCGAGCGCCGGCAAGCCACAGCGCTTCGATTGGCTGGCCCTCACTCCGGCGGGCGCTCCCACCGCGGCCGGGACGCTGCGTCTCGAATTTTTCGAAGATCGTTTCAATACCGTTCTCAGACGCACACCCTCGGGCGGATTCCGCTATGAATCGAAACGCGAGCCGCGCTTGATCGCGAGCCGCGATATCGAAGCCGGAAAGAAGTCGGGAAGCTTCACGGTGACGCCTCCGGGCTACGGCGAGTTCCGGGTGGTGCTGACCGATCCTGAGAGCGGCAGCTCGAGCGAGCTTTCCTTCTCGGCTGGTGGCTGGGGCTATGCGCCGTGGGCGATGGCCAATCCGTCGCGCGTCGAGCTGGAGCTGGACAAGAAGGAATACCGCCCGGGAGAAACCGCGACCGTCGAGGTCAAGGCGCCTTTCCCGGGACGGATGCTGGTGACCTTGGAACGGGATCGGATCCTGTGGAGCAAGGTCGTAACGCTGAGCGGCAACTCGGCGCGTCTCACGATCCCGGTGCCGGGAGCGCTTCGTCCCAATGGCTACGTGACCGCCACTCTCGTGCGCAAGCTCGGGGACCTCTCCGAGGGGTCGGTCGGACGCGCCTTCGGAGCCGTGCCGATCGATGTCGACCGCAACGCGCACCATCTGGCGCCGCGAATCTCCGCCCCCGCCACGGTGCGCTCCGAGAGCAAGGTCGAGGTGCGCGTCGATACCCGCCCCGGAGCCCTCGTGACCGTGGCGGCGGTCGACGAGGGCATCCTCCAGCTGATCGCCCAGAAGACGCCGGATCCCTTCGACTTCTTCTACCGCAAGCTGGCGCTCGACGTCACGACTTCGGACACCTACAGCCTCCTTCTTCCCGAGATCGTCGAGAGGGCAAAGAAGGGTGGCGGTGGCGAGGGCGCCTCCGCGGCCCTGCGCGCCCTGTCGAGCGAGGGCTTGACTCGGGTCAAGCCGGTGGCGTTCTGGTCGGGGTCGCTGACCGCCAACTCCAAAGGCATCGTCGTCACCAGCTTCAAGCTGCCGGCGGAGTTTCACGGCGCCCTCCGCTTGATGGCGGTAGCGATCTCGGGCGCTGACTTCGGGTCGGCCGAACGTAGGCTCACGGTGCGCGACCCGCTGATCATCATGCCGACGGCGCCCCGGGTTCTCTCCTTCGGCGAGCGCCTGAGCCTTCCCGTCACGCTCCGCAACGACACCGGGAAATCCGGCGAGTTTGTCGTCGGCCTCGGGACGAGTGGGCCGGTCAAGAGCGCGGGCGAGAGCTCGCGGACGCTCAGCATTCCCGCCGGCGAGCAGCGGACGACCTACCTCGAGGCGGCCACCGGTGAGCAACCGGGAGAGGCCAATTTGGTCTTTCGCGCCAGCGGCAACGACGAGCAAGCCCGCGCCACGATCGAGATTCCGGTGCGTTCCGACTTGCCCCCGCTCGCCACTCAGCAAGCCGGGCCGGTCGATGATGTCGTTACCCGCCTTCCCCTCGCCACGGCGCGAAGCTTCGAGCCCGGCACCGTGCGCCGCACCCTGACGATTGGGCCTCTTCCGGCGACGCAGTTTCTCGGTCGCCTGAAGGAGCTCCTCGCCTATCCCTACGGATGCCTCGAGCAAACCGTGTCCTCCGCCTTCCCCCTGCTCTACTTTGGAGACCTGGCCCAAAAGATCGCCCCCGAGCTGCTCGATCCCGCCAAAGGCAACGGCGATCCGGTGCTCTTCGTTCAACAGGCCCTCGCCAAGGTGGCTCGGCTCGAGGTGGGCAACGGGCGTTTCGCCTTGTGGCCGGGCGAGGCCACCCCCGACGCTTGGGACAGCCTCTATGCGACCCATTTTCTGGTGGAGGCGAAGCGCGCCGGCTTCGAGGTCGATCCCGGCCTTCTCGAGCGCTCCCTCGACGCGGTCGCTTCGGGAGTGCGGGCGGCGGACCACTACTCGGCCGGCGAGCTCGAACGCGTCGCCTATGGCCTCTACATTCTCGCTCGGGCCGGGCGCGCCGATCGGGCCACCATGGACTTCGTGCGTCAGAACCACGCGAATGAGCTCGACTCGACGTCGCGCCCGCTCCTTGCCGGCGCTTACGCGGCGGCGGGCGACAGCCGGGCCGGCGCCGAGCTCCTGGCCGAGCTTCGCGCGATTCCAGAAGTGGCACGAGAGCGGGGTGGCAATCTCGATTCGCCACTCCGCGCTCGCGCGATCGCTCTCCTGGCTTTGCTCGAGGTGAGCCCGGACGATCCGCAGGTGACCGTGCTCTTCGACCGTCTGAGCCGCGACGCCGGAAGCCTCTCGCTCTGGACCACGCAGGAGACCGCATGGGTTTTTCTCGCCCTGGGCGAGCTCGCGCACCGGCAGAGCGCCAAGGGTGGATACCAGGGAGAGGTCAAGCTCGGGGGCCGGGTCCTGGGAGCGATTGACGCTCATAAAGCCGTGAGCTTCGCCGATCTCGCGGGCGCCGAGCCCTTGGCCATCGAGATGAAACCGGGTTACTCGAAGGGCGCGGCCTTCTACAGCCTGGTCACCAGCGGCACACCGACCGTGAAGAGCTACGCGCCGGTCGCGGCGGGGCTCGAGGTCGAGCGCCAGATCCTCACCCGCAACGGAGATCCCGCCGACCTCGCCGCCATCCATCAGGGAGACTTGCTGGTCATCAAGGCGCGGGTCCGGAGCACCGTCGGCCCGGTCGCCAACGTGGCGCTCGAGATCCTCCTGCCCTCCGGGCTCGAGGTCGAGAATCCGCGCCTGGCGACGAGCGAGACGCTCCCCTGGGTGGCGGACGCCGACCAGGGTCGCCACCTCGATCTGCGAGATGATCGGGCCGATGTTTTTACCGATCTGCCGGCCAATTCGTGGCGGACCTTCTACGTCGAGGCGCGAGCGGTCATTCCCGGCTCGTTCCGGTTGCCGCCGATCTCGGCCCGCGCCATGTACGACCCCGCCATCGAGGCCGCGAGCGAGCAGGGACGGATGGAAATCGCGATCCGGAAGTAGGTGTCGGTGCGTTTCAAACGAGCCCTCTGGTTCGCCGTTCTCGCGGCCGCCATTCCTTTCGCCGCCTTCCTGGTTGCCGATCAGATCGAGCCCTTTCCATGGTCCCGGCTCACCCGCCCGCCGGCGGTGCGCGTCGATGCGAGAGATGGCCGGCCTCTACGGGTCTTCCTCGCCGTGGACCAGCGGTGGCGAATTCCCATGAGACTGAGCGAGATGGGGCCGAGCCTGCCCCGCGCCGTGGTCGCTTCGGAGGATCGCTGGATCGGATACCACCCAGGGGTCAATCCGTTGGCGATCGTGCGGGCCGCCTGGCAGGACCTCTCGGCCGGGCGGATCGTGTCCGGCGCCTCGACCCTCGCCATGCAAGTGGCGAGGATGACCGACCCCAGGCCCCGGACCCTCGGGGCCAAGCTGCTCGAGGCGTATCGCGCCCTCCAGCTCACCTGGCACCTGCCGGAGCGCAAGCGGATCGAGCTCTATTTGAATCTCGCTCCGATGGGGGGAAACATCGAGGGAGTAGGCGCCGCTTCCTGGCTCTATTTCGGCAAGCGGCCAGCGCAACTCTCTCCCGGCGAGGTCGCGCTCCTCGTGGCTCTTCCCCGCTCCCCCCTGGCCTACGATCCCATCCGCCACCCGCGCCAGGCACGCGCCGCTCGTGACCGGGTGCTCCTCCAACTCGAGGCGCGCGGCGTCTTCTCTCGCGCCGAGGTGGAGGCGGCGCGCGCCGAGTCCCTTCCTACCCGTTTGCGGCCGGTCCCGTTCGACGCTCCTCTCTTCTCCCGCTTCGCGCTTGGGGAGGTTCCCGGCAAGGCGCGGATCGAGGCGACCATTGACCGCCGTCTCCAGGCGCTGGCGCGGGACCAGGTGGTGAGGCGAATCGGCGAGCTACGCCAACAGGGGATCGGCAACGCCGCCGCCGTGGTGGTCGACAACCGGAGCCACGAGCTCGCGGCGATGGTGGGGTCGGCCGGTTTCTTCGACCATGAGCATCAGGGGCAGGTCAACGGCGCGGTGGCGGTGCGCTCCCCGGGCTCGACGCTCAAGCCATTTCTCTACGCCCTCGCCTTCGATCGCGGACTGATCATCCCGGCGAGCTTCATGCTCGACGTCCCGACCGACTTCTCGGGCTACGTTCCGCACGACTATGACGGGCGCTATCGAGGCCGGGTCACCGCGCGCCAGGCGCTGATCGAGTCGTTGAATGCTCCCGCCGTCCGCCTCTTGGCCCGGGTCGGGCTCGAGGATTTCGTGCACCTGCTGCGGCGCGGCGGTCTGGCGACGCTCGATCGTCCCGCCGCTAGCTACGGGCTTCCCTTGATCCTGGGCTCGGGGGGGGTCCGCCTGATCGATCTGACCAACCTCTACAGCGCCCTCGCCGATGGAGGGCTCTACCGGCCACTGGTCTGGCGCCGAGGAGGCGGCGCCTCCGCTCCCGGCACGCGCCTCTTTTCCCCTGGCGCCGCCTGGCTGGTCACCGAGAGCCTGATGGACCTGCGGCGACCCGATCTCCCGAGCGCCTGGCGCTCGGCGCGCGACGTGCCGGCGGTCGCCTGGAAGACGGGCACGTCCTTCGGCCACCGCGACGCCTGGGCCGTCGGCTACTCGCGAGATTTCTCGATCGGAGTTTGGGTTGGCAACTTCGACGGCCGCCCGGTCGAAGGGATCTCCGGTGCCGAGGACGCGGCGCCCCTCCTCTTCGACCTCTTCCGCGTGATCGATCCCGGAGGAGCGGCCCCTCCGAAGCCGACCTCGAGCGAGCTCGAGACCGTCGAGGTCTGCGCGGCGAGCCACCAGCTGCCCGGGCCCTTCTGCCCGCGTCGCGTCAGGGTCGAGGCCTTGGCCGGCCGGACCCGCCTCGCAACTTGTGAGGAGCACCGTAGAGTCCTGGTCGACGCGGCGAGCGGGAGGAGGCTGACGCCCGACTGCTCGCGCCGGCACCGCTACCGCTGGCTGGTCCTCGACTTGCCGCCTCCCGAGCTGGTGGCCTTTCGTCGTGGACGGGGAGAGCACGTCAATGGACTGCCGCCCTTGGCGGCCGACTGTGGCGTCAACGCCTCGGGCGAGCGCCCCAAGATCGTCTCGCCCGATCCCTCCACGCCCTATCGAGTGCGACGCGACGCGCCCCTCTCCGATCAGAAGATCCTGCTGAGCGCCGAAGTTGGCCCCGGCAGCCATCGGCTCTACTGGTATCAAGATGGTCGTCTGATCGCGACCGGGGGGCCGGCGGCGCGGCTCTTCGTCGATCTCGAGCGTGGCTTGCACCGCCTCGTCGTGACCGACGATCTCGGGCGCTCCGCCGGGGTCAGCTACCGCGTGGAGTAGCTGGGGCAGCGGGAGCAGTCCCGAGAAGCTGGGCCGGGATGCTCCCTTGGCGGGGGAGGAGAAGCCAGATCTTGCCCTGATTCTTCATTCGCCCGGCGATCGCCTCCGCCTCGCGGCCTCCCCCCCAGTAGACATCGCCCCGGATCGGCCCGCGAATGGCGCCGCCGGTGTCTTGCGACACCATCAGCCGGTCGAAGGGGTGATCGGCGCGCCCGGGCTCGGGATCGGGCACCGTGGTAGCGAGCCAGATGGGGAGACCCATCGGCAGGTAGGCGCGGTCGACCGCGAGCGAGCGGCGCGGCGTCAGCGGGACCCCCGCCGAGCCGAGTGGAGCGTTGCCGCGGAGCTTGCGGAAGAAGACGTAGGAGCGGTTGCGATCGAGGATCTGCCGGGTACGGAGCGGGTGGCTAAGGAACCAGCCGCGCAGGGTGCCGAGGGAAACCATGTCGGGCAGAAGCTCGCCCTCGGCGATCAGCTCCTTGCCCACGGAGGTGTAGGGTAGGCCGTTCTCGCCCGAGTAGCCGACGTGAAGCACGCGGCCGTGGGGCAGCAGGATCTTGCCCGAGCCCTGGACCTGGAGGAAGAAGAGATCGATCGGATCGTCAACATAGACGAGCTCGAGACGGCGGCCGGCGAGGGCTCCGCGTTCGATCGCGGCGCGATCGTAGTAGGGCACGAGATCGCGGCCCTTCAGGCGCCCTGAGATCTGGTGTCCCTTCCACTTGTCGCGGAAACGACCGAGATCGACGTGCACGAGGTCGGGAGGAACGACGTAGAGCGGGTAGCGGTAGACGCCGGTGCGCCTGTGGCTGCCCTCGAGGGTGGGCTCGTAGTAGCCGGTGAAGAGACCCTGAGACTCAGTGCCGGCGGTCACCGCCCAGGGCCGCAAGGCGGTCTCGAAGAACCGCCGTACCGACTGGAGATCGCGGTCATCGAGGTTCCTCGCCTGGCGGCAGACCTCCGGCCAACCGCGCATCGCGAGCAGGAGGTCGGGAGACCGAGGGGAGCCGTCTCCGCCCCGTTCGAGGTCGCGGCAGGTGGCGAGAAAGGCGGAGAGGGCGGCGGCTTGATCATCGCTTCGCCATCCCGGGAGATCGGCGAAGCGGGCGGGGCTCAAGATCAGCGCCGGCTTCGTCTCGGAGCTCGGGCGCGGGGCAGCGCTGCGCGGCGTCGCGGCGTGCGGCGCCGGGGGCGGGGCGAGCGGGTGGAAGAGTGCCCAAGCGGCGAGGACCAGGGCGGCGAGCGCCACTCCAACCGCTGAATAGGCCAGGAGCTTCCAGGCGCGGAGCGCACGCTCGGCGGTTCGTCCTTCGTGCCGCGTTGAGCTCACGTTCAGGCTCGCGAGGGGCGCTCGCGGTCAGCGAGCGAGTCGAGATAGATCGCCGCCAGACGTTCGAGACCCGCCGCGTCCTCATCGTCGAATCGGCTCGGGGTGGGGCTGTCGAGGTCGAGCACGCCGAGCAGGCGCTCGGCGGCGAAGAGCGGCACCACCAGCTCGGCGCGAGAGCGGGCATCACAGGCGATGTGGCCCGGAAACTGATGGACGTCGGGGACCACCATGGTGCGCTTTTCCCGCGCCGCGGTTCCACAAACGCCCGCGCCAATCGCGATGCGAACGCAGGCGGGCTGGCCCTGGAAGGGGCCGACGACGAGCTCCTCGCCATCGAACAGGTAGAAACCGCACCAGTTGACCTCGGGAAGCGAATGGTAGAGGAGCGCCGAGAGGTTGGCGGCGTTGGCGATCGGGTCGCTCTCGCCAGCGAGCAGATGCTCGGCCTGCTCGGCCAAGCGGGCGTAAAGGGCCGGCTTGTCGAGGCTCTCTTCCGGGTCGCTCTCGAGGTCGAACATGACGGCTCAAGAATAGCAAGCCCCTAGCCAAGCGTCGATCGAGTCTGAAGGAGAAAGCAAGAAAGCCATTGATAGGATTCTTCAAGCGCTATAGGAATTCACCAAAATGAGATGAGCGGGGAAGACGATGAGCAAGATAAAGATCGCGGAGCTCGAAGAGGTGCCTGAAGGGGAGATGATCATGCGCATGCACGACGACGTTCAAGTGCTCCTGGTGAAGATCGCGGGAGAGATCTACGCCATGAACGACGTCTGCACGCACGAAGGGGCTCCGCTTCACGAGGGGCGGTTGGGAGGCGAGGACAATCCATGCCTCTTGACCTGCCCCTGGCACGAAGCGCACTTCGATTTGCGAACTGGAACGGTCTACCAGGAGACCCCGTGGGCGACCGACACTGAGACCTATCCGGTCTCGATCGAGGGTGGTGAGATCTACGTCGAGCTCGAGGAAAAGTAGGCCGCGCGTCCTGCGTCTCCCGATCGCCGAGCGACGGCGCGAGACGCCAACCGCGATGACCGTCGCCTTCTCTCTCGGCGAGCACCGTTTCGCCTATGAGCCCGGGCAGTACGTCTCGCTCGTCGTCCCCGGGGTGGAGGATGATCCGCGCGGCTCCGAACGGATCTTCACCCTGTCATCGAGCCCCAGCGAGCAGGGCATCCTCACGATCACGACTCGCGACAGCGGCAGCCCTTTCAAGGAGCGGCTCCTGCGTGGTCCGGAGGACCTCGAGGTCGAGGTCCGCGGCCCGCTGGGGCGCTTCGTGCTCGACTCGCAACGTCCCGCCGCCCTCTTGACCGGCGGCATCGGCATCACTCCCTTCCGCAGCATGATCCGCGCCGGAGGCGACAGGGGATTCGGCGAGCCGGTGGTCCTCCTCTACTCGAACCGTACGGTCGAGGAGATCGCCTTTCGCGACGAGCTCGAGCGGATCGCGGCCGAGAATGAGGCGTTCACGCTCGGCCTGACGGTGACCCGCCCCGGCGACGGGGACGCGCCCTGGGCGGGGCGGACCGGGCGGATCGACGGCGCTTGGATCGAGGAGATGGCGGGCGCCCTCGCGAATCCTCGCTGCTATGTCTGCGGCCCGCCGGCCATGGTCCACGAGCTCACGGGCGTCCTCTCCCACCAGATCGGCGTCGCCGACGAAGACATCTTGAGCGAAGAGTTCGAAGGGTACTAGGTAAAGGTGGCACGGCGCCGCGGGCGATCAGTCGGATACGGTTGCCAGGAGCGGCATACCCGGGAGCAGCGCGAGGACCGGGGCCGGGTCGAAGCGTGCTTGCCGGAGCTCGGAGAGACCGCGGCGCCAGGCGCGCGATCCAGGCCGGCCGGCGAAGAGGTTTCTCAGCGGGCGCAGCAGAAACGTGAGGGGAACGCCGCCGGACGCGTGACGCTCGATGTAGGGGAGCATGGCGTGGATGATCTCGACGCGGCTCAACCCCGGGGAGACCTCTCCAAAGATCACGCGGTCCGCCTCCGCCAGGAGATAGGGATCATCGACCGCGGCGCGTCCGATCATCACCCCGTCGACGTGCTCGAGGTGGCGCTCGGCGTCAGCCAGTGTTCGGACCCCGCCGTTTATCTCGATCGCCAGATGGGGAAGCTCCTCCTTCAGTCGGTAGACCTCCTCGTAGCGTAGCGGCGGCACCTCCCGGTTCTCGCGCGGGCTCAGGCCCTGGAGCCAGGCCTTACGCGCGTGCACGGCGAAGCGGTCGCATCCGGACTCGGCCACGACCGTGACGAAGCGCGCCATGTCCTCGTAACGATCGATTTCGTCGAACCCGATCCGGTGCTTGACCGTGACCGGAATCTTGGTGGCGGCCCTCATCGCGGAGACCGCTTCCGACACCCGCTCGGGCTCGGCCATGAGACGGACGCCGAAGCGGCCGCTCTGGACTCGCGGGCTGGGGCAGCCGACGTTGAGGTTGACCTCGTCGTAGCCGAGCTCCTCGGCGATCGCCGCCGCTCGCGCCAGCGCTCGTGGATCGTCGCCCCCGAGCTGGAGCGCCAAGGGCCGCTCGACCGGGTCATAGGCGAGAACCCGCGCGGGGTCATTTTCGAGAATCGCGCCGCTGTGGATCATCTCGGTATAGAGCAGCGTCCGCCGCGTCAGAAAGCGCAGGAAATAGCGGAAGTACCGGTCCGTGTGGTCCATCATCGGCGCGATCGACAATGGCCGCAAAGGGCCGCGGCGGG
>JBJKRB010000097.1:0-15051 GCA_046704885.1 Thermoanaerobaculia bacterium | reverse complement strand
AAGGCCCAGGGCGGTTTCTAGCAGCTGATAAGGGGTTCCGTCAAGCCGCCGTCAAGTCGAACGGCGCTCGACGAGGACGCGAAAGAGCTTCTCGTCGCGATCGAGGGCGAGCAGGCGGTGGCCGCTTTCGGCGCACCAGGCTTCGAAATCGCGCGGGATGTCGGGATCGTCGCCCACCACCATGACCCTGGCACCTGGTGGGACGGAGTCGATCGCGCGGCGCGCGAGGAGAAGCGGCACGGGACAGCGCTGGCCACGGGCATCGACCAAGAGCGGCTGATCCGCACCGGCGGAATCGCCGCGGTTAGCCGCGGGCTCGGGCTCGCGACCAACCACGGCTTGCCGATCAACGGCGTTGAGCGACGCGTCCTTCACGTCCCATAGAATAGCGCCGTGCGGCGCTCTCTCCCCATCGCGGTCCTGGCCTGCGCCGTGCTGCCCCTGGTCGCGGCTCCACTTGCCGCTTGGACTCCCAAGAGCCAGGTCGAGATCGCGCGCGAGGCGGTCCAGCTCGCGCCCCCCGACTTAAAGCCGCTCATCCAACGGAACCTCTCGGAGCTCGATCGCGGCGTCGTCATGCCGTTCAGCGACACCAATGCGGCCGATCACTACAAGAATGCCGACGGCACCGGGCGGCTCGACCAGGTGATCCCCATGGAGGTGGCGCGCGCCGTGGCCTTCATCAAGGAGCACCGCCCCTTCGCCGACATCGTGTTCCAGCTCGGAGTGGTCTCGCACTACATGGCGGACGCCGACAATCCCTTGAACACCTCCGAGAGCGATCCGCGCGAGGGGGACTACTTCGCCAACTATCTCTACTACGCGCAGAGCGCCGAACCCCGTTTCGACGTGGTCTTCTACGGCATCGACCGCGATCTCACCAGCCCGGCGGCGGTCCGCGCCATGGTCGCGCGGGCGCTCGCTCGCGGCCGCACCCTCTACCCGCTGATCGGTCTCGAGTACCGGCGCATCGGCTTCCTCGACGGCATCCGCTACTTCGACGACAAGTCGACCGCCTTCGGGGTCGCCGCGGTCTCCTTCAGCCACGCGGTGAGCGACGTGGTAGACCTGATGCGCTACATTTGGATTGCCGGCGGCGGTGCCGATCACCGCCCCTGGCTGCCTTCGAGCGGCGGCTCGGTAGTGGTACTGCTTCCGCGCATCGAAAGCTCGCGCTAGAGCTCGCCAGCACGCGAAAGGAAAAGATGATGTTGCAAGCGCGACGCGCCCTGATCTCGGTTTCCGACAAGACTGGCCTGGCCGACCTCGCCCGCGGCCTCGCCTCGCTCGACATCGAGATCCTCTCGACCGGCGGCACCGAGAAGGTCCTGCGCGAAGCGGGAATCGCGGTCACACCGGTCTCCGAGGTGACCCAGATTCCCGAGATCCTCGACGGCCGGGTCAAGACCCTCCACCCCAAGATCCACGGCGGCATCCTCGCCGACCGGCAGCGCAGCTCGCACGCCGCCGAGCTCGCCCAGCACGGCATCGCCCCCATCGATCTGGTGGTCGTCAATCTCTACCCCTTCCGCGAGACCGTGGCGTCCGGCGCCGACTTCGCCAAGGCGATCGAGATGATCGACATCGGCGGCCCCACCCTGATCCGCGCCGCCGCCAAGAATCACATGGGGGTGGTGGTGGTCGTCGACCCCGAGGACTACCCCCAGGTCCTGACCGCGCTCGAAAGCGGCGAGGGGATGGTGCCCGAGGCCCTGCGCCGGAAGTTGGCGCTCAAGGCCTTTCGCCACACCCAGAGCTACGACGCGGCGATCGCCGGCTGGCTCGCGAGCCAGATCGAGACGCCGACCGAGCTCTTCCCGCGCCAGCTGACGCTCGACCTGGTGCGCGCGGCGGAGCTTCGCTACGGCGAGAACCCCCACCAGCAGGCGGCGGTCTACCGCCAGACGCGGGGAAGGGGGATCTTCGGCGGCTTCCACCAGCACCAGGGCAAGGAGCTCTCCTACAACAACCTCCTGGACGCCGACGCCGCCCGCCGCCTCGTCTCCCTGATGGACGGTCCGGCGGTGGCGATCATCAAGCACAACAATCCGTGCGGCGTCGGGGTGGGCGACGACCTGACGAGCGCTTACGAGAGGGCGCTGGCCTGCGATCCGATCTCCGCCTTCGGCTCGATCGTCGCCACCAACGGGCCGATCGACGAAAGGCTGGCCGAGGCGATGAGCGAGCTCTTCGTCGAGGTGGTGATCGCCCCCGAGATCGGCGACGGGGCGATGGCTCTCTTCGCCGCCAAGAAGAACCGCCGGGTCCTAACCGCTCCCCTCTACCGCCCCGCGCCCGGCGCGATCGAGCTCCGCGCCATCGACGGCGGCTATCTCGCCCAGGACCCGGACGCCCAGCCCGATCCGCGCGAGGATTGGACCGTGCCCACGGAGCGTCAGCCGAGCGCCGAGGAGCGTCGCGGCCTCGAGCTCGCCTGGACGGTGATCCGCCACGTCAAGTCCAACGCCATCGTCCTCGCCAACTCAATGCAGACGGTGGGGATCGGCGCCGGGCAGATGAGCCGGGTCGACGCCTGCAAGCTGGCGGTCGAGAAGGCTCAGCTTCCAGTGGCCGGAACGGTCGCCGCCTCCGACGCCTTCTTCCCCTTCCGCGACGGCCTCGACGCATTGGCCGAGGCCGGAGTCACCGCGGTGATCGAGCCCGGCGGCAGCAAGCGCGACGACGAGGTGATCGCCGCCGCCAACGAGCACGGCATGGCGATGATCTTCACCAGCAGGCGCCATTTCAAACACTAGCCCGCATCATTCACGAGCCACCTACTGCGCCTCACAAATAATGCAGGCTAGACCCACAATGCTGATCGGATCCCACGCCCTGGGAGTCGCCGTCGTGGGGCTCCTCCTCCTCACCCCACCTTTCGTCTGCGCCGCTGCTCCGACCGAACCCGGCCAGCAAGCTTGGAAGCTCCTCGAGCTCGTTCGAACCCGGCTGGTTGCGGCTGGGCCGACCCGCGCCGACTTCCTCCAGACCTTCGTTCCCCAGGGGTTTACCACCGGCGACAGCGAGCACGGAAAGATCTCGATGGCGCTCCCCGACTGCCTGCGCTGGGACTATCGCGATCCCTATCCCAAGAGCTACTTGCTGTGCGGCACCGTGGCCTACAGCTGGAACGAGGGAGAAAAGGCGGGACAGCGGACGATCCTCGACGCGGAAAAGGAGCCGGGCCTCGATCTCCTGTTGCTGGGGGTAAACGATCTGAGCAAGCGCTACCAGGCGAAGATCGCTCCTCAGCCCTCCGGCACGATCGAGATCCGCCTCGAGAACTTGGCGCCCCATGCCAGTATCGCGAGCGCCGTCCTCACCATCGACAGCGAGCGCGCGCACGTCATAGCCCTCACCTACAAGACGCGCGAGGGCGACGAGACCCGGTTCACCTTCTCCGACTTCAAGCCACTCGCCGATCGCGGCGCCTTCATCCCGCCGCGCGATATTCACTGGATCGAGTAGAGGTCCCTCAGCCAGTTCGCCAGGGTTGCCGTTTTCCATATAATGGCTGACGTACAGTTCGTAGCGACGCCGTAATCGACGACCATGGCCGACAACTCCTTTGACATCGTTTCGACGGTGGACCTTCAAGAGGTCCACAACGCCGTCAACCAGGCCCACAAAGAGGTGACGAGCCGCTACGACTTGAAAAAGGCGGCGGCGGAGGTCTTGCTCGAGGGCGAGGAGATGGTGGTGAACTCAGCCGACGAGTTCAGCCTGAATCAAGCGCTCGAGGTCCTCAAGACCAAGCTCGTGCGGCGCGGCGTCAACCTCAAGTCCCTGCGCTACGGCAAGGTCGAACCAGCCGCCGGCGGTAGGGCCCGGCAGCGCATTTCCCTGCAACAGGGCATCCCCCAGGAAACCGCCAAGCACCTGGTCGCGGAGATCAAGAGGCTCAAGCTCAAGGTGCAAGCCGCGATTCAGGGCGACAGCATCCGCGTGTCAAGCAAGAGCCTCGACAAACTGCAGGAAGTGATCGCCATGCTCAAGTCGCTCGAGCTCGATCTTCCTCTTCAATTCACGAACTATCGCAACGCCTGACGACGATGCGGAACACCACCTTCGGCACCCTACTCGCCGCCTGCGGTCTCTTGCTTCTGGCCTCCGGCGCCACCTCCCCCGCGGGAGCCATCGTCCACTACGCCAAGGGCCAGAAGATCGAGGTGACCGGGGTGGTGACCGACGCGGGCGGTGGCCCCCTCGACAAGGTCACGGTCACCTTCGAGGCTTCGCGAGCTGGCTTCAGCTTCCGCACCCTGCACCGCGTGCCGCGCGAGACGGTCAAGGTCTCGGCAACGACCAACGACCGCGGCGAGTTCTCTCTCGAGTGGCCGTGGAGCGACGAATACAGCCTCTTCGAGTTGGTCGTAGGCATCTCGGTGCGCGGCGCCCAAGGGGAGCAGTTCCACGTCCTGAGCAAGACGAATCTGACGCGCCAGGTGCTCGCGGGAACCCCCGTGGTGGCCAACGCCAACTTGAACCAGAAGCAAACCGCCTTCCTCACCAAGTTCCGGCGCTTCCTGGCCGCGATCAAGACCCCGGACGAGGAGCGTACCTACCACCAGATGGGCGCTCCCGACACGGTCAAGGAGCTCAAATACCCCGATCGTACCGAGGTGACTTGGTGGTACTTCAACCGCGGCAAGGCCTACCGCTTCCGCGACGGAAAGCTCGTGGGAATCGACCAGTTCGACCCGGTGAGCCCCTTCTAGATGGCAAACCAAAAGCCTAGTCTGGCCACCCAGGACGACCGACCGGAGACCCCGGGGGCGGCGCGTTTCCTCGGGCTCATCGCCGACGAGCTGTCCGCGACGGACGAGCTCTTCCGCCAGGAGCTGCGCTCCGACGTGCCGTTCATCGACCAGGCGGGCGAGTACATCTTCGCCGGCGGCGGCAAGAGGGTGCGCCCGGCCCTGCTCCTCCTCTCGGCGCAGCTGCTCGGGCACGACGACGAGGAGCCGATCACCTACGCCGCCGTCGTGGAGCTCATCCACACCGCGACGCTGATTCACGACGACATCATCGATCACGCCACCCTGCGCCGGAGCCAACCGACGCTCAATCATCTCTGGGGCAACAGCCGTACCGTCCTGTTGGGCGACTGGCTCTACACCACCGCCATGGAGATGGCCCTTCGCCACGACAATCTCGAGGTCGTCCGGGCGCTCTGCGCTGCCACTTCGCGCATGACGGAGGGCGAGCTGATGGCGCTCGAGCGGTTGGGACGAACCGACCTGACGGTCGACGAGTATTTCGGGATCATCGATCGAAAGACCGCGCACCTCTTCGCCGCTGCCTGCACCATTCCCTCTCTCATCCGCCCCGCCAACCATGCTGGCGGCGAGGCGCTCGCCGAGTACGGCGAGAAGCTCGGGGTTTGCTTTCAACTGGTGGACGATCTCTTGGACTTCACGGCGCGGGAGTCGGAGCTCGGCAAACCGGTGCTCTCCGACCTCAAGGAAGGGAAGTTGACGCTCCCGTTGATCCTGCTCCTCCCGCGCTTGGATCGTGGGCACAGGCAGGCCATCGAGCACGTCCTGGAAGATGGTGATTTCGGCCGCACCTCACGCGAGGAGATCCTCGAGCTCGTGAGCTCGGCCGGTACGATCGAAGAGGTCAGCTTGCTCGCTTCGGAATATGCCCAGGAAGCGCGCGCCGCGCTATCGCGCTTCCCCCCTTCGGCCGCGCGGGAAGCCCTTGAGTCGGCCCCAGATTTCGTTCTCCGCCGTCGGTCGTGACAGCGGCGGCTGCAGTCCGAAAACTCCTTTGATTCCACGCCGCACGTAGAGCCAGGACGCGGCACGCCGCGGATCGATGGGCCAGGCCCCCGCTCCGGACACTCCCCCCTCCACTCCCACCAGGGCATAGCGAAAGTGCCGTATCTCGCCTGACTGCCAGACCCGGCGACGGGGCACGGCGATGAGCTCTTCGTCCGCCACCCGGCTCTCTGGATCGGGAATCCGCTCGCCGAACCAGACCAGCCCGATGGCGCGGCCCCGGCGCGAGAGCTCGAGCCAGAGCCCGCCGGTCATCGATTTGCCCCAATCGAAGAGCAGCCACGGATGGGCGACCGTCGATCCCCCGGGCGGCAGGGGGCGCCAGCCGTCGCCGGTTCGGAAGTAGGTTGCGACCGGAGGGACCAAAGAACTCGAGACCGCGAGGCTCGTGAGTGGCGGCACCGCCGGCCCGACGCTCGGGTACCCCCAGCGGCCGGTGGGAGGATCCGCCCAGATGCGCGGCGCCACCCACTCGAGGAGCGGCTCGTCGCTGGCCAGGAGACCCCGCTGATGCCGCGGCAAGATGCGCCAGCTCGAATTCGTGACGATGCGCAGCTGGCGCCCGCCGGCACCATGGATCGTCAAACTGGCGAGGAGCCCGCCTAAGCCCTCGTCACTCGCGAGCCTCGCCACGAGCCGGTTCTTCCCCCGCGCCAGGAACGAGCCGACTTCTAGATTCCTCATGCGGTCTCCGGCCCGATAGCGGCCCGAGGCGATCTCCTTGCCGTTGAGCCAGACGAGGTAGTCGCGATCGGCGAGGAGCAGCAGCCTTGCCTCCCTAGGAGCAAAAGGAACGACGAAATCACGAACCGCGTAAAAGGCGGAGGGGCCGTGGTCGGCGACCGTGGGGGGCGCCCAGATCCATTGGGCGCCGTGAGTGGGGAGGGCATATTGCGACACCAGGCCGCGCGCCAGGCGCATTCCCCCCGCGGCTAGAAATGTGACGACGACAACAACGAGAGCCCAGCGCCAGGACAAGCGTAGCTGCGGGGTGGTCACGAGAGGACCTTTCGGTCGTTCCGCACCCGGGCATTCTAGCCCGGCCGGGCCGGCCTCTCTAGAGGCCAGCTCTCCCCACTCGGAAGGCTTCGCGGCCGATCGGCCTCCCCGACAGCCTCTCTCCTGATGGGAATCAATATACAAGCGGCCGACGCCCCGGTCGGCCGCCCTCAGCGATCAGGAATCCCCGGATGGTGGCGGGTGTAGGATGCACCGGTGCGAACGGTGGAGGTCCGACGATGGTGCCGGTTCTGTGACCGTTGCGGAGGAGTGAGGCAGAGATGAGCAGAAGGACGGTATGGCTGTCGGTATTCGTGACAGTGCTGGCCCTGGCAGTGTTGCCAGCCGTGGGAAGCGCGAAAGAGGCGCATCACGCTCGCGATAACAAGACCGCGGAGGCGACGCCTCCCAAGGCTCAGCAGGTGACCTCCACCGGAAGTGTCACCATCAACGGGCAGTTGCTCCACTACAAGGCCGTCGCTGGCACCATCATCCTCACGAACAAGGATGACAAGCCCACGGCGAGCATGTTCTACGTCGCCTACTTCAAGGAAGGCGTCAGCGATGTCTCGACGCGGCCGGTAACCTTCCTCTATAACGGCGGACCCGGATCTTCAACGATCTGGCTCCACATGGGCGCCTTCGGCCCCCGGCGGGTCGTGACAGCCGATCACAGCCATACAAACCCGGCTCCCTACAAGCTGATCAACAACGACGAGTCGCTGCTCGATGCCAGCGACCTGGTGTTCATCGACGCTCCCGGAACCGGTTTCAGCCGCATCCTGGGCAAGGATAAAGGGGGAGTGGGAACCACCAAGGATTTCTACGGTGTCGACCCCGATGGGCGCGCCTTCGCCCAGTTCATCACCCGTTTCTTGTCCGAATACGGGCGTTGGAACTCGCCCAAGTATCTCTTCGGCGAAAGCTACGGGACGACGCGCTCGGCGGTGGTCGCCAACCTGCTCGAAACCCGTGACGACGTCGATTTGAACGGCGTGATCTTGCTCTCCACGATCCTCAACTGGGATGCGAGCAACGTCGACAATCCGCAGCTCAACGTGGGGACGAACCTTCCCTACGAGCTCGCCCTGCCGACCTATGCCGCGACCGCCTGGTACCACAAGAAGCTGCCGCAACAACCAGCCGCGCTACAGCCCTTCTTGAAAGAGGTCGAGGGGTTCGCGATGGGCGACTACGCGCACGCTCTCGATCAGGGAACGTCGCTCTCGCCTGACGCCAAGCAGCAGATCGCCGAGAAGCTGCACTCCTACACCGGGCTATCGGCCGCGTATTGGGTCAAGGCCGATCTGCGCGTCAACGGCGGCGAGTTCGAGAAGGAGCTCCTGAGCGGTTCCGATACTTCGACCGGCCGGTTGGACACGCGCTTCAGCGGCCCGACGATAGATCCGTTGAGCGAGGAATCGCACTACGATCCGCAGTCGGCGGCGATCAGCTCGGCGTACGTGGCTGTTTTCAACGATTACGTGAGGAAGGACCTCCACTACGGGCAGAACCAGCGCTACCGTCCCGAGTGGAACCTGTGGACCAGGTGGAACTTTCAACATCAGCCTCCGGGCAGTCACCGCCCCGCCGCGATTACCACGAACGTAGTCCCCGATCTGATGATGGCGATGAAGTACAACCCGGATCTCAAGGTGATGCTCAATGCCGGGTACTTCGACGTCGCGACACCGTTCTACGCGGCGGTCTATACGATGCATCAAATCCCGCTCCAGCCCAAGCTGGTCAAGAACATCGAGTACCAGTTCTACGAGTCGGGCCACATGGTGTACGTCCACACGCCGGCGCTGGTCAAGCTCCATGACGCCGTCGCCAAGTTCATCGCTTCGACCTCTGGTACGGGACATTGAGATGAGGCGTGCGGCTGGAAAGAGAGCCGCGACGAGCACCGCACTCGTCGCTCTGTTCGTAGGCCTCGGTGTCGCGTGTGCCTTCGCGCCGCGCGCCGAGGCTGGCACCAACGACGCTGCGGGAACGGCCCTGCACGCTCTGATTCAGAGGGCATGGGACCGGGAGATGCGCGAGCATCCCGTGGAAGCGTCGCTCGATGGCTTTCATCAGTACGACGCTCGTTGGCCCGACGTGAGCCTCGCGGCGATCGCGCGGGAGCATCAAGAGGATGAGGCGACCTTGGCGGACCTCGCCAAGATCGATCGCGGGTCCCTGAGCGACGCCGACAGGATCAACTACGATCTGTTCAAGTATCGCTACGAGCGGTGGGTGAACGCCTACCCCTTCCACGGCTATCTCATGCCCTTGAATCAGCTCGACGGGATCCAGCTGTCGAGCAGCCTGACCCGCACCCTGCGGTTCGACTCAGCTGCCGATTACGCCAATTTTGTCAAGCGACTGCAGTCCTTCGGGACCTACATGGATCAGACCATCGCGCTCCTGCGCGAGGGGTTGCGCGAGGAGATCACCGAGCCCCACGTCGTGATGCGCCGAATTCCCCATCAGATCGCGGCGCAGATCGTGAGCTCAGCGGAAAAGAGCCGCTTCTACGACCCCTTCCGCAAGATGCCTGACACCATTCCCGCCGCCGAGCAGGCCGGGCTGCGCAAGGGTGCGGCCGCGGCGATCACGAAGGACGTCGTGCCGGCGTTCGAGCGCATGCAGAAGTTCTTCAACGACGACTATCTGCCGCACTGTCGCACCACGACCGGTGCCTCCGACCTGCCCAATGGGCACGCCTACTACGCGCTCTTGGTGCGTCAGGCGACGACGACCCAGATGACCCCGAAGCAGGTCCATGAGTTCGGTCTCGAGAAGGTCAAGCAGGTCAAGGCCGAGATGGAGAAGGTGTTCCGCAAGATCGGCTTCAAGGGCAGCTACCAGGGCTTCCTTCACACCTTGCGCACGGATCCACGCTTCTACTACAAGAATCCGAAGGATCTCCTCGAGGCCTATCAGGCGGCGGCGAAGCGGGTCGATCCCCACCTCGTCGACTTCATCAGCATTCGGCTTCTGCCCCGGGTTCCGTATGGCGTGCGGCCCATTCCCGCGGCGCTCGCCCCCGATACCTATCCGGCCTATTCGGTGCCGCCGTCGGGAGACGGGAGCGTAGCCGGTTACGTCGAGGTCAACCTCTACAAGCCGGAGTCACGGCCGAAGTACGAAATTCAAGTGCTGATGTGCCACGAGGGGCGGCCCGGGCACCAGTTGCAGATTCCGATCGCCATGGAGCTCAAGGGTATCCCTCAGTTCCGCCGCTTCGACTACTACAGCGCTTATGGAGAAGGGTGGGCCCTCTACTCAGAAACCCTGTGCAACGAGATGGGGCTCTACGACAATCCCTACTCGCGCTTCGGCTACCTCGACTATCAGATGTGGCGAGCGGTGCGCCTGGTGGTCGACACCGGTCTCCACGAGTACGGCTGGAGCCGGGCACGCGCCATCCGCTACTTCGAGGACCACACGGCGTTGTCCGAACAGAACATCGAGACCGAGGTCGATCGGTATATCGCATGGCCCGGGCAAGCTCTGTCCTACATGGTGGGTGAGATCCGTATCCAGAACCTGCGCAAGAAGGCGGAGCAGGCGCTCGGCAGCCACTTCGACCTTCGTGAATTTCACGACGTGGTGCTCGAGAATGGCGCCATCCCGCTGGACGAGCTGAGCAAGCTCGTAGATCGCTGGATCGCAGTCCAGAAAGCAAAGATCACCAAGAGCGCGAGCGCTCGAACCCCGCGCGAGCGGTCAGCTTCACGCTAGGAGGTTTCGTGTCCTCACGGAAGGGTTGGATCAGAGTCTCGACGTTGGCACTGCTGGTGAGCGCCCTGGCGATGACGGGCGGGGCCCAAGACGCGGACACCGCTTCGCAAGGGCAGGGTCCCGAAACCTTCTCGGGTACGGTCAACGTGCAGGTGGTCAACGTCGACGTCCACGTGACCGACTCTCACGGCAAGGCGGTGACCGGACTCAAGCGCAGCGACTTCGAGCTCTTCGAGGACGGCCGGCCGGTCAAGATCACCAACTTCTACGCCGAGACCAAGGAGACGCGGCGCACGGTCTCGCGCAACGTCTTGCCGCCGGCCAGTGCCACAACTCCAGCGTCGAAGGCGCCCGCCCCGGCAGCGGAGAGCGCGCAGAACATCGAGCCTCCCCGGCAGCGCCTCTGGGTGGTCTTCTTCATCGACAACTTGAGCCTCCGTCCCTTCGACCGCAACCGCGTGCTGCGCCAGCTACATCAGTTCGTCGACAGCTCGATCCAGCCAGGCGATCGCGCCATGGTCGTCGACTTCGACCGGTCGGTCAAGATCGTCCAGCCATTCACTGCCGACCGCTATGCGGTGCTCAAGGCGTTTGACCAGGCGGAGCGCCTGAGCGCTGAAGGCGTACACGCGGAGGAGGACCGCGACCAGATCTTGGCCGCGCTCCACAACAGCAGGAGCGCTGGTGACGCTATCGCCCAGGTGGACAGCTACTCTGGGTCGCTGTTCAACGACGTCGACACCACGATCCGGGCGCTGCATGACCTCGTGCACTCCCTCTCCGGTCTGGAGGGACGTAAAGCGCTGGTCTATGTGAGCAACGGCCTGCCCATGCGGGCGGGGCTCGATGTCTACAATGCCATGCAGCAGAAGTACCGGCAGTCGAACTCGCTGGAGAGTCTTTCCAAGTTCAATTCGACGCAGTCCCTGGAGGCGCTCGCCGTCGAGGCGAACTCGAGCCGGGTGGTGTTCTACACCCTGGATGCGGGTGGCCTCCGTTTGCACACGGACGCGACAGCGTCTCAGATGGAGCCCATCGACTACGCCAGTCTCGACTCGGACTACATCTCGAATCGGCAATCGTCTCTCCAGCTCCTGGCCCGCAAGACCGGGGGTCAGTCGGTGATCAACACCAACGACGTTCGGGCGCCGATGAAGAAGGTGCTTCAGGACCTGCAGAGCTACTACTCGCTAGGGTTCTCTCCCAGCCACGAAGGCGACGGCCGCTACCATCGCATCACCGTCAAGGTGAAGCGCAGGGGGCTCCGTTTGCGCTACCGCCAGGGTTACCGGGATCTTTCGCTCGCCACGCGAATGAGCGACTCGACCATGGCGGCCCTGCACTTCCATCAGACCTCGAATCCGCTCGGGGCGAAGCTGCGAGTCGGAAAGATCGAGCCGACCACCGAGGGGGATTACCTGGCGCCGGTCAAGGTGGAGATTCCGATCGACCAGCTCACCGCCATGCCGCTCAACGACGGCTCACGCCAGCTCCGGGTCCGCCTGTTTGTCGCTCTGCGCTCCGATAACGGCACGACTACGCAGGTCCATCAAGTCCCCATCCAGCTTCACGTTCCCGCCGACAAGTGGGAGGCGTTGCGGCATCGATCCATGAGCTATGTTCTGAAGCTCACCGTCTCGTCGGGATCGCAGCTCTTAGCGGTGGGCGTTCGCGACGAGATCGGCGCCCAGGCCTCGTTTGTCGTGACCGGTATCGACGCTGGCGCTTGACGCCGCTCCAGTTCCAGGGCCGGTAACGACGAAGGCCGCCGGCGGGCTCTCGATGCTGCCCTCGGGGGTCTTGAGCTCGATGCGGAGTTGATAGTTCCCCGGCGCCAACCCTTTCGCCTCGAAGGTCGCGGGTAGGGCTTCCGCCTCCCGGCTGCTGGCTTGCGGTGAGCCGGCGATGCTCAGCTTGCCGCTGGTGACGGCAGCGCCGTCCTTGCGCGTCACGACCGCCTGCAGATCGAGGCCCGATTTGGGCAGGTGATAACCGACGATGTAGACGGGCACCTGGCTGCTTTCGGCGATATCAGGCTTGCTCGCTGGGATGAAGGGCCGGCCGCCGAGCATGAACGGATAGGGGATCTGACTTTCCGCTTTGTTCTGTAGGGCTTCGCGGACGATCAACCACTTGCCCGGCTTCTCGGGGAAGAGGGGACGAAGCAGCACGAGACTCGGCTTTCCGAAGGCCGGTACGGTGAGAGGCACCACCCGGATTGCCGCCATTCCGGTCTCGGCATTGCGCACCAGGACACGAATCGAGTAGTGGCCGGGACCGAGATCGAGATGGCCGAAGAACTTGAGGCCGGAGCTCTCGAGAACCTTGCGCATCTGCTTGACGTTGATACGCAGGGCCTGGACGCGGAAGTCGCGGATCCCGCCCTTGGGGTCCAAGGCGTAGACGTAGATCTGGGTGAGGATGTCCGGCTTTGTCACGCCGCGCAGCAACATCTTGCCGTTGACCTCGATCAAGACCGGGACGTAGGCCTTGCTGTTGGGTCCACGTAGCGGGAAGGGGGCCGCTAGCACCGAGACCGGGAGGAGTCCTCCCTCCTCGCCGCCTACGATCATGCCGGCGTTCTCGAGCCGCCGTTCGACGGCGCTCATCCCCGAGTAGGGCCGGGGAGCGTAGTAGCCGGGTCGGGTGACGATGCGCGCGCCCTTGGGGGCATCCACGAGCTTGACCCGAACCTTGTGGAAGGAGCCGTCCTCTTTGATCCCTTGCGGGGCGAAAGAGAGCAGGTACATCACGCTGGTGCGATCGAGCATTTGCTGCATGGCATTGCCGAGGTCGTTGTAGTGCTGGTAGAGCTCGCCGCCGGTGTCGTTGGCCATCAAGAAAAGGCTGGCATCACCGTTGGGACGCTCGCGCGCCGCGTTGGTGGCACGCAGCCCTCCGATGTCGACCGACTCGATGACGCAGTCGGAGCGGCGGAAGGTGTCGAGCATCTTCTCGATGTCGTTCTGGACCCTGACGTTGCCGAACATTTGCTGCGTATTGACTTCCCAGGTTTGGCCCGTTTCGATCGCGCGGTGGGTCGCGAGGCTGGAGTCGCTACCGGTCAGGACGTTGCCGCTGAAGCCCTCGGAGAGGAGGACCACATACTTGCGACCTTTGACTGCGGACAGGGCCTTGGCCATGTCCGCGAGCGACTGGGAAAAGGCGATCGCTTCATTGGCTTCGTTCTGTAGCATGACCCGCTCGTTCTGTCGTTGAAGGAGGAGGAGCTGGTCGTAGGTCTGCTGTTGCATCGCCGCCCTCATCCCGATCCCGCTGGCGCTGAATTGGCCTCCGATCTGGCCCGGCGCCGCACCCTGAATCATCAGGGCGAGAGGGTCGCCTGGTTCGGGAACCGGGTGGGCGAGGCCCAAGGTCTGGATGGCGTCGTCCACCTGTTGCCGGTCGGTGGTGAAGCCGAGAATCATGCGCGGGCCACGATTCAGCGTGTAGGTGGCGACCCCAACCAGGTCGCTCGGGTTCATGTGCTCGTGAACCAGCTTCATGGCCGCCTCCCTCGCTTTGAGGATCGAGGACGGCTCGGAGAAGGTCAGGTCGAAGAGCAGAAGGAAGTGACGGCGCCCGGCGGGCGGCAGGACGCTCACCGGCGGCGTGGCGCTATGGACATCACGCAGGTCAATGACGTCGAAGCCCGTGATCTTCTGGGACTCGCGTCCCTGGTAGATCTCGAAATTCTTCTTGGTCAGACCGCGGACCGGCTCGCCGTTCAACACCACCTGAACGGGAAGGCGTACTTCGAGAACTGTGGTGGTGCCGGAGAACTGGCCGCTCGGCTCTTGCGCAGCGGCAACGAGGAGAACGGCCAGTGGGAGCAACAGGAGAAGCGAAAATGGGCGACGGGTCATGAAATTCCCCTTCCTATGGAGGTTTGAGGGTTTCCATTGTACGCCTGTTGGCAAGCGTAGAAGGAGCTTCGCCGCCTTCCGCGATGCGGATGACGGCGAAGGTTCCTACAAGAAAAGGAAAGCCCAACGGCTAGAGCGTCTGTGCGTCAGGTTCCCGTCACGACGAAGGCTGCTGGCGCGCTCTCGACCTCCCCGCTCGCGGTCTTGAGCTCGACTCGAAGCAGGTAGCGCCCCGGCGCCAAGCCCTTGGTATCGAAGGTCGCGGGCAACGCGACGGCGGCGATGCCTCCCGCCTCAGGCCCGCCGGTGACCTTCAGCGCGCCGCCGGAGATCTCGGTCCCATCCGGACGAGTGACGACGGCGTGGAGGTCGAGGCTGCCGTCTGGAAGGTGATATCCAACGAGGTAAACCGGGAGCTCGGAGCTCGTTGCGATCTTCGGCGATCCGGCGGGAATGAACGGCTGCCCATCCGCCATGAAGGGGTAGGGGATCTGCTGGCTGTCCGTCTTGCGCATGGCCTCGCGAACGATCAGCCACTTGCCCGGCGTTTCCGGAAAGAGCGGACGAAGCAGCACGGTCTTCGGCTGGTCGAACGCCGGAACCGTTACCGGTACGACCCGGATTGCGGCCATGCCGGTTTCGGCGTTGCGTACCAGGACGCGGATCGAGTA
>JBJKRB010000096.1:0-16832 GCA_046704885.1 Thermoanaerobaculia bacterium | reverse complement strand
CGCCCGAAGGAAGCGATGACCCGACCTCCACTCATCCTGGCGTCCGCCTCGCCGCGCCGCTCGCATCTGCTCGAGGAAGCGGGGCTCGCCTTCGTCGTCCGTCCGTCTGCGGTCGACGAGACCGTCAAGGAGGGTGAGGAGCCTCGCGCCTACGTCGAGCGTCTAGCCCGTGAAAAAGCCGTGGCCAAGATCCTCGAAGGGGAATGGGTGCTGGCAGCGGATACGACCGTCGTTCTCGGCGGAGAGATCCTGGGCAAACCGGCCGACACGGGCGAGGCCATCGAGATGCTCGAGCGGCTCTCGGGAAACACGCACACGGTGCTGACCGGCGTCGCGCTGGCCGTTGCCGAGCCAGGATCCGCGGTCGAGGTCCGCTCGGTGGTGGTCGCCACCGAGGTCCGCCTGGCGCCTTTGAGCCGGGAGGAGATCGAAACCTACGTCGCCTCCGGCGAGCCTTTCGACAAGGCCGGAGGCTATGCCATCCAAGGGCTCGGAGCGCTCTTCGTCGAGTCGATCGAGGGAAACTACAGCAACGTGGTGGGACTCCCGCTTCCCGCGGTACGGGCTCTGCTTGCCTTCGCAGGGGGAGACCCGCTTCTAGATCGGTTCGCCGACCTGAGCGAGCTTGACCGGCTCTCCTAGCTCTTCGAGCGAGAAGTTGGCCATGATCTGGTGGCCGTTGAAGTCGAGAACCCGGAGGTCCTCCTTCGCCTCGAGCTCGCCAGCCACCTTGTCGAAGCTCGACGGATAGCGCGCTTGCACCGCGCCCAGCTTCACTTCGTAGGCGATGAAGTGGTCGATCCCCTTGTAGCGCAGCTTGTCGACCAGCTTGGGGTCGGCGAGCTCCTCGTAGGTCGTCAGCACCAGGATGGGACCGGTCCCCGTGAAGATCAGATAGGCCTTGGGCTGAAATTGATCACTCATGGCGTTGGGCGAAAGGTACTCCGAGCCTGGCGCCCTGTCAAGAACGGGCAAGAACGGGAGGGAACGGGCACGACCGGCCGCGGCCGACGTCCTATAGAGTCTGGCCATGAGTCAAGAGATCCGCGCACCGGCGATCGTCCTCGTGCGCCCGCAAGAGGAAGGCAATGTCGGAGCAACGGCGCGGGCGATGGCGAACATGGGACTGGACGAGCTCGTGCTCGTGGAACCGGCGCCACGCTTCGGCGCCGTGGCGCGAGCCTTCGCGGTCGGCGCGGGCTTCATCCTCGACGCGGCACGGCGAGCGCAGAGTCTCGATGAGGCCCTGGCGCCCTACCAGCGCGTCGTGGCGACAACCGCGGCCCGCGCGCGTCATCTTCCCGCCCCCGCTCTCCATCCCGGCGATCTCGCCGCGCTCCTCGGCGACGATCCACCCGGGACCTCGGCCGCCGTGGTCTTCGGCCCCGAGTCCTCCGGCCTCGACAACGAGGAGCTGGCGCGCGCCTCGCACGTCGTCAGCATCCCCTGCTCGCCGCGCCAACCCACTCTCAACCTGGCCCAGGCGGTGCTCATCGTCGCCTACGAGCTGGCGCGAGCGCGCCTCCGGAAGTCCTCCGAGGCGACGACGAAGGCCTCCCCGCTCGCCTCTCAAGAGGAGATCGAGGGCCTCTTCGCGCAGGCCGAGGAGATCCTCCGCGTCATCGGCTTCGCCCGCGATGACACCTTTGCCGGCGTTCGTCGCGATCTCCACCGTTTGCTCTCTCGCTCGCGTCCCACCACCCGCGACGTGACCTTGTTGCGCGGAATTTGCCGGCGCGCTCTCCATGCCCTGCCCCCCGGCCACCGACCTCCGGGCGAATGATAGAGTCGCGATCGACATGGGTGTCATCAACCGCAAGCCGCCCGCCCGCCCCACTTCGGCCAACAAAGGATCTTCCGTGAATCCAGCTCTGCGTTCCCGCCTGGTTCTCTTCGACGCGACGCCGGAGATCTTCGCCACCGACAATCAAGGCTCCTTCACCCTCCCCTTGACCGTAGCGGGGAGCCCGCGGATCGCGATGGGCGCCTACGATGAGGTGCGGCTCGTCTTCTCCCTCTGGCACCCGTCGAGCCAGCCGACGATCGATCTCGACCGCGCCTACGTCGAGCTGCAGGCCTCGTTCGACCCGGAAGAGGATCACTGGACGCGTCTCGCCGAGATCGAGCCGGTGGTGCCCCCGTATGCCTCGGATAGCTTCGACGGCTGGATCGTCCTGCCCGTGCTGGCCTCCTCCGGCGCCTTCACCCTTTCGGGCGCCGGCTTCGAGCCGCGCGCCCGGCTGCAGATCCGCGGCAGCGCCTACTTCGTCTCCTAGGAGAGACCGTGAACACACATGAGCTCCTTGCCCGCCTGAAGCAACCGGCGCCGGGCAAGATCGTCCTCCTCGTTCTCGATGGACTGGGTGATCTGCGCACCGCGGAGCAACCCGCCACGCCGCTCGATCGGGCCACGATCCCCAACCTCGACGCCTTGGCCGCCAAGTCCTCGCTCGGACGCCTCATCCCGCTGGCGCCCGGGATCACCACGGGGAGCGGTCCCGGCCATCTCGCCCTCTTCGGCTACGATCCCTTGACCCCGGAGGCCGACATCGGCCGCGGCGTCCTCGAGGCCCTGGGAGAGGACATCGAGCTCGGCTCAGGCGACGTCGCGGCGCGGGGCAACTTCGCGACGGTCGATGCCGAGGGCCGCCTGACGGACCGCCGTGCCGGACGGATCGAGACCGCCGAGTGCGAGCGCTTGATCGACAAGCTGCGCCATGAGCTGGGGTCGGAGCTCGAAGACGAGAAGATCGAGCTTTACCCCGGCGAGGGACACCGCTTCGTGCTCGTCCTTCGGGGCGAGGGCGTCTCCCCCGCGATCGCCGATACCGATCCCCAGGAGCTCGGCGTGCCGCCGTTCGATCCCGAGCCGACGACGGAGGCCGCGATGCCTACGGTCGACAAGCTCAAGCGCTTCGTCGCCGCGACGCGCGGCGCCCTGGCGGATGAGGATCGCGCCAATGCGCTCCTTCTGCGCGGCTTCTCCCAGCTTCCCGCGCTTCCGCCGATGCGCGAGCTCTACGGGCTTTCCTGCGGCGCCTTCGCCGGCTACCCGCTCTACCGCGGCGTGGCGCGCGCCTGTGGCATGACCGCTTTCAACCCGGGCAAGGGCTTCGCCGACACCGTCCAGGACGCCGCCAATCACTGGGAAGACTTCGACTTCTTCTTCCTCCATCACAAAGCGACCGACAAGGCGGGCGAGGACGGCGACCCAGAGGCCAAGGCGCGCGCGATCGAAGAGGTCGACCACGGCATTCCCGAGCTTCTAGCGTTGGGCCCCGAGGTCCTGGCGATCACCGGCGATCACTCGACCCCCGCGCCGATGAAGGCCCACAGCTTCCACCCGGTCCCCCTCCTCATCCACTCGCCGCTCGCCTTCGTCGACGACTGCCAGGTCTTCACCGAGAGCGAAGCCACCCGCGGCACCCTGGGCACCCTTCTCTCCCGCGACCTGATGTCGCTCCTCCTCGCCCACTGCGGCCGCCTGAAGAAGTTCGGGGCGTAGCAGATCTCTCGCACCTCGGCGAGCGAGCCGCGGGAGAGGCTCCATCCTCGTCGGGTCGTTGCGGAGCCAGGACTCCTCTAGTACCATCCAACGGAACCGATCGAAGCCGTAACCTACTTATGACCCGTTCGGCGGGTCCCTCGAGGGAGCAGAGCATGAACCTGAAGTGGAAGATTCGAGTCAGCACCCTGATCGTAGCGGGAAGCCTGGTCGCGCTAGCTCCCGCCAGCGCCGCCCATCTCAAGGTCATCTCCCGCAAGGTTATCGAATTCAAGAACGGCAAGAGGGTGGTGCCCGGCAGTCAGCCCTCGGGAACAGCTGGCTTGCGTTCGATGGGTGCCTCGGAGCTCCGCAGCGCGCCAAAACCCGCCACCGGTCAAATGTCCGACTACTTCAGCTCCATCGGCGCTCCCGCACCCCCAGCGGGGGGCCCGGGGCAAACCGACACGTTTCTATTCTCTGACACTCCCGACGTCAAGATCGTACCCGACGCGGGCGAAGCCGACGGCCAATGCGCACTGGTGGACTTCAGCTACTCGACCCACGCCCATGTGGAGGCCACGGGAGGCGCTCTGGCCCAGCTTGCCATCGGCGGGCTCGGGGGGAGCGCAGCTGCGACGCTGACCCCACTCACCGCCACGGCATCTGTGAACGGTCCCGCATCCATCGTCCTCAACCCGAGCGGCAGCGCCACCACCGAGTTCTCCCACGGCCCGCTGACTCTCAACCCGGGCGACCCGGATCAGGCCTACTCGCACAGTGGAACTTTTTCCGCCAAGATCGGCGACACCTTCAGGGTGACCAACACAGGCGTCTACGCCTGGGCCGTGCCGGCAGGGGACACCCTAAATTTTGAAATGGATGCCAGCTTCGAAGCCGCCGCGAGGTCCTGCTCGGTCGTCCAGATCCCCGCCCTCAACCTATGGGGCCTCCTCGCGCTGACGCTGCTCCTGGCGGGCGGCGGGCTGCTTCTTACCCGGCGGATGGGAACCTAGGAGAAGACGAAGCACGAGCGGCGCTTCCGCGTCGCTCGCGCTCGCTGCCATCTCAAGAACCTACGGATTACCGGAAGCCGCGCTTGAGCTCGCGGCGGAAGGTCTGGAAGGCGTCGTCGCCCTTGAGGCAGACGACGACCCGCGCGAGCTTGGTGCCGCCCTGAATGTAGCGGTGAATCTCCGTAAGGGTGATCCGGGCGCAGCGGTCCATGGGAAAGCCGAAGGTGCCGGTCGAGATCGCCGGCAGGGCGATCGACTTCAACCCTTGGCGATCCGCCAGCGCCAAAGACGCGCGAACCGCCGAGGCCAGCTTGCGGTCCTCTTCGCCCTCGCCCATCTTGGGGCCCACGGCGTGGATCACGTGCTTGACCGGGAGATTCCCGGCGTTGGTCAGCACCGCCGTTCCCACCGGCGTACCACCGATCCGGTTGCACTCCTCCTGGATCGACTTTCCACCCTTCTTGCGGATGGCGCCGGCGACCCCGCCGCCCAGCTGCAGGTGCTCGTTGGCGGGATTGACGATCGCGTCCACCTCGAGCGCGGTGATGTCGTCCTCGAGAAGCTCGAGGGCGGTTCCGTTCATGTGTATGGAGACCTTATTCTCTGCCATCTGCTTGACTCGCTCCCAAAGAGAAAAAGTCCGAGACACGAATGATATCAACAATTACGGCCCCATGCAGGCGGTGAGCGGCGGCGGCCTACGAGCCACGGACGGGAGCCGTGCCGTCCTCGCCTGGAGGACATGAGCTCGCCGCCTCGGGACTGCTAAACTCACGCTCCATGCCGGAGCCCTCCCTCGCCCAGATCAAATCCGACTTGGCCGCGGCCCTCGCGCGCCGCATCGAATCTCTCTGGGGCCTTACTGTGGAGCCGGTCATCGAGGTACCGCCACGCCGCGATCTCGGCGACCTCGCCTTCCCTGGGGCCCTTCAGCTCGCACGCGAGCTCAAGCGCAATCCGCGCCAGATTGGAGAGGAGATCGCCCGTGAGCTCGAGCTCCCGGAGATCGTCCGCGAGGTGCGGATCGAGGGGGCGGGCTTCCTCAACTTCTTCCTCGATCGCAGCGCGCTGGCCAGCGCCCTTCTCTCCCAGCCCGTCCTCCGCCTCTCCGCCCACGCCGGCGGAAAGGTGGTCATCGAGCACACCAACATCAACCCCAACAAGGCGGCCCACATCGGTCACCTCCGTAACGCCGTCTTGGGCGACATCCTGGTCTCGACCCTGCGCTCCCTCGGCCGTGCCGTCGAAACGCAGAACTACATCGACGACACCGGGGTTCAGCTCGCCGACGTGGTCGTCGGCTTTCTCGACCTGCGCGGACTCACCTACGCCGAGATCGAGGCTCTGCCCGAGCCCTTCGACTACACATGCTGGGACCTCTACAGCGAGGTCGGCCGCTGGTACGAGGAGGACGAACAACGCAAGAGCTTCCGGCGCGAGACGTTGCACGCGCTCGAGACGGGAAGCGGCGAGCGCGCTCGCGCGGGCGTTTTGATCGGCCGCCGGATCGTCAGGCGGCACCTCGCCACCATGCGGCGGCTGGGCATCGGCTACGACCTGCTGACCCACGAGAGCGCCATCCTGCGGCTCAAGTTCTTCGAGCAGGCATTCGAGCAGCTCAAGAGCAGCGGCGCCGTGCACCTCGAGCAGGAGGGAAAGAACGCCGGCTGCTGGGTCATGCCGCTGGCGCTCGCCGAGGAGTTCGCCGGCCTCGAAGATGCGGACAAGGTGATCGTTCGCTCCGACGGCACCGTTACCTACGTGGGCAAGGACATCGCCTATCAGCTCTGGAAGTTCGGCCTCTTGGGACGGGACTTCGGCTACCGCTATTGGGAAGAGGAAGAGATCTGGGAGACGACCGCCGACGGGGTTGCGGATCATCCCGCCTTCGGCAACGCCAGCCGCGTGATCAACGTCATCGACGCCCGCCAGAGCTATCTCCAGAAGATCGTCAAGGCGGGCCTCGAGGCCCTGGGCCACTCGGCCGAGGCCGAGCGTTCCGTGCACTTCGCCTATGAGATGGTCTCGCTCTCGCCCGCGACCGCCCGTGCCCTGGGCTACCTCGCCGACGGCCAGGACGCCGGCTCGCTCGAGATGTCGGGACGCAAGGGCATCGGCGTCAAGGCCGACGACCTGATCGACCAGCTCGAGGCCAAGAGCCGCGCCGAGATCGCGGAGCGCAATCGCGATCTCGAGCCGTCGGAGCTCGACCGTCTCGCCCACGAGATCGCGGTGGCCGCCCTGCGCTTCTTCATGGTCAAGGCCACCACCACCCGGGTGATCGCCTTCGACCTCGACGAGGCCCTAGCCTTCGAGGGAGAGACCGGACCCTATCTCCAGTACTCGCTCGTCCGCTTCGCCAATATCCAGCGCAAGCTCGAGCAGGCGAGCCTGGCGAGCGAGATCTCGGTGGATGCCGCTCGCGCCATTCCCGCCGAGGCATGGAGCGACGACCTTTGGGACCTGGTGCTCGCGGTGGCGCAAGCGCCCGCCACCGTTGCCAAGGCCGGCGAGACGCTCGAGCTCTCGCTGCTGGCGCGCGCGGCGATCGAACTGGCGCAAAAGTTCAACGCCGTCTATCACCGTCATCCGATCCTCCAGGAGGAGGACGACGCCAAGCGTAACGCCCGCCTCGCGGCATGCCAGATCTTTGCCGGCGGCCTCGAGCTCTTCACCGAGCTGCTGGGGATTCCCGTTCCTGAGAAGATGTAGGGCGACGGCGAAGCAAGGATTCCCGACGATCCTCCCTCGGCCGTTCCGATTATTTCTCCATGCGAGAGAACCGAGGAGCAGAAACGGAAGACGAGATGCCAGCGTCCGTGCAACGAAAGCGAGCCGTCC
The DNA here is from genome assembly GCA_046704885.1 of Thermoanaerobaculia bacterium. Lineage (GTDB taxonomy): Bacteria > Acidobacteriota > Thermoanaerobaculia > Multivoradales > JBJKRB01 > JBJKRB01. The sequence goes on along the minus strand of JBJKRB010000096.1, from coordinate 9,491 downwards.
CGACATGCCTCGTTCTGGCGCTGGCGCTCCTAGCCCTCGCCGGAACCCGCGCCTGGGCCGGACCACCGTTTCTCACCGACGATCCGATTCCAACGCCCTACCGGCATGGCGAGGCCTACCTCTTCTCCGCCGGAAGCCGGGGGATCGACGGCACGATGCTGGGCTCGGCCCCGGGAGTGGAGCTCAACTACAGCTTCTGGCGCGACACCTTCGTGCACCTCATCGTGCCCCTGACCTACAGCAATCCCGCTCTCGGCCCCTCCGCCTACGGCCCGGGCGACGTCGAGCTCGGCTTCAAGTGGCACATGGTCCACCAGACCCACGATCGGCCCGATATCGGCATCTTTCCCCTCGTCGAGCTACCGGTCGGAAACCAACGCCGGGGCCTCGGCAGCGGCCAGACCCAGGTTTTTCTGCCCCTCTGGCTGCAGAAAGACTGGGGTCCTTGGACCAGCTACGGAGGTGGAGGCTATTGGGTCAATCCGGGAACGGGAAACCGCAACTGGTGGTTCACCGGGATCATGCTGCAGCGCCAGATTTCGGCGAAGCTCTACCTCGGGGGAGAGATCTTCCACACCACTGCCCAGACCGTGGGGGGAAGCTCGGCCACCGCCTTCAACCTTGGCGGCGGCTACGAGCTCGGAGGTCCATACCAGGTTCTCTTCTCGGCGGGGCGCAATCTGACCGACGTCGCCGCCAACCGCTTTTCCTACTACCTGGCGCTCTACCGGGAGTTCTAAGCGATAGGATGCTCACCGGAGCCGCCGCAACGACCATGATTCAAGCCAGAGATCGCTCCCCAGCTACACTCGGCGGCGCTCTCGGAGGGTAGAAACGTGAAACGACTGCTTTGGGAAATCGTCATCGTCCTCATTCTGGGCGCCGCGATCTACGGGGTCTGGCGCTGGTCGGCCATGGAGACGACGCGCAAGCTGGAGGCCGAGCAGACCCAGTGGCAGACCAAGCTCCTGGCCGTTGAGCACAAGGCCGAAGAAAGCGAGGCGAACGCCGCCCGCGATCAAGCGACGGCGGTCTTCCGCGCTTTCGTCGCCGGTATTCAACCGGCGATTTTCGCGGGCCGCAGCGAAGCGATCACGCAATCCGTCAATCAGCTCTTGAGCCTGCCACGGATCGCCTTCGTCCATGTCTTGACGCCGACGGGCGAGGTGATGGCCACCAGCAACGGCAAGTATGCCGCGGCTGGCCGCGCCGACGAGCGCGCCAACTGGGCGTTGGGCTTGAAAGCGATGGCGAGCCGCCAGGGCGAGCTCTCCGGAACCGTGGAGGTGGCGGGCCCGATCGTCGGCGGATCGGGACCGTTGGCGGTTGTCTGGATCTCCTACAAGGACAAGGCGGAGCCCGAGCAGCCCCCGGTGGCGAAGCCCGACAACGAGACCAAGACGCCCACGGCGAAGCCCGCCGCGGGTGGCGAAAGCTCGATCTGAGAGCAGCGCCGCGTAAGGGCTCAGAAAGCGAGGATACGGCGCGCCTCGGCGAGGATCTTGTCCTCGCTCGGCAGTAGCGCCTGCTCGAGGACCTTGGCGTAGGGCGATGGCCGATCGGGGTAGGCCACTCTGCCGATCGGCGCGTCGAGCCAAGGAAAGCTCGCGTCGGCGATCCGCGCCGCCACCTCCGCGCCGAAGCCGGAGGTGAGCTGCGCCTCGTGCGCGATCACGGCGCGACCCGTCTTCTCGACCGAGCCGCGGACCGTCTCCTCGTCGAGCGGCACCAGGCTACGCAGGTCGATGACCTCGCTCTCCACGCCTTCGCCGGCGAGGGTCTCGGCGACGTCGAGGCAGGTCCAGGTCGTAACCCCATAACCGATCAGGGTGATGTCCCGCCCTTCGCGAGCAACCCGTGCCTTGCCGATCTCGACGGGCTCGAGCTCCTCCGGGAGCGCCTCCTTGATGCGCCGGTAGAGAAACTTGTTCTCGACGAAGATCACCGGGTTGGGATCGCGAACGGCGGAGAGCAGGAGCCCTCCGGCGTCGCGCGCGGTCGCGGGGACCACGACCTTCAAGCCCGCGACGTGAGTGAACCAGCCTTCGGGGTTCTGGGAATGGAAGGGTCCTGCCCCCACGCCCCCTCCGGCCGGCAGACGGACCACGATCGGGCAGGGGACCTGCCAGCGGTAGAAGAGCTTGGCGGCGACGTTGACCAGCTGGTTGAAGCCGCACGACACGAAGTCGGCAAACTGCATCTCCACCACCGGCCGGAATCCCAAGAGGGCGGAGCCGATCGCGACTCCCAAGGTCCCGCTCTCCGCGATGGGCGTGTCGAAGACCCGGTTCGGCCACCGCTTATGCAGCCCGCGGGTCACCCGGAAAGCACCCTCGAAGCTCGCGATGTCCTGTCCCATGAGGATGATCGAGGGATCGTCCGACATCTCCTCGATCAGGGCGCGGTGGATGGCGTCGAGATAAGTGGCTTCGCCCTCCTTCTTCTCTTCGCCACCCGCTCCCACGAAGGCGGCCATCGCGGCCGGCTCCGACGGGCCGCCGTCTTCCACCGCCGGCGCGCCGCGAGGTGAAGTCGAGCTCCGTCGCGCGGGAGTCACGCTGGCCACCGCGAGGACCGGACGAAGGGCGGTCTCGGCGCGAGCGGGCTCCGCCTCGAGGGCGCGATCGAGGGTGGACTCCACGAGCTCTGCCGTTCTCGCCTCCAAGGCCTCGATCGCTTTTTCGGTGAAAGCTCCTTCCGCGAGAAGCCGGGCTCGATACGCAGGGACCGGATCCGCATCGAGATACCCCTTGAGCTCGGCCTCCGGCACCACCTTGAGCGAACCGTCGCCTTCGGCGTGACCGCGCATGCGCCCGAGCACGGCCTCGAGGAGCGTCGGGCCTTCCCCCCCTCGCGCGCGCGCCACGGCCCGCGTCAAAGCCTCGGCCACCGCGTCCGGATCGTTGCCGTCCACGGTCTCGGCCGCAATGCCGTAGCCCGGCCCCCGGTCAGCGAGGTGGTCGGCGGCGTACTGCTGCCGGGCCGGAGTCGAGAAAGCGTAGCCGTTGTTTTCGATGACCAGGATGAGCGGCAGCTTCCATACCGCCGCGATGTTCAGCCCCTCGTGGAAGTCCCCGGTAGAAGTTCCCCCCTCGCCGATGAAGTTGAGCGCGACGCGATCTCCTCCCCGCTGCCTTAGGGCGAAGGCGCAACCCGCGGCGACGGGAATCATGGCCCCCAGGTGGCTGATCATTCCGACGTGCAGAATGCCGGTCTCGGGGGCGAGGAAGCCGTAGTGGAAAGAGCGCTCGATCCCCTGCGAGAAGCCCTCGTGACGGCCGAGCAACTGACACGCGAGGCGGTAGAGGAGGTCTTGCGGGGCGGGGCGAAGGTCATCGGCGGGGCCGAAACCCATCTCGGGGAACAAGCGCGCCGGGTCGAGGTAGCGAGCGAGAATCGCGCCGAGATCTCGATGCAGCGTCACCAGGGCGTCTCCGGGCTCGAGCGCCAGTCCTGCGGGGACAGTGGTCGCCTCGTTGCCGACCTCGCTGTACCACTTGGAGACGCGTCCGGTCAGGAGGAGATTCTCGAACCGCGAGTCGAGGTCGCGGGTGAGCTTCATCAGTGCGTAGCGTTTACGGCGATCGAGTGGGGTCTGCACGAGGAAAGAAGTCTAGAGCCTCAACTGGATGGCGGCAAGGGGGACGCCGAAAATACGTCGGCTGCTATGCTACATTGTCTGAAAAATGTGAGATCGATGACGCCAGTAACCACGCACAAGCGCAAGTCGAAACTGGTCGTCGTAGCCAATCGTTTGCCCGTTCACCGCGTCCATAGCGGTGGCGAGTCTCGTTGGGAGACCAGCCCAGGGGGGCTCGTGTCGGCGTTGACGCCGGTCCTCCAGACCACCGAAGGCGCCTGGGTGGGCTGGGCCGGCATCGGCAGCGAAACTCCAGCCCCTTTCGAGCACGAGGGGGTCTCCCTCTACCCGGTCCCGCTCTCCAACGAGGAGATCAACGACTACTACTACGGGTTCTGCAACGGCACGATCTGGCCCCTTTATCACGATGCGGTTCGGACCCCGGAGTTTCACCGCCACTGGTGGCGGCCCTACGTCGAGGTGAACCGCCGCTTCGCCACTGCGGTCGCCGAGATTCTCGCCGAGGGAGGAACGGCCTGGATCCAGGACTACCATCTTCAGCTCGTGCCCGCCATGCTGCGCGAGCTGCGCCCATCGGCGAAGATCGGCTTCTTCCTGCACATACCGTTTCCGCCGGTCGAGCTCTTCGCCCAGCTGCCGTGGCGCCGGGACATCCTCGAAGGCCTCATGGGCGGAGATCTGGTGGGATTTCAGACCCGCCTGGGAGCGCAGAACTTCCAGCGCGCGACGCGGCGCTTCGCCGAGGCCAGGCGGGGCGACACTCACTCGGTCGTGGTCGGTGATCACAAGGTCCGCGTCGATCGGTTTCCGATCTCGATCGACTTCGACCGCTTCGCCGCCATGGGAGATTCGCCCGAGGTACTGGCGCGAGCCGCGAAGCTCCGCGGTCAGCTCGGGCAACCCAAGACCATCATCTTGGGTGTCGACCGCTTGGACTACACCAAAGGAATCGACATCCGCCTGCGCGCCTATGAAGCCCTGCTCGCGCGCCGGCGGCGGCTCAATGTGGTGCTGGTCCAGATTGCCGTGCCCAGCCGGGAGAGCGTCGCCGAATACGCCGAGATTCGTACCCGGATCGAGCGTTTGGTTGGCCAGATCAACGGCGAGTATGGGGATCCGCCCCGCGTCCCGGTCCACTATCTCTACCGCAGCCTCCCCGCCGAGCTTCTCGCTTCCTACTACCGGGCGGCGGACATCATGCTCGTCACCCCGTTGCGTGACGGCATGAATCTCGTGGCGAAGGAGTACGTCGCGACCCGCACCGACAACTCCGGAGCGCTGGTCCTGTCGGAATTCACTGGGGCCGCGCAGGAGCTCAAGCAGGCGATTCTGGTCAACCCGCATGACATCGACGGGCTCGCTGCGGCGCTCGACGAAGCGCTGAGCCTGGATCCCGATGAGATGAAGCAGCGCATGACCGCGATGCGCCGCACGGTGAAACGGCACGACGTCCACCACTGGGCGCAGTCCTTCCTCGACTCGCTCGCCGAGGCCGTCTCAGACTCCAACTAGGAGCTCTTCAGCTTCTCTTCCAACACCTTGCGCTGCGGATGCTTCGGATCGATCTGGACCAGGACCTTCAAGGCGAGGCGCGCCTGCTCGAGGTCTCCCGCCGCCAGGAACGACTCGACCTGGGCCACACCCTGATCGGCGGCTTCCCGCCGGCGTTGTAGGTTTTCGCGCCGCACCACCTCCGCGAACATCTCCGCCGAGCGGGGATTCTCGGGTTGCTCGCGGCCGAGCTCGAGAGCGATCTCTTGCGCCGCCTCCCACTCGCCCTTCGACGTCGCGATCCGGAATTTCTCCTCGAACTCCTGCAAGGTCTGCCGGCTCGCGGTTCTCCAGCGGGCTTCGTCGAGCTGCCGCCGGTAGCGGTCCACGGTGACGTGGGAGGTGCCCAAAGCAGCCAAGCGGTCGATTAGGGTTTGCGCCAAGCTCAGGTTCCCCTCCGCGAGCGCTGTACGGATCTCCATCTGCGCCGTCTCTACGTCGGCCTGGTCCCGCTGCTCGTTGGCGCTGCGCGAGATCTCGCGGGAGAGAGCCCGGGCGAGCTCGGTCGATCCCGGAACCCGCTCGAGCTCCGCCAAGGCCGTTCGCGCCGCGTCGAGGTCGCCGGCCCAGGCGGCGTTTCGTCCCTGCGCGGCGAGCTCCTCCGCATGTTGATGCTCGCTTCGCTCCTCGTCGAGGAAGGCTACCCAGGACTCGAAATCGCCGCGCCGGGGATGGGTTGGCGCCAGATCGATCAAGGTCTCGAAGGCCATACGCGCGGGTACCGACCGGCGTTCTTTGATGTAGCGCTCGACCAGCTTCTCCGCCTCGATCACACGCGGGTCGTCAACCGCTCGGCGCCTCTTCGGCCTCGGTTCGGGCGGGTGTTCGCGCCGCGGCGCGAACACCTGTAGTGGCGCCGCTTTTGCGCCCTCACCGGCAACCTCAGGGGGAGGCGCTTCCTGAGGACGAGCCGGAGCTTCGCCAGCCCCGGTAGGCGTGCCAGGGCGGGGCGCAACGGTCGGTGGCCGCTCCTTCGCCTCGGGCTTGACGGCCGGGGCCAATCCGAGCTGCGCGAGAATCTCCCGCCGCTCTTCTCGTGAGAGCTCGCGGCGCCGGGGAGCGCCCACCGTCGCCCCCAGAGACGCAGACGGCCTCGTTTCCTCAGGTCCGAGCTCGTTGGCGATCTCGACCAGCGCCTTGATGTAGGAGATCGCATCTGGATAGCGATCCTCGGGGGAGCGGGCCAATCCGCGCAGCACCGCTTCGTTCATGCGCGGGGGAATCTCGACCCGCGGATTCCGCCCGATCAGTGGCAGTGGATCCTCGCTCAGGCGTTTGAAGATGTAGCCAGGCAGGTTCTCCGACTCGAAGGGCAGCATCCCGGTGAGCATTTCGTAGAGAACGGCCGACATCGAGTAGATGTCGGTCCGGTGGTCGAGCGGCGCGCCTCCGTCCGGCCCCGCCTGCTCCGGCGAGCAGTAGCGGAGCTTGCCCATGAACACCCCAGCCTGGGTGATCTCTAGGCTGCCCTCTGGCCGCGGGGCCTTGGCGAGACCCAGATCGATGATCTTGATCTGGGTATTGCCATGCATGTCCTCGGTGAGCATCAGGTTGTCTGGGCTGATGTCGCGGTGGATCACTCCCATGGCGTGGATGGCTGCCAAGCCGCGCAGGCTCTGGATGGCCAGCTCGATGGCGAAACGCAGCGGCAGCGGTCCCTGCTGGCGGAGCTTCTCGGCCACCTCGATTCCCTCGATGTATTCCCAAACCATGTAGAAGCTGCCGTCTTGAAGGCGGGAGAAGTCGTAGAGGATGGCGACGTTGCGGTGCTTGACCCGGGTGGCGATCCGCGCCTCCTGCTGAAAGCGCTCAAGCGCCACCGGATCGGAGGCGAGATCGGCGCGCAGGATTTTGATCACGCGCTCCTGGTCGAGGTGCATGTGGCGCACTCGATAGACCTCGCCCATGCCGCCGCTTCCGAGGCGCTTTTCGACCTCGTACTTGTTGTCCAGAATGGAACCGATCTCGCGCACGAGAAGCTGATTCTATCCCCATCCTGTGATCCGACCCTCAATGGGACAGCTAGACAACCAGAAGAGAACGTCTATCAGGGGAGTAAGTGGCCCAAACGGCCGGAAAACAAGAGGGCCAAGCGATACCTCTAAGCGAATGATGCGGCGACTCGCTCGCGGCCGCGCCATCCGCGCCATCCGCGCTAGATAGACTAGGGTCTTGGTGCTAAACAAAAAGCAACAACCTGGTTCGAGCGAATACCCAGGACCACGTGGAAGCTCGTGGAGGCTAGGCAGCAGCTCCGCTTGGCCCCAACTGGAAGGAGGTACCGCTTATGCCGAAATGGTCAAGTGTCGCGGGCTTTGCGCTCGCCCTACTACTTGGGGGGTGGACTGCACATGCCGGAACGACAGAAGAACTGCAACTCAACAAGGGAGTCGTCAATCTCCAGAACGGTCAGATTCCGAGAAATCTCCGGGTCGAGATGTTCGCGCAGCACATGATGATCTCCTGCAAGATGCACCCGAAGCTCGTGATGACGCTGTTCAGCGAGTACGGATTGAACATCGACACGAGTGCGGTCAGCCGGTTGTGCACACTGTACGGCGACTTCAACCTCAAGCAACGAAAGGAGTATCAAAGACGCGCCAGCTCCATCGGGAACGATCCTCCAAGGCAGAAGGCCTTGCAGAAAACCGTGGTGCGGGAGCAGCTCGAGTTCGTTGGAGCAGCTTTCGGAAAGTGGCTCAAGGAGCTGGACGGGGGTGGCACCGAGGTCGCTCCCTTCCTGCGAGCGATCCTCCAAAATCCTCCCAACGGAGGGATGGGGTTCCTAAATATCAAGCCAACTCAAGCGATGCTTCAGGAGCAATCGGACGCCTTCGCGCGGGGATTCAAGAGCGGATTTGGGGCTGGCCTGGACTCCGTGCTTCGTCCCACCATCGAAGGAGGGAAGCAATGAGGTTCACGCGTGCAATAGCATTGAAGGCAACCGCAATTGCCGTGGCGTTCTGCGCCACCCCGATTCCCGCCTCGTCGCAGTCCATCGCTCAATGTGGCGCTCAGGGCGTGGCACAAGCAACACTGTCGCCCTCCGACAGCGTGGGCAACTTTACCAGCGACCACTTTGGCTGGGTCACGGCCTGGGGATGCCTCACCTTCCATCCAAATCTGATGCTCAATGCGAGGGTCACCGAAAACGGTTACGACGTGGTCAACGAGACCTTCGCGGACGGACCTCCGGCCGAGGTCGGAGCGTCCGTGGAGAAGATTCTGAACTTGGTTACCTGCAACGGCCTCTGGCGGGGATTCACCAAGCTCGGGGCTCCGTTTCCCTTCGCCTCCGATTGGTTCGCGGCCGGCTCCTCAGCTCCAGCGTACCCATCCTGCCTGCCGCCCCCGCCGCCACCGCCAAGGTGCGGCGGCGTGGTGACCGCCACCCAGACCTTCCTCCTGGACGCGACCGGCGTGCCTCACCAGCTCGACCACGGAATCTCACACGGTTTGAGCCATTGGGAGGCACGATCGGACGGTTTCTACACCATGGACCAGTGGGCCATGATAACCCTATCGCGTGGTACGCCGCGGATCACGCTGGCCTCAGGCCATGCATTTCGCGGCTATCTCGAGGCCCGGCCACCGGGGGGGATCGCCCATCGCGTACTAGACAAGCTCGCGAACCCCGCCCTGCCAAACACGGAGCAACTTCTGATTCAGGCACCGATCCATCCCCACAATAGCCGCTATATCCCCATGCCCACGCTCGAGCCGGTCCAGGTTACTCTCGCCGCGGCGTCTCCGAGCGTCTCGCCAGGCGAGGGCGCCTATTGGTTCCGGGCCGAAGTTTCGCGCGGGGGAAGGGCGGATCGGGTCCTAATCCTGCGTGCTCCGCACGGGAAGCTCACCGATGAGGTGCGAGAGGCTTTGCGCGCCAACCTCCAGTTGCAGTACGCGGACAAGCGCCGTCATCGTGCGATCGTCTTCGGCGTGGCGAGGATCGATGGGGCCGGCGAGCTTTCCGTCTCGGGAGGGCTGGTGGTTCTCCCATATTGCTGCTGCGGCACGCAGCATTGCATCTAGGATGCGGAGAACTCTCTAAGATACCGCCCTCGGCTCCTCGCTGGTGGCCAAAACCTGATCATGGCTGGCCCATAGTGCAGTAGAGTCCACGCCCGTGGTGTATGAGCTTGTCTCCGTCGTCGGGGCTGTGGGAGCTGTGGGAGACGCGCAGCGTCTTCCAAGGCCGGTGGGAAGCCGTGTTTTCCACGGGCCGGCAGATTCCACAGCCGGCGCGGGGGTGAACGGTATGCTGCGGTATCGCAAGGGGCATGGCAAGCCGCGCCATCCGCGCCATCCGCGCCATCCGCGCTAGACAGCGCTAAAGCAT
>JBJKRB010000095.1:0-5999 GCA_046704885.1 Thermoanaerobaculia bacterium | reverse complement strand
GGCGGTGGTCTGTTGCGCCGCGTCGAGCTCCGCCTTTGCGGCTCGGGTCGCCGGACTCTGCTCGAGGGCAAAGCGCACGCACTCCTCGAGGGTCAGTGGTCCGGGGGGCGGAGCGGGCGATGCGACGGAGCCGGCGGCGGGGACCCCGGCTGCGGCGGCGGAGAGGGGAGGCGCGACGGCGACCGCGGCCAGCACGGCGAGCAAGAGAACGGCGGTGGTCGGGAATGAGGATCGATGGCGCATGGCGAGCTCCTTCATGTTTCTTCAAGCCAAGGTCTTGTGAAAGCGCAGCGAGGCGAGCGACAGGAGCGCCGCTCCCAGCAGAGTGAGCGCCAACATTTGCGGCCACAGAACCTGGAAGCCGACTCCCTTGAGGAAGATCCCGCGGATGATGACGAGGAAATAGCGCAACGGATCGACGTAGGTGAGCCACTGCACCACCCGCGGCATATTGGCGATCGGGAAGATGAACCCGGAGAGAAGGATCGCGGGCTGGAGGAAGAAGAATGCGGTCATCAATGCCTGCTGCTGAGTCTGGCTGACCGTCGAGATGAAGAGACCGACGCCCAGGGTCGACATCAAGTAGAAGCCGGTCGAGGCGAAGAGCAGCAAGGGATTGCCGACGATCGGGATATCGAACCAGTAGACGGCGACGAGGCTGATCAGGACGACGTCGAGGTACCCGATCAAGACGAAGGGGAGCATCTTGCCGAGGATGAATTCGAAGCGTCCGATGGGCGTCACCATGATCTGTTCGATGGTGCCGATCTCCTTTTCGCGCACGATCGAGATGCTGGAGAGAACCATGGAGATGACCATGAGCAGGAGGGCGATCACTCCTGGCACGAAGTAGTTGCGGCTGATGAGATTGGGGTTGAACCAGGCGCGCAGACGGAGATCGACGGGGGTTGGGGGCGGCTTGAGACCGGTATGGCGCTCGACCCGCTCAAGGAGGATGTGGCGGTTGTACTCGCTGGCGATTCTCGCCGCATAGTTGAGCACGATTCCGGCGGTGTTCGAGTCGGTGCCATCGAGGATGAGCTGCACCTGGGCGGTTTTGCCGGAGTCGATGTCCTCCTCGAAGCCGCGATTGAAGCGAAGAACGGCCTTGACGTCGCCACGATCGAGCGCCTCTCGGACGGCACTGTCGCTGCCCAGTCGCTCGACGATGTGGAAGTAGCCGGAGCCGGTGAAGCGGGAGATGAGCTCGCGACTCGCCACGGTGTTGTCGAGATCCATGACGCCGGTCTGGATGTTTCGCACGTCGGTGGTCACCGCGTAGCCGAAGATCAGGACCTGGATGATCGGCACGATCATGATCACCGCGCGCATCCGTGGATCGCGGTAGATCTGGATGAACTCCTTGATCAGCATGTGGCGCAAACGGTCGAGCATCCGGTTCCTCGCTCTCAGTCGAGCCGCTTGTGGAACTTGGTGAGCGCGATCCCCAACATGAGCGCGGCGAAAGCGGTGAGGAAGACGATGTCTCCGCCAACCACCTTCCATCCGACTCCCTTGAGGAAGAGATCACGGAGGATGGTGATGAAGTAGCGTGCCGGTACCAGATAGGTCACCAGCTGCAGCGCGCGCGGCATGTTCTGGATGGGGAACATGAAGCCGGAGAGGAGGAAGGCGGGAAGGAACGTCGCCATTAGCGCCACTTGGCTGGCGAGGAGCTGGTTCTTGGTGACGACGCTGATCTCGAGACCCATGGCCAGGGAGCCGACGAGGAAGATCGTCGAGGCGAGGAGCAGGAGCCCCAGATTGCCACGCAGGGGGACATGAAAGAGAAAGCGCCCGAGGAAGACGGAGACCACCATGTCGATCAAACCGATCGCGAAGTAGGGAGTGAGCTTGCCCAGGACCAGCTCCGCTCCTCGCACCGGAGTGGAGATCAGCTGTTCCATGGTGCCGGTCTCCCATTCACGCGCGATGGTGAGCGAGGTCAAGAGCGCCGCGATCAGCATCATGATGACCGCGATCAAGCCGGGAACGATGAAGTTCTTGGACTCCATCTGGGTGTTGAACCAGACGCGAGAGCGCAGGTCGAGCGGAAGCGGGAGGTTGCGACCGAGGGTGCGCTGGGCGAGCGCCAGACTGAGCTTCTGGTCGTAACGCGCGACGACGGCGTCGGCATAGCCGACGACGATGCTCGCGGTGTTGGCATCGCTGCCATCGACGAGCGCCTGGACCTCCGCGGTCCTGCCCGATGCCACCCGGCGCGCGAAGTCGACGGGCACGACCAGCGCGATCAGGGCGCGGTTGTGGTCGATCTGCTCCTCGATCTGATGGTAGTTGTCAGCCGCGCCGATGTCGGTGAAGTAGGGCGAGCCCGCGAAGTCGGCGATCAGGGCGCGGCTCGCCGGCGTCTGGCTCTGGTCCCATATAACCAAGGGGACGCGGTCGACGTCGAGGGTCAAGGCGAAGCCAAAAAGCAGGAGGAGGAGCATCGGCAGGCCGATCGCGATGCCCAGGGCGCGCGGGTCGCGGAGCACGTGCGTGAGCTCCTTGCGCGCCACGGCTAGGTAGCGGCGCAGGCTCACGCCTTGACCTCCGCTTGCGGTTTCTCGGCGAGCTCACGCTCCTCGATGAGCGAGACGAACACGTCCTCGAGCGAAGGAGTTATGGCCTCGATCGCGTGGATGTCGATACCTCCCTTCCCTGCTTCACGGCGGATCACTTCTTCGGCCGCGGAGGTATCCGAAGCGACGACGTGAAGGTCGGCGCCGAAGACCGCCACGTCCTTCAAGGCCGCGTTGCCCTCGAGCGCCGCGAGCAGCGCCTGCGAGTCGCTCGAGGCGACCTCGAGAACGCGATCGCGCATCAGCCGGCGCTTGAGCTCGCCCGGAGTTCCCACCGCGATCAGCTCGCCGCGAAAGATCAAGGCCAACCGATCGCAGTACTCCGCCTCTTCCATGTAGTGCGTGGTCACGAAGACCGTGACCCCTTCTTCTGCCTTCTCGTAGATGAGCTCCCAGAAACTGCGCCGGCTTATGGGATCGACCCCGGAGGTGGGCTCATCGAGGAAGAGGACCGGAGGCTCATGGAGGAGAGCGCAGCCCAGTGATAGACGCTGCTTCCACCCCCCCGGAAGGAGCGCGGTGGCCGTGTTGCGGTGCTCCTCGAGGTGAGCCATCTCCAGGACCCAGCGCTTGCGCTCTTCCTTGAGCGTGCGGGGGATGCGGTAGATCCCGGAATAGAAGTCGATGTTCTCCTCCACGGTGAGGTCCTCGTAGAGCGAGAACTTCTGGCTCATATAGCCGATCTCGCTCTTGATCCGCTCGGCCTCGCTGGCGACGTCGAGGCCGACCACCGTGGCGCTCCCGGAGGTGGGCGCGAGGAGGCCGCAGAGCATGCGGATCGTGGTCGACTTGCCGGCGCCGTTGGGACCGAGGAAGCCGAAGATCTCGCCCCTGGCGACCTCTAGGCTGATGCGGTTCACGGCAACGAAGGAGCCGAAGCGCTTCTCGAGGTCGCGCAGCGTGACGGCCGGTGGGGGGGAAGCGCCGGGTGCGATGGATGGTGGAACGGTGCTCACTCTTCCTCCTCCGGAACCAACGCCATGAACACGTCTTCGAGCGAGGGTGGGACCACCTTGATCTCCTGGGCCGAGATTCCGTGGCTCTCGAGCGCGGCCGAGATCCGAGGAATCGCTTCGCGAGGGCCCTCGCTCAAGACATGGAGGCGGTCGCCGAAGGCCCGAACCGCGCCGACACCGAGCGCTTCGAGCAGAGGGGCGGCGCGGCGGCTCGAAGAGGTCCGGACCTCGATGAGCTGTTGTTTGATGAGGGTCTTGACCTTGGCGGGTGTATCGCACGCGAGGAGCTTGCCGTGATCGAGCAGGCCGACCCGGTTGCAGCGCTCGGCCTCGTCGAGATAAGAGGTGGAGACCATGATCGTCACTCTGTTGCGCAGCAGCTGGTAGAGAATCCGCCAGAAGTCTCTGCGCGAGACCGGATCGACTCCGTTGGTGGGCTCGTCGAGGAAGAGGACGCGAGGGGTATGGATGAGGGCGCAAGCGAGTCCGAGCTTCTGCTTCATTCCACCCGAGAGATTGCCGGCCCGGCGGCGCTTGAAGGGGGTCAGATTGCTGAAGGCGAGAAGCTCGTCGAGGCGGTTCTGCCGGTCGGCGCGCGAAACCCCGTAGAGGTCGGCGTAGAAGTCGATGTTCTCCATCACCGTCAAGTCGGAGTAGAGGCCGAAGCGCTGGCTCATGTAGCCGATCTCGTCCTTGATCTTCTCGGGAGACTCGCGGATGCTCATGCCGTTCACCCAGGCGTCGCCCGAGGTCGGCTCGAGAATCCCGGTCAGCATGCGCATGGTGGTCGTCTTGCCCGCCCCGTCGGGCCCCACGAGCCCGAAGATCTCGCCTTCGCGGATGCTCATCGTGAGCCCGTCAACGGCGGTCTCCGAACCGAACTCGCGGGTCAGACCTTCGATGCGGATCGCCTCTTCCATGATCTCAGTGCCCCGGGTGCGCCTCTTCGAGCCACGCGTCCGCCGGCATTCCGGGCTTCAAGTCATGGTGCGGGTTGGGGATCGTGATCTTGATGCGATAGACGAGCTTCACTCTCTCCTTGGTGGTCTGGACGGTCTTGGGGGTGAATTCCGCCTCGGAAGAGATGAAGGTCACGCTTCCCGGGAAGTTCTTGCCCGGGAAGCTGTCGACGCGGATACGAGCCTTCTGGCCGAGCTGAACGCGTCCGAGATCGGTCTCGCTGACGTAGGCGCGCAGAAATACGTTCGAGAGGTCGGCGACGGTCACCACCGGAGTGCCCGGGGCCACGAACTCCCCGGGCTCGACATTCTTCGATAGCACCACGCCGGAGAGGGGAGAGCGCAGGGTGGCGTAGCCGAGCTCGGTCTGGGCCAAGGCCAGAGCCTGGTGCGCCTGGTCGAGGCGGGCGCGGGCTTGCTCGATCGTCTGCCGCCGCGGACCTCTCTTGAGCCTCAGGTAGGCTTCTCGCGTCTGCTTGACCCGCGCGTTGGCGGTCTCGAGGGCGGTCTGCGAGACGTCGAACTCGCGCTGCGAGATCACCTGGCGTTGGAGGAGATCGCGCTGCCTGGCCTCGTCCTTCTCCAAGCGGGCGGCCTCGGCGCGGGCGGCGGTGAGTTGCGCCGCGGCTTGCGCGATGTCCTCCTTGCGCGATCCCGCCTCGAGCTCCGACAAGGCCGCGCTTGCCGCCTCGACCTCCGCTCGTTGCATCGCGACCCGTTGCTCGAGGTCGGTGCTGTCGAGCTTGGCGACGAGCTGTCCCTTTCTCACCTCTTCGCCTTCGTCGACCGGGCGGGCGATCACCCGGCCTGGAATCTTGAACGCGAGGTCGGTGCTTGTGACCTCGATGTTTCCGGAAACCTTGAGCCCGTTTCCTCGGCCCGCGGCTTTGGCGCGGCTCACGACGTAGATCACCGTTGCCACGAGCACGAGAGCTATGGCGGCGAAGAGCACCTTCTTCTTCATGACTCCTCCTTCATATCGGCCTTGTCGGCGGGAGCTTTCCCATGCGGCGCGATCCTGCTCGCCGCCTGGGCCTTCCCGGCCGAGCCGGCCGCGGATTCACTGTCTGCCATGAGGCCGTGCAGAACCAGATCGGCGATCGCTTCGGTCAGCTCGGTCGAAGGCCGCGCCCCCTCGGGGGCGAGCCTTCCCAATGCGACGAGCTGGCGGCGGATCGGCTCGGAGCCGGTGAGAAAGATGATCCCTCCCACCAGCAGGAAGTGCATCAGGAGCGGCTCGACGGGACGGAAGTCGCCACGTTCCTGGCCGTCCCGGACGATGTCGCCGACCGCCTGGGCGATCTGGCCGATCCCCTGAAGAACGGGCGTAGGAACTTCGCTACGACGGGTCGCGATCTCTCGCAAGATGATTCGCGGTAGGGTGGGGAGCTCGGTCATTACCCGGCTCGCGGTCGCGATCATCGCCCGCAACCGTCCCTCGGGTGTCGTCTCGTTCTCGACCGCTTTGTGCAGGGCCGCGAGGGCGCGCTGCTGGTTCTCGA